>PAXM01000053.1 GCA_002714485.1 Acidimicrobiaceae bacterium
GACGCCGGTCACGGTGATCGTCTGAGCGCTGTCCCAGTTGCTGCTGGTGAACGTCAACGACGCCGCCGACACCGTTGCCTCCCCGGTGTCTCCCGACGTGACTCCAATTACGACATTGCCTGCGGGTTTCGAGTCGAGAACAACGGTGAACGTGTCGGTTGTCCCGGATTCGTTTACCGACGTCCCTGACGACTCGGTGACCGTGAAACCCGGGACGTCAAAGCAGTTCATTCCGTCGCCGTCTTTGATGCCGTCGTCGTTGCCCAGATCAGTGACGTCTGCCGTACCGCTGAGGTCGCTAGCTAGGTTTGTACCGACTTCGTAAACATCCCCGTTCTTGTGCTGGAAGATCAAACGCCCTTGCCAATACCAGGCATTTCGCCAAGGTTTGGTGTTTGGAAAAGCCGTGGAGGGAGTCAGGTTCGTGATGGTGGAGCCGGTAGCCGTATCCGAAGCTCCCCCGTGGGTCTGATACTTGACGACCACGACCTTTCCGGCTTGGCCGTCAAGACCAACCAGATAGTTAGCAACCCCACTACCGAGGTCTGCCCGGATCGCCGCCCAGTCCGCTACCTGACCGCTACTCGCACTGACCAGGCTCGTCGCTGAACTTTGGTCCGAGATCCCTGAGTCGGACGACGACGAATAACCAGTGAGGAGGTCTGGGCGCCTGACCCGGTAAACCCCGGTGCCGTCTCCGTAGATGTAGTCGCCGTGGACATCGAAAGTTCCCTGTGTGGCGCTTTCCTCCACGTCTGCCACGTACCTGACTTCGTCGTCGTCGAACCGGACGAGTTGGGAGCCGGCGACGATTCCGTAGGCCTTCTTATCCACGGGGCTAATGCCAAGGGCATTGATCTCACTGATCCCTAGGGTGTGGATAGACGACGAAGAGGGGCCAGACACGGTGAGTTGTTCAACTGCGTAGCCACCTGATCCGTTGTCGTTGACCTTGATCGGATTGGCCGAATAGGAATCGCAGTAGTACGTCCCGGGCGCAGCTAACGCGGGTTGTGCGGTGATAACCAGAGTGGCTGGCACGAGGACCGAGGAGAGAACTGCAGTAGCCAGCAGGCCCCTTCGGAACCGCCACGCTCTGAATCGGCCGCTTGCCACTCGCATGGTCACCGCGACGTTCTTTAACCGAGTGCGGCGATTGGGGTAATCGACCGCTCGACTAAGACCTCTTCAGAAGCCCGACCTCGCCCGTTTTCGTTGGCACCGGAGACCCGCCAGGCGTTGACCCCTTCGGCTTCTGAAGCCCTGATCGCCACTCGGGTTTCGCATCCGATCATGTTGAGGATGTCGACCCAGTCGTTGCCGATCCGACCCTCGATCAGGTACCCGGTCGGGCGGCTCCCGGTCTCAGCACGCTCCCATTTGAACTTGACGGAGTTCTCCTTGCGCTCAATCTCGAGATCGAGGGGGGCGCCGGGCACACCCTCATCACGGTCTCTCGCGGAACTACCGCCAGGACCTCGGTCTTCGGGCCCCCAATAGTTGCCTGCGCGACGGCCAAGAGAAGCGACAGTGAATGCAAGGAAGCCGATGAGGGCCAGCAAGCCGAGCAGCATGGCCAGGACAACGAGCAGGAACCACCACAGCGGCCAGCAGCACTGGCCGCATTGATCTTCTTGGTCGCAGCAGCACTCATCACATGGATCATCTGGGTCAACGAGGGGTACGCGAACCGAGTCCTCTGCGACCGTTGTGGTAGTTGTCGGAGGCACCGTGGTTGTTGGTTCCTCGGGTTCGCAGTCGAGAGTCTGTGTCGTTGTCGCCCCGTGGAAGGCTCGGCTCGGCTCCGCAGCATCAGCAACGGACCATTGCAGGCTCCACTCAGAACCGTCCGGCACCAACAACGGAACGTCCACAGTGTCGTTAGCCGACAGTTCGTAGGTGCTCACTCCCACCACGGTCCCGTCGACAACGGTGTTTGCCGTAGCGACCACCGCCACCTCAGAACCAACCGTCGAGAACACGGCCTTGGCCCCACCGAGTGCACAATCCACGGTGACGTAGATCTGGATGGCGAAACCGTTGGGACAGTCGGTCACCGACTGGTTCCAGACCACCACCGGGTCGAATCCCAGCGACACGCCCTCCCGGTAGGCGTCAGCACGGATCTCCACGCTGAGCATCTCGCCTGAGACCAGCGGAAGACCCTGGGAATAGGTGGCCGCTGTCCCTGCGGGCACCAGTTGCACCCCTGATTCGTCTTCGACCCGCGAAGCCCAGTCGACCCCGCCTCGATGGACCTCCACCGTGAACCAGGCGTCAACGGTCGACGTCGAGTTGTCCAGAACCACCAAGGCACGATCAACCCCGCAATCCGCCGTGACCAACGCATCCGGATCAAAGGTCGGGCAGTTGACCGTCTCCTCGGCCATTGCGGAGATGGCCGTATCCGAGGCAATCGGAGAGGCCCAGATTCGGAGGGTGTCGAGGTCGACGGCAGGGATCCTGATGACGTTGGAGAGGGCGCCTGCGGTGACAACTGCTGGTCCCCACACCAACTCGGAACCGAGACGTATTTCGACGGTTGCGTCGATGTCGGAGACACGGTTGTCGATGAGCACGGTGGCGACCCCGCCGGCGGCCGTACAGGCGTGCCCGGTCAGGATCGTCGGTTCGAATGCCGGGGGCTCACAGTCGAAGACCTTCTGGATGCTGCTTCCGGCGAAGGACTTGTCCAGGTCGGAATCGTCGGTGGCGACCCATTCGAGGTGCCATTCGGCGTCTTCATCGATCGGGAGAACGACGAGGTTGCTGTCATCGGCGTCGAGGTCGTATTCGAAGGCGGTCTCGACACCATCGACCACCAGCGTGAGGATGAATCGTGCCCCGAGGTCGGATCCCGGAGTTCCGAGGGTGACCTGGGTGCCGCCGGCGTTGCAGTCCGTTTCGACTTGGACCTGCACCGCAAAGCCTGCCGGACAATCGACTCCGGACTGGTCCCAGACGACCTTCGGTTCATAGCCAAGGTCTGACCCATCCCGTATTGCGGTGGCCGTGACGACCACGGTGAGGATCTGGCCGACCGGCGGTGGGATCGCCGTGGCGTAGTAGGCAATGTCTCCCGACGAGACGATCTGGATGCCGGACTGTCCGCTGATCCGGTTCTCCTCCTCCACGTCACCGTGGTAGACCTCGACGTTGTACATAGCCTCAGCCGTTGAGGCGCTGTTGTCTAGTTTCACGAGGGCCCTTCCGGCAGCGCAGTCGACTTCGACATTTGCTTCCGGGTTGAAGACGAGCTCGCCCACCACGCCTGCGTCGGGACGGTGGACGATCTGGTCGGCAACGAGCGTGAACTCGCCGGAGATGGCCTGAGTCTCTGAGCCGTTGGTTTGCTTGACCGGACGGACATCCGAGTCGGTCTCTTCTTCGACGACATCGTCGTGAAGCTGTCTCGTGTAGCCGGTTGGGGTGAACTCGGCCGGGAAGACGGCGTTGAGGTAGTCGAAGTGCACCTCGTAGTGCATCTCGTTGCCGAAGTTGTCGAGGACCGGGATGTCGGAGAGATACCAGCCGAAGTCACCGCTGTCTGAACCCGAGTTCGGTCCATCCCCGGTGAACGTCTCCATCCGGAACTCTCCCGGTCCGTAGCAGGGGTTTCCGTCCGAGTCGTGGTAGGTCGTGGTGTTGACCAGAGTGACCTTTGCCCCAGCGACGTGTTCCTCGATGCCGTCTTCGATTGCAGTGCGGTCTCCGGAGGCTTCCCAGTCCACCCAGACATACCCGTAGACCGACCCGAAGGTGTCCGGAATGCAGGTCGGGATTCCCACACAGTTCATCCCGTCGTTCCAGTCGGTGGCTTCAGAGTTCACGACTCGTCGGATTTCAGCGGTACCGGCCTCCAGGTTGATCTCTTCGACCAGCACCTCGTAGGCGCCGAGTCCGCTGTTGGCCGCAAAGTAGATCCGACCGTCGTGACTCCACGCGGCTCCGAACGGCCCGGTGGGGATTCTGTCGTTGGATCCGTCGGCTTCGAAAAGGTCAACAGTCCAGGCACCGACCGGGTCGTCATACCGGTAGATGCTCAACTGCCGGTTCGCCGTTACGCCCATCACGTAGGAGCCTTCACCGTCACCGAGATCGGTCTTGACGGTGGCAATATCTGAAACGCCACCACCTCGAGGCCGAGTCACGAGGGGGTTGACCGCTGACAGGTCTAAGGCGTCGTCCGGGTCGGCGAAGCCCTCCAGGTCGGCGACCCCGTAGATCGCGTAGAGGTTCATGCTCTTCTCCCAGACGAAGGTTCCGTCGTCGTCGACGCCTCCGGCAGCAGAGTGCTCCGGGACCTGGGCTAGGAAGGCGACGTTCTCCTTGTCGAAGCGCACTAGGTAGCTCGGGGCGTCTTTGCCAGGGAACTTCATCAATCCGTAGGCGATGAAGTCCTCCGGGTTGATCCCAACCGCGTTCAAGGACCCGTAATTGGGGGTGCGGTCAAACGGGATGGAGTAGATCGCGGTGTACTCACCGGACGCGATGTCGAGTTGTTTGACATGGAAGCCGACGCCCGTCTCGCCGATGACCTGAATGAGCGCTGGATATGCCGCGCAGTCAAACTCAGCGACGTTCACCTCGGGGCACTCGAGGATTTCCTTGACCCTTGTCGGGCTGTAGTAGGTGGCTTCATCATCAGCGACAATCAATATGGTCACCGATTCCACCCCGGTCGCCGGGATGGTCTCCTCTTCCATCACCACACCGGCTTCGACGGTTTCCGGTCCCCACAGAAGATCGCTGCCGTCGTACAACGAGACGACCGCATCAACCCCTGAGCCGGTGTTGTCTACCGAGAAGGATGCTGAATCGCCAAGCGGGCTGCAGACATGGCTGACGGTTAACACCGGCTCGAACGGGAGTGGTTCGCAGTCGAAGTCCTGCGGGTCGGTGAAGCCATCGAAGGACTGATCTGGGTCCCCCGTGTCCGCAGCAGACCATTCAATGCTCCACGAGGAGTCCTCGGAGGGGAAGAGAATGATCTCCTTACTGGCCTCGGCATCGACCGTGTAGATCTCGGTGGTGTCGGTCTCCTCATCGACGATGAGAGAAACGACGAAGGACGAGTCAACCAGTGACTCAGTGTTGTCGAGAGTGACACGAACACCGCCAGCGTCGCAGTCGGCTTGGATCTCCACCAAGACGACGAAGTTGTTTGGGCAGTCGACGCCAGCCTGGTTCCATACCACGACCGGTACGAAACCGAGGTCCAAGTCGTCCTTCTGGGGTGCAGCAGTAACAACCACGGTGAGTGTTTCGCCGCGTGGCGGTGGGATCTGACGGCCGTACAGGGACACGTCTCCTGGATCAACGATCTCAGAGTCGGATTGCGACTCGACCAGATTCTCAGGCAGGGCGGAGCCGTGGTAGACGAGGACTTCGAATCGGGCGTGCACTGTTGAAGCCGAGTTGTCGAACTCGACCAGGGCGCTGTCAGAGGCACAGTCGATCTCCACCTCGACCGCTGGTTCAAAATTCGGATTGCCGATCACACCAGCGTCGGCCCGATGCACGATTGCCCCGGCTTCGACCGTGAATTCGTTAGACACGGCCAGCGATGAACCGGAAGCGTTAGAGGTGGCACTGCGTTGGCCGGTTTGGCGTGGGGTGACGTCCGAATCGAGCTCGGACTCGACGACGACGCCATGTTTGTTGACGGTGTAGCCGACCGGTTCAAACCCGAACGGGAAGTTGGCGTCTACGTAGTTGAAGGTGGCCTCGTAGGCGACCTTGTTGCCGGAGTTGTCCTCGGCCGGTATGTCCTTGACGAACCAGCGGAAGTCTCCGAGATCGCTTCCCGATGAGAAACCCTCCCCGGTATAGGTCGTTGGGATCGCCAACTCGCCTGGCTGGTAGCAGGCTTCGCCGTCGGAGTCGTAGAAGGCAGTGGTGTTGGCGAGGGTGACGCTGACCCCGGCTACGTGCTCCTCGACGCCGTACTCGACAGCGGTGCGGTCACCTGAGGACTCCCAGTCGACCCACACGTACCCGAAGGCGTCGCCGAATGCTTCAGGGAAGCAGTCGGGGATTCCTGGGCAGTTCATTCCGTCGTTGTTGCCAGTCTGGCCTGACTTTCCGACCTGGCGGACCTGAATGGTTCCGGCGTCCAGGTCGGCATTATCGACGACCAGTTCATAGACGCCTCCGGCATTTGCGGCCACCAGCAGGCGGTCCCCTATGTTCCACGCCGCCCCATAGCCGCCACCAGGCAGGCTGGCGGACTGCTCGGACGGGATCGATGCCATGCTGACGGTGAGTACCTGGCCGATGCTGATCTTGCTCGCGTCAACGATCCCGTTCATGACCATAAGTTCGCTGGTAGTGAGGCCATGGTCGGCGGCTATCTCTGAGAGGGTGTCGCCCGACCGGACCATGATCTCGACCGGCTCAAGGGACTGCAGTTGCGAAGACCCCTCGGAGGCCCCGTCGACAGGTTGGAGCAGTCGACGGCCCAGGTCGGCGCCCCGGTAGCCGATGGCGACAATCTGGTCTCCGCCGTAGACCACCCCGAACACGTAATCGGTTTCGCCGACTCCCAGGTTGACCCGGAGGTGGGCTAGGTCGACGGCATGGCCGTAGAGGTCGCCAGCCCTTGAGGCGTCGAATACCGGCGAGGTGTTGGTGTAGTCGACGATCCTGGGGTCGTCGTGGCTGACATAGCCGACCAGGTCGGCGATGTCGTCGGCCCGGTACAAGCTTCCGTTGACCATCCACAGGAAGGTGCCGTCGGGATCGACGGTCGCCGAGTTCGACATGGTCGGCATCAACGCCAGGTACTCGATCCGTTCGGTGTCAAAGCGAACCAGGTAAGAACTACCGACGCCGTCTTCGTAGACGCTCATGACACCGTATGCGACGCCGTCAACCGGATTGAGGCCAACGCCGTTGAGTTCCTCGTAGAGAGGGTCGGTGCTGGTGAACGGGATCGTGTACACCACCTGATAGGAACCGGAGGCAACATCGAGGGCGCTGACGTCGTAGCCCATGCCTGAGGCGGCCAGGAGGACCTGTATGGGTGCCTGGTAGGCGGTGCACTCAAACGGTCCGACCGGATCGACACAGTCAGTCGGCGGTTGCCCGGCGCTGCCTACCTCGGTAAGGGGCGCCGCGCCTTGACTGTTGGCTTCCCATTCGATTCGCCAGGTGACGTCCTCGAGGGCCGCCAAGGGCATCCCCGCTCGAGTTTGCACCTCAACGGACATCTCCAAGCCTGCACCGACATTGACAGGGGCGATCTGGATCGGATCGAGGCCATTGAGGATGAGGGTGAGCGTGAACTCAACAGTGACGTCAGAACCGGTGTTGTCCATTCTTGCCTTGACGACCGGCCCCTGGTTCGAACACTCGACGGTGACTTCCAGTGTCGGGTCGAACGGTGTTTCACAGTCGACGTCCTCCGCAAGGGTTACCGGCTCGAAGGAGTCCGGGTCAGTCACTCCAGCTGCCGTTACCTCGACGAGGTAGGTGGCCCCGTAGGCGAACTCCTCGTTGTATTCGTACAGGCCTCCCGGGCCGGGGGGCCCGGCATAGACCACCGTGTCGTTCTCGTAGATCGTGATGTAGCCATCGATGTCCGAGCCACCAGTGAATACGTGGATGTGAACCATCTCGCTGGCGCAGTAGACGCGAGCGGTGATCAGTGGTTCGAAATTCGGACAGTCGACCTCGATGTCGACCACGTTGGTGAACGCGGTGCCACCGGCCTGTCCTCCATCTGCCTCTTCGGCAGTGGCCACACGGCGATTTCTTGACGACTCTGCTACAGACCCGAGGGCAGCCATCAAGGTCCGGTCGGTCTCAGTCGCTATGTCGAAGTTCGGTGTAACCCCGACGGCGAGTTGCTGCCCTATTCGGATCAGGCTCGGGGTGTCGATCCCGTTCCAGATCATCAGCAGGTCTGCTGAGGTGCCATGTTCGGCGGCGATCTCCGAGAGGGTGTCTCCAGGTTGGACTGTGACGGTTACCACCGGAGACGCTGGCGGGGCGTTGACTGTGAGTTGCTGCCCTATGCGGATCATGCCCGGGTCGGTGATCCCGTTTGCGGCCATCAATTCACTGGTCGAGATGCCGTGTTCGGCGGCGATCTCCGAGAGGGTGTCTCCCGGCTGAACAACGATCTCAATCAGGTCGAGGGATTGCCGTTGAGGCGTTAGTTCAAATGTCGCAAATCTGATCTGACCCGGCTCATCTCGGAACACCGCGGGGTCGACCGCCGACTGACTGTCTGGTTCGGTGTCCGAAGCGATGACCTCAACGGTGAATTTGTCCCGATGGTCGGCGTCTTGTTCATAGAAGTCTTTGGTGTCGCCTGCTGGGACCTGACCCTGTTGCGGTGATGAGTCGCCAAACCTCTTGATGCGAACGTCGACGGCTCTCTCGGATCGGGTGTTGTCAACCCGGATGGTGACTGCTGTTGAGTCTCCTGAATCGGCTGCGCAGTCGACTACGAAAGTGATTTCGGGATCGACGACTGGTTCAACACAGTCGAACAGTTCACCATCGGTACTCGGGAGGATGCCTTCGAAGCGTCGGGCTGGGTCGGTCGCGTCTTGCGCGGCCCACGCCACGAGCCAGACTTCGTCCTCTGCGACTGTCACGTTCTTCGTTTGGAGGCCCCCGGCTGGGATTTCGTCGTACCAGCCCCCCGACACGCTGGGCGTGTCGCCAAGTGGTTCCCAGGCTCCGTCCCGGTAGATGGTTGTGGTGAAGAGGGCAGGGACGCCTTGGGTTCCGGTAGGGGCGTTCATTTCTGCCGGCGAGAAGTTCTGCAAGGTGACGACGACCATGCCAGTTCCGCAATCCGGTACGGCAGTGACCATCACTCCGAAGGGCGGGTCGCAGTAGATCCCGAGATCGTTGGATCCGAACTCGACCTGGCCGATCGGTACGCCGTTACGCCAAGCGTCAGCGGTAACCAGGATTGTGAGCAGTTCGCCAAACGGTGGAGGAATCGTCTTCTCGTAATTTTGTGACAGCCCCGGGGGTACGAGTTGTGACCCAGAGTGGTCTGGTTCATCGCCTTCGGTGTAGTCGCCGTAGTAGGCCCTGACCTTGAAGTTGGCCTCAACGGTCGAACCGGTGTTGTCGAGTTCAACTACAGCGCTCTCGGCTACGCAGTCGATGGTGATCGCCGATTCCGGGTCGAACACTGGGGTGCCGACCACACCGGCATCAGCTCGGTGCACTGTCTCGCCATCTATAACGGTGAAACTCGACGATGACGCGAGAGTCGAGTTTGTGGAATCTTCTCCTGTGGCCTGGCTGCTAGATAGTGGCCGCCTGTTCCGATTGGAGAGCAGCAGATTCCTGACCATCGGATCGGCAGACTGGGATGGCGTCGCGGCGACCATGGGAAGTACGTCCGAGTCGAGTTCTGACGCGACAACGTTCCCGTCGCTGACTCGCACCGTGTAGCCGGTAGGCGTGAACCCCTCCGGGAAGTCCGCTCCCCGGTAGTCAAAGGTCGCCTTGTAGAGGAGTTCGTTGCCGGCACCATCGACTGCTGGGAGTCCATCAACCTGCCAGCGGTAGTTACCCGAGTCGTTGCCTAGGGTTTGGACCGACCAGCTGTCCTGTCCGAAGTCGTCGCAGGGGCGCCCATTGGAATTCAGGTAGGTGCTCTCAAGAGTGACGGTGACTGTCACTCCGGAGACATGTTCCTCGATGCCGTCCTCGATCGCGGTGCGGTCTCCGGAGGCCTCCCAGTCCACCCAGACGTACCCGTAGACCGACCCGAAGGTGTCCGGGATACAGACTGGACTGTCGGGACAGTTCATGCCGTCGTTCCAGTCGGTGGCCTCCGAGCTTGCAACACGTCGGACCTCAGCGGTACCCGCGTCCAGGTCGATGGTGTCGACCAGTACCTCGTAGACGCCGAGTCCGCTGTTGGCCGCAAAGAAGAGCCGACCGTCGTGACTCCATGCCGCCCCGAACGCCCCGGCCGGGATTCCCGGGATTTCATTGTCGGATCTGTTGGCTCCGGATCTCGGTGAGATCCGTACCGGGAGGTCGACAGCCCAGGCGCCGACCGGGTCGTCATACCGATAGATGCCCAACTTCCGGTCTGCCGTGATGCCCATCACGTAGGAGCCTTCACCGTNACCGAGATCGGCCTTGACCGCGGCAATGTCTGAAACCCCACCGGTTGGGTGACCAGAAACGATCGGATCAATCCCTGACAGGTCCGAGGCGTCGTCCGGGCTGGCGAAACCTTCCCTCTCGGCGACCCCGTAGATCGCGTAGAGGTCTCTGCCCTTCTCCCAGAGGAAGGTTCCATCGTCGTCGATGGCGCCGGCAGCAGAGTGCTCCGGGACCCGGGCCAGGAAGGCGACGTTCTCCTTGTCGAAGCGCACCAGATAGCTCGGGGCGCCGTTACCAGGCATCTTCATTAGCCCATAGGCAACGAAATCCACCGGGTTGATCCCGGCCGCGTTCAGGCCCCCAAACGCGGGGGTGCGGTCAAACGGGATGGAGTAGATCGCTGTGTACTCGCCGGTCTTGAGACTCAACTGCTTGACATGAAAGCCGACCTCTTTCTCACCGATGACCTGAATGAGACCGGTGTAGTTCCCACAATCGAACTCGGCGATCTCATCGGGCATTACCGGACAGGTGACGACCAACTGGTCGCTGACTTCCTGATAGGAGGCGTCACCTTTGCCGGTCAGAGTGGTCGTATAGGTAGCCCCAGAGGCAAAGTCGATGGGTACCGTCGTTTCCACGCCGGCTGTGACGGTTGCGGGGCCATAAACGACTTGCCCTTCTCCGCCTCCGGAGAGGAACTCGGTGACGGTGAGGGTGGCGTCAAATTCGAGGTCGCTGTTGTCGATCTTGACATTGAGTTTGCCGTCGGCGCATTCCGTGGACAAGAGCACCTTCGGTCTCGGACAGTCGACCTTGACGTTGGCCTTGACCGGCGACTCGCCGGAGTAAGTGCCTTCGTCGGCGTCGGCTCGGACGGAGACGATCCAGGTTTCATCGTGTACGGCCTCTTCTTCGCGGTCAAACACGTCGCCGGCGGGAACTATTTCCTCATCGGCACCGGGGCCTTCACCCCCCGCATAGGTCCAGGTGGCGACAGCGTCGACTTCGGATCCGGTGTTGTCGACGGTGACGGTGACGGTGGTGCCGGTCGTAGTGCATTGCGCGGTGATCTCAACGACTGGTTCGAACACCGAGTCCTCCGTCGGACAATAAACCGAAGGCCCGAACTCTGAGTCCGGGAACTGTCCAGAGGCTGTGAACGCCGTCTCAGTGCCGAGCATTGCGGCAGACCAGGTGAGGTTGAACGTCCAGTTCTTCTTCAGGCTGAAGGTACGGGTCTCCTCCCCTCCCGCGGGGAGAAACACTTGCTGGGCGGCAGTGACCACAAAATCGCCGCCAGAGCCCGCCGGGGCGTTCAGTTGCGTCCAGAATCCCAGATCGACCGCGGTTTCCGAATTGTTCTTGAAGGTGACGGTGATGGTCGGCGAGTTTGAGGTGCAGTCAACCTCGTCAGAGACAACGTCGACCCAGACGTATGGACAATCCAGTGTCGTAGATTCGGCTTTCAGGTTGTAGAGGTGGGTGTTGGTACCTGCGGACACCTCCACTGTGAACACGTCGCCGTGGACGCCTGGGGACTCCAGCGTTCCGGAGACCTCACCGGCGGCAACAGTTGTGGATTCTCTAAGGGAACCGTTGACGAGGATCCGAACGACCGCGTCGACGTCGGAGACGCGGTTGTCAACCCGGACCTCCATGACGCCCGTCGGTAGAGCGAAGTTTCCGTAGTCGGCGTGGGAACACGCCGTCTCAAGCTCGACGACCGGTTCGAACGGGGGCGGCTCACAGTCAACGGAGAATTGATTGAACGTCCAGCCTCCCGCGTCGTTGCGCACGGGTGCCGGGATGATGCCCTCGTATCGACGATTTGGATCGTCTGGATCCGTGATCACCCATTCCAGGTGCCAGGTTGCGCCTTCCGAAAGCGTCGGAAGTTCGTATGGCTCGACGGTGAGGGGAGCTACCCGTACTTCGTCTTCTTCTACCTCGTCGGTGATGTTGGTCANGGTGGTCAACANGTAGACGACNTCGACTTCAGATTGGNTGTTGTNGAGNACCACGGTTGGCGGGCAATCCGTCGCGATGACGTGAATCGCCGGGCAGAAGCGGGCCGGGGCGTCGGAAACCGACTGGTCCCAGACCTGGAACGACCCAAGACCGAGGTCCGTTCCGTCGTCCCACGCAATGGCCGTGATCCGTATGAGGAGTACCTGACCGGCAGGAGTCGCGATNATCTGGTCGTAGTCGGTACTTGATCCACCGGCGACTACTTGGGTTCCCGACCCGTCGAGTCGGTTCTCGTCGCTGCGGGTTCCAGCCCACGCGTCGACCGTGAAGTTGGCGTCGACCGCTGACAGGGCGTTGTCGAGGGTGACCTGCGCGGTTCCCGAATCGCAGTCGATCGTCACTTCGGCTGTCGGTTCGAAGGCGATGTCGGTGACGACGCCGGCGTCAACTCGGTGCTCGTCGAGATTCTCGACGAGGGAGAATGATGCCGACTCGCCGATGCTTCCAGCCAGCGGTGCGACGTCCGAGTCGGTTTCGTCAGCAAGGACGTTGTCCTCGTTGTGCTGGACCGTGTATCCGGCCGGGGTGAAACCGGAAGGAAAGGTCGCGTCGGCGTAGTCAACCTGGACCGTGTACTGCTGGATGTTTCCCGATTGGTCCTCGACTGGCACGTCAGAGATGAACCAGCGGTAGTCACCGGCATCACTGCCACCCTTTGACCCGTCGCCGGTGATGGCCATTTCGACGTACCCGCCGGGCCCGTAGAGAAACTCCCCGTCTTCGTCGAGATAGGCGGTGGTGTTCGTAAGGGTTGCAACTGCTCCGACTACATGTTCCTCAACACCATCTTCGATGGCCGTTCGGGTCCCAGATTTGTCCCAATCAACCCACACGTAGCCGTAGACATTTCCGACGATCTCCGGCGGCGGGATGTCCGTACAGTTCGCCGTGTTGAACCCAAACGGCGGTTCACGGTCCTCCCACCGCGAGTTGAACGATTCACCACTCTCGCTGGCCTGCGAAAAGACCGCCCAAATTGCGTCTTCGGGNACCGAGATGTCAACGACGTCGACCTTCCCAGCTTCGACCGTGTCGTCGAACTCCGGGGTGTCAGCGCCATCGATGGTGCTGGTGACAACGAAGTCGACGTCCACGGTTGATTCCGAGTTGTCCAGTTTCACCGTCACGACATGAGGAGGAGGCTCTTTACAGACAAGTTCGGCAACACTTACGTCGGGATCGAACACGGGAGCCGGCGGGCAGTCCACGATCCGAGGACCGTCGTCGGGAAGACTGCCGCTCTCCTGGGGTCTCTCCTGATCGGTCGGATCTGACGCCCGCCACTCCAGGCTCCACACGATTCCGTGGGAAACCTCAAACGTGTCTAGTGTTTCGATCTTGCGGGCTTCAACCATTACTGGCGACGGCGGCACCACCGTTTTCGGGTCGTTGATGGTGCTGGTGAGATAGAAGTCGGCGTCCACGGTTGACTCCGAGTTGTCCAGGGTCACAGTGACGACGTCGACACCACCGCCTTCAGCACAGACCCATGACGACTTAGCCGTCGGCAGGAACTTTCCGTCGTCAACAATGGGCTTCCCGTCACATGCCTCCTCGTTGAGGACCCCCCCGGTCGGGGTGAAGGCGAGCTTCTTACCATCGAGCTCGACTTCGGCCTCCCACTTGTCGCCCCATTCGATGTAGAACGTGAACTTCTCCGTTAGTCCCTTGGCGATCTCTACGGGGGCCCGCTCGCGCCCGAATTCTCCGATTGCCTGGTGCCTGTCGTTGACGGCGACGGTGACATAGAAGGTGGCGTTCTTATTGCTCTCATTAGTGATCTCCAGCGGGAACGTCGAACCGGTTGCCGTGGGGTTGTCGAGCACACAGTCGGGCGGCCACACCTTGACCGATCCCGCNATCGGCAAATTTGCGAACGGGCATCCTCCACCATCGTTCTTGGATGTTTTCTCCGTGTCCCCAACGGTTCCCAAGGTGAACGAGCCAGCAGCGTCACCATCAGAGTCGTCCCAGGTCAACTGGGTCAGGAATGCCTTCTCATTGTTGGAGAAGAACACCACTGTCGGTT
>PAXM01000002.1 GCA_002714485.1 Acidimicrobiaceae bacterium
TTCTCTCCGCACAAGAAAAAAACCAAAGAGAATTAAATATACGATTGGGCACCCTCCCCTCCGGTGTGGAAAGCACGATTCCTATAGCGGAGCGAGTTCAGGACGTGTTTTGCCCAACTGTTTCCGGTTTTGGCATGAGTGAAACGTGGGCCTTCGTGTCGATTTCAAATCTTTCCCATAGCCGGGAGCAGCGCGTGCACTCTTCTGGGTATCCGATGAACGACTACGAATTTAAAGTGGTAGATTTCGAAACGAAAGAAGAAATGCCCAAGGGTGAGGCAGGGGAATTATGGATCAGAGGTTACGCTACAATGAGCGGCTATTGGAACAAGCCTGAACAGACGGTTGAAACGTTCACGGAAGACGGATGGTTGAAGACAGGTGATGTAGGCGAATGGGTGGATGGCACTCACGTTCGGATTGTCGACCGCATCAAGCACATCATCATCACCTCGGGCGGCAAGAACATCTCACCCTCAGAGATCGAAAACAGCCTCAAGACATCGCCCTACGTCAAGGAGGCCATGGTCATTGGCGACCGACGCAAGTTTCTTACGGCTCTGGTTGGCATCGAGTTGGACACCGTCGGTGACTGGGCCCTGCGTCAGGGCATTCCGTACACCACCTATCGGGATCTGGGTGAAAAGTCTGAGGTGTTGGAACTCATCCAGGGAGTCGTGAATGAGACCAANGAGAAATTTGCNTCNGTCGAGACCATCAAGAAGTTCCGGATGATTCCCAAGGANCTCGACCACGAGGATGGGGAACTCACTGCCACTCAAAAGATCAAGCGGAACTCCATGGAGGAGATGTTCGGCGAACTCATCGAGGAGATGTATTAGTGAGCATCCTCCCGGTGGTGTTGGCCGCCAACGCCCTGGACACCTTTGTTCATACGTTCATCAAGGCCATGGCTTTGGGATCGCTCTATTCGCTCCTAGCGCTTGGCTTCGTCCTGATCTACAAGGCCACCCAGACCGTCAACTTCGCTCAAGGTGCCTTGGCTCTGGCCGGGACCTGGCTGTTGTCGATCATCTTCATGGATTGGGAGGTCCCCGGTCGGTGGATTGGAGGGCCCGGCTGGTTCCACTGGTTCATTGCACTGATCCTGGCGGCGGCTGCTACGGGGGTAGTCGGTCTCGTCATTGAGCGTTTGACCATCCGTCCGATGATCGGTGAGCCCATCTTNTCGATGGCAGTGATAACTCTNGGTNTNGANGTAGTTATCAGGGTCGTCGCCTTCGACGCGGTTAACACCACCCCCCGGGTTCTCGGNATCCCNTGGGGTACAGAAACGTTCAAGATCGGCGGGGCCATGATTGCGTGGTCCTACATAGCGGCTATCGCCATGGCCGCCGTTGCCTTCCTGGGCACGTGGCGGTTCTTCAAGACCCGAACGGGTGTCGCCATGAGGGCGACAGCCTTTGANCAGGAAGCCGCNCTAGCGCAGGGCATCAACGTGGGTCGCATCTTCGCTATCGCATGGGCNGCTGGTGCNGTTCTGGCTGCAATATCTGGGATTTTCGCCTCNATGCCACCATGGGGACCAGCAGGCATGGCTAGCCGGGATGGTGCATTCTTCGCATTCCGTGCTCTACCGGCGGTGATTCTTGGTGGCTTGGACTCGGCTATCGGGGCGCTTGCCGGCGGNCTCATCATTGGCTTTGCCGAAGTCTTTGCTGGCCAGTACCTCGCTTCCTACACGGGCGTACTNGGGACCGGATATCAGCAGGTTGTGCCGTACATCGTCATGCTCATTGGCCTCCTAGTCAGGCCCTACGGGATGTTCGGCACAGAGGAGGTTCGGCGCGTATGAGGGGCCGCCCGAACTTGTATACCTCCTATGAGAGTGAGTCGCAGCTCATGCCCACTCTCACCAAGAAAGTCGCCCTGGGTCTTTTCTTGCTGGTCCTCGTGCTGATGCCCTTTGATCTTCCAGTCATTGATCAGATCCCGTTCATTCGCTTCCTGGGCGACAACGTTTGGCTTCGGCTTATCAACCGAACGCTGTGCTTTGCCATTGCTGCCCTGGGTCTGAACATCCTCATGGGTCTGGCTGGCCAAATTTCGATCGGTCACACCTTCTTTGGTGGTGTTGGCGCCTACACCGCTGTTCTGGTCGGGGGGAAGTCTTCGGCCAATCTCTGGGGNTGGGGCCTTCCGATGTGGATATGGCTTCCGGCCGCCGGTGTCGTAGCCGCACTTGTCGGCGTAGCGGTTGCACCGGCAGCAGTGCGAGTACGGGGCCTCTATTTNGGCATCGTGACTCTNGGTTTGGTTTTCATNGGACTCCACCTGTCTCGAGTCTTTCCCGAGATTGCGGGCCCNGGTGGCCTCGGTCGAAAGTGGCCNAGACTGGAATTTCGATTNTGGAAAGAGGANAGCCCNTTAGTCGATTTCTCCAGGGATGGGCACTGGTTCTGGTTTGACATCAACAAGAACGAAAAGACCTACCTCCTCCTGCTCGCCATCGTCGTCCTGATGGCCTGGGCGGCGGCCAATTTGGCGCGGAGCAGGACCGGTCGAGCGCTGCAGGCNATNCGTGATCGTGACATCGCCGCCGAGATCATGGGGGTTCCCGAATATCAGTACAAGACGACAGCGTTCGCTATCTCGTCGTTCTACGCGGGTATCGGTGGGGCGCTGTTCGCTTCGTTCTCAGGCCAGATTCCTCCCGAACAATGGAGTCTCATTGGTGCAGTCAACTTCGTTGCAGCTCTTNTGATTGGNGGAATGGGTCGGGTNTCGGGAGTTCTGATGGGCTCTTTCTTCGTGATCACATCCCACCGCTTCGTCGAGGAGATCGTGGACTGGATGAAACATCAGGCCGAAGAAGGGGGCCTTTTCGCCGGCATTTTCGACTTTTTCATCAGTACCGGTCAGGGAGACGGAGGGTTNGTATCNGTCTCGGAGACTGCGCTCGGCTACCCNTTGCCAGTGAGNGCCCTTGATGACATCATTTTCGGACTCCTGATTATTTTCTTTTTGTTATTCGAACCCCTTGGCCTCTATGGGATATGGGTCAAGGTNCGCAACTACTGGAAGGGTTGGCCGTTNAGCTACTNAGTCGCCACCCACCGACAGATCTCGTACTCCATGAGGGGTCCGGGTACCGACAAGTGAGGGGAAACCTGACATGAAGCGATTGACCAGAGTGTTGGCAGTTGTGCTGACACTGACGATGGTCGCCGCAGCCTGTGGCAGCGACGACGATGGCGGTGATGCCGCGCCGGCTACTACGGCTGCNCCGGCTACCACGGCTGCGCCGGCTACTACGGCTGCGCCGGCTACAACGGCTGCTCCTGCACCTGCGGAAAAGAGTGCAGAAACGAGTGCGACAAATCCGCTTGGCCTGGACCTGAGTGGGAAGTCTGTGACTGTGACGACAGGGCTCNCTGACTCGTTGTCAGGTGTGGAGTTCTACATGTTGGATCNGCTGGCCGAATGGGGCCTTTCGATCGATCAGGTCGTCCTAACCCAGACAACTGGCCTGGAGACACTTCTGGCAGGTGCTGCTGACATCAGCACCGGTGCAGCCGACGAGTCTCTGATGGGTCTGGCCCAGGGCGCTGATCCGGTGATCATCGGATCGATGGAGTCCAAGATCAATTACGTGCTCGTTGCCAAGAAGGAGCACAAGACGATCGAGGACCTTCGTGACGGGGTTGTTGGCATATCTGGACCGGGTGGTTTCAACACGCTGCTGAGCAACATGGCGGTGCGTAGTGTGGGACTNGAGCCGGGAGTCGANGTCGAGCTGCAGCAGATCGGTGGAAGCCCCGAGCGGGCGGCAGCCCTGCTGGCAGGTCAAGTTGATGCAGCGTCGGTCTTCCTCTCTGACGCTCTCGAACTCGAGGCAGCCAGCGACGATCTGCATGTGCTGGCNCGGTATGCCGACATCATTCCCGAGCCGGGNAGTTCGACCTGGTTCTCGGTCGGTGGTTNCTGGGCGGCGAACCCGGATATCTCACTGGCGTGGGCGTGCGCGAACCTTCNNGCGAACCNCTGGGCGAATGAGAACCGGAGCGATTACATCGACATGATCTTGGACAGGGTCGAGGGAACAACCCGAGGACCGACCGAGCAGATGTATGACCAAGCGGTCATGGTTGACATGTGGCCGGTCAATTGGCGTGACGTCGTCAAGACGGAGTATCTGGAGAACCTCAACGGCATGCTTGTAAGCACAGGCGACCTCGAAGCAGAGGTTGATGTGACCGGTGTGGTCGATTCGAGTTATCTGGAAGCCGCTGCTGCCGGTGGCTGTGGGGCTGGTGACGTACCTGCAGAAACGGCTGCTCCCGCACCTGCAGAAACGCTCTATGACTATGGGGTTACCGAGGACACGATTCGGGTTGGCGCTATCGCCGACCTAAGTGGGATCTTCGCCCCATTGGTCATCCAGATCATGGACGCGCAAACCGCCTACTGGGACATGGTGAATGACAATGGTGGAATCGACGGCAAGATGGTCGACCTCGTTGTCCTAGACAACGGATACGACGTTCCTACNCATCTTGACCGGTATGAGGCGATGCGCGACAAGGACAGTGGTGTCGTATTCCTCAGTCAGTCGACGGGTTCTCCGCATACGGCGGCAATCGCTGAGATGCTGGTCGAGGATGACCTTGGTGCCATCCCGCTGTCGTGGTACTCAGGATGGCCAGATCCGTCGTTNGGTCAGAACGTCTTCGAGTCGTACACCAACTACTGCTACGAGGCGATCAACGCAGTGGATTGGCTGTCAGCAAATGTCGTGGACGGTGAGACCAAACTGGCAGTGATCTCCTACCCAGGTGAATACGGCCAAGATGGTGCAGCCGGNGCGAAAATTGCAGCAGCAGCTTTGGGAATCGAAGTTGTCTATGACGGTGAAGGCGCCGCTATTCCTGGTGCCGATCAGACCCCTGTCATTACCGGGCTAATCGAGTCGGGGGCCAACCTCGTCTGGGCAACCGTTGGGCCATCGGTCTTCGCGGAGATCTTCGGTGGGGCAGCGGCNCAAGGATTCACGCCGATCTGGTCTGGCAGCTCACCGACCTACAACTACATGCTGCTGGCGACGCCTCTGGCGCCGGCACTTGACGCGTACTACTACCAGTCGGCCTATGCCCTCACCTGGAACGCAGNTGANGCGCCTGGTATGAAGACNATGGTCGCGGAGTTGCAGGCGCGTATGCCCGACAAGCCTCTTTCCGANGTCTATACCTATGGTTGGACCGAGGCGATGGCTACCCACCAGATCCTGGAAACGGCTGCAAAGAACGGAGACATGACTCGCGCCGGCGTGGTTCGCGCGGCTAACGAGACAGTCATCGACTATCAGGGCTTGGCGCCGGACCAGAGTTACGGTGGCGAGATCAACGACTTCATCGTTCGCGAGTCGTATCTGTTCGACATCCAAGCTGACCTATTCGATGTTGCGGCTACGGTCGCTGANGGTGGAAGCACCGGNTCGGTCATGTTGGCGGGGGGGCCGATCATGTCGGACATCACCCGTGACCATGTCTATGAGGCGGCCTGCTTCTCGGCTGGTTAGAGCGCGATAAGTGAAGTAAGGGACCTGATGGTTTGGGGGGCGGCCGGNAAGCCGGCCGCCCCCCGGGCCGCAGNTCCGCTTTCGCATATTTTCCGTAAAGGCNCCTGATGCTCGAAGTCGCGAANCTGGAAGTCGTCTACAACGAGGTGATCCTCGTCCTNCGCGGCCTGTCAATAGAGGTCCGCAGTGGGCAGATCGTGGCTCTTCTGGGGGCCAACGGGGCNGGAAAAACTACGACTACCCGTGCCATTACCGGACTTCTAGACGTCCANGAGGGAAAGGCCACCAAAGGGACGGTCACNCTCGATGGGATGCGTATCGACAATATGGAACCGTCNGAGGTAGTGAAATCGGGGATTACCCAGGTGATGGAGGGTCGTCGGGTTTTCGCNGAGNTGACNGTGGACGAAAATCTCGTGACTGGGGGNATCACCAGCAATGACCGGACGGTAATTGCGGAGGCCCATGATCGGGTAATGGCAATGTTTCCCCTCCTGGCGGAGCGGCGGAACTCAACGGCCGGGTACCTCTCAGGTGGTGAACAGCAGATGCTGGCCATTGGTCGGGCGTTGATGTCTAGTCCGAAACTGCTAATCCTCGATGAGCCATCTCTTGGTCTTGCTCCAAAGCTTGTTGCNCAGATTCGGGACATCATTGTTGAGATCAACCAGTCTGGGACCAGTGTNCTGCTCATCGAACAGAACGCAAATATGGCCCTATCGATCGCCGATTACGGCTACATCATGGAAACCGGCAAGATCGTTATGGACGGCGAAGCTTCCAAATTGCTCAAGGACGAAGATGTTCAAGAGTTCTACCTCGGGCTCCACGGCGACGAGGGAGAGAGAAAGTCATTCAAGGACGTNAAGCACTACAAGCGACGGAAGCGGTGGTTGTCATGAGCGAGAGCCTCTCGACATGGGAACCAGCAGACTCGATCCTTGAGGTTGACGCCATCAGCTTGTCCTTCAAGGGTGTGCAAGCCATTACTGATGTTTCGTTCCAAGTGGGAGTCGAGGAACTATTCGCCATCATCGGGCCAAATGGGGCTGGAAAGACGTCCATCTTCAACAGCATCAGCCAGGTGTACCGTCCTCAGGAGGGCGACATCCGGTGGAAGGGTGAGTCCATCATGGGCAGCCGCCCCGACCACGTGGCAGAGCGGGGCATCGCNCGCACCTTCCAGAACATCGAACTCTTCCCGCACATGACGGTGCTGGACAACCTGCTACTGGGACGCCACATCCGCATGCAGCGGTCCTGGCTGGCCGGGCTCCTGTGGGCCGGGCCCGCCAAGCGGGAGGAGATCGCAAACCGGCGGGCTGTCGAAGACATCATCGACTTCCTCGAGATCGAACAGTGGCGAAAGCACCCGGTAGCCCTGCTGCCNTACGGCTTCCAGAAGCGGGTNGAACTNGGTCGGGCCCTGGCCATGGAGCCCGAACTCCTTCTGCTGGACGAGCCAGTGGCTGGCATGAATCTTGAGGAGACTGAGGACATGGCCCGGTTCATCCTCGACATTCGCGAGGAGCTAGGGATCTCGATCGTTCTCGTGGAGCACGACATGGGTCTGGTCATGGACATTGCCGACCGGGTCCTGGTGCTCGACTTCGGTCAGAAGATCGCCGAGGGCGTGCCAGCCGACGTGCAACGTAATCCGGCGGTCATCGCCGCCTACCTGGGCGACGAGGCCGGGCTGGCAGCTGCTGGTTCGTGACCACCAGGTTGGTGGAGGATCTGGGGTGACCGGCGGATCCAGGAACGACCCCTTCCTCGAACGCGCCACCGATCGGGTGGCTGAGGCAGTGCCCGAGGTAGACGTCGACTTGTTTCGACTTTCCTTCTTACTGACCCGGGCCACCAACCGGTTCGCCCGTCATGTCGAGTCTGCGGCCCATCGGCGTCGTGGGCTGACCACCGCCGGCTTTCGGATTCTGTTCACCCTCTGGACTAGCGGCCCACTGCCTGCCCACCGGATCGCCATACTGGCTGGTCTTTCACGGGCCTCGGTGTCTAGCGTGGTGAACACCCTCGAACGAGATGGCAGGGTGGAGCGCTCCCGCGACGAGGATGATCGACGGGTGGTAACCGTGTCTATCACCTCGTCCGGGGTGGTCGAAGTGCGCGAGGCCTACGAGGCCCAGCANGAGCTGGAACNAGCCCAGTACGCNGACCTNTCATCGGCCGATCGTCGGGCGCTGGCTNCCGCGCTGGAGACCCTGATNGATACGCCGCTGGACAAGTCNCTGGACGGGNNCTCCGNGGNCTGACCCNCCCNCCGGTGCAATGCACAGATGACTACGTCGGCGATGTTTCTAGGCGATGTCTCTATAGGTGGACNTGAAGGCTGTCGGGGTCGTAGAACGGTCGNAACGAGGCCGTGGCCGACACCCTGCTGCCGTTGACATCGACCTCAAATTTGCCCTCAATGACCTGGGCNCGGGANGTGCCAGGCTCACAGCCCACATAGCCCATACCCAGAGCCCCGCCCACAGTGTGGCCGTACATGCCCGATGTGATGCGGGACACCAAGACGCCGTCGCGGTACACGGGCTCATCGTGGTACAGCATCGGCTCTGGATCATCGAGGCGGAACTGCACCAGCCGACGGTCCACCCCGCTCTCACGCTGGGCCACCAGAGCNTCGCGACCGATGAAGCCGCCCGGCTTGTCGAAGGCCACGCCCCACGAGAGGCCAGCGTGCAGTGGTGTGTCCTCCTCGGCGATGTCGTCACCCCAGTGGCGGTACGCCTTTTCCATTCGCAGCGAATTCATTGCGTGGTAGCCGGCCAGGATNAGGCCNCGNGGTCCACCGGANCCCCAGAGAGTGTCAAAGGCTCCGAGGGCGAACTCGGTGGGGACGTACAACTCCCAACCCAGTTCGCCCATGTAGGTGCGTCGCACAGCCATGGANCGGGCATAGCCGAGGTCGATCTCCTGGATGGTTCCGAACGGGAATGCCTCGTTGGACAGGTCGNCATCTGTCAGNGGCGCCAAGATGTTNCGGGCCTCGGGTCCGAACACGCCCAGTACNGCCCATCCAGATGTTACGTCGGTGACNGTCATGCGGGCTCCGTCAGGGGTGTGNCGGGCGATCCAGTCGGCGTCCTTNACCTGGGTCGAATAGGCGGTAACTACCAGGAATCGGTCCTCGTCGAGGCGGTTAACCGTCAGATCGGCCTCGATGCCACCCCGGTCGTTCAGCCACGTGGTGTACACCGATGTGCCCGGCTCGACGTCCACGTTGGCCGCCGAGATCCGATTCAGCACGGTGCAGGCGTCCGGGCCNTGGANGAGCAACTTGGCCAGCGAGGTCTGGTCGAAAAGTGCCGCTCCNTCTCGGCACGCTCGNTGCTCNGCCGCTGAGTNCTCAAACCAGTTCTGACGTCCGTACGTGTATNTGTACGTCGGCTGAANGCCGNCCGGGGCATACCAGTTAGGTCGTTCCCAACCACCGTTNTCGCCNTGGCAGGCGCCAAGGGCGGANAGGCGGTCGTGNAATGGTGAGTGCCGCACGCCCCTGGCCGTCTCGACCTGGCGAAACGGCCAGTGCATGGCGTACAACAGGCCGAGGGCCTCGACCGACCGGTCGCGGAGGTAGGCGCGGTTGGTCTGGAATGGCTGCATTCGGCGGACGTCGACATCCCATAGGTCCATAGGGGGCCGTCGGTGGACCATCCACTCGGCCAGTACCTTGCCGGCTCCGCCAGCCGACTGCATTCCGATGGAGTTGAACCCGGTGGCTACCCAATGGTTCCGTAGTTCCGGGGTCTCGCCGAGCAGGTATCGGTCGTCGGGGGTGAACGACTCCGGACCATTGAAGAACAGGCGGATGCCTATGTCAGTGAGTACCGGGAGGCGTTTACAGGCTGCCTCGTAGACGGGGGCCAGGTGGTCCCAGTCCTCATCGAGTTGCATGAACGGNTTGTCAGTGGGGATGCCATCCATCCCGAATGGCTTGGCCACCGGTTCGAAGGCGCCGACCATTAGGCGGCCTGCTTCCTCTTTGACGTAGATGCAGTTGTCGGTGTCGCGCAGTACCGGNAGGCCCGACGGCAGNTCAGGAATGGATTCGGTAACCAGGTAGAAGTGNTCGCAGGCGTGGAGNGGGATGTTGACTCCNACGTCGCGACCNANCTGGTGGGACCACATCCCCGCTGCGGTGACCACGTGTTCTGCGTCGATGGGACCCTGNTCGGTNTCCACNCCCCTNACCCAGCCNTNGTCGGTTCGGATCCGATCAACAGATACGCCCTCGAAGATCCGGGCGCCCCGTTCCTTGGCCACGTTGGCCATGGCCATGGTGGTGTCGACAGGGGANGCNTGGCCGTCGCCAGGTAGCCAAACACCGCCCANGANGCCNTCGGGGTTGAGTAGGGGGTAGCGGGCGCAGAGCTGGTCTGCGTCGATGATCTCCACGTCGACGTCAAAGGCATTGGCCATGCCNGCCCCACGGACNAGTTCCTCCATACGTTCGGGATTGTCGGCCACGCTGAGCGAACCGACCTTCTTNAATCCGGTGGCGTGGCCNATNTCGCGTTCCAGCGACTCGTAGAGCTCGGCGGAGTAGGCGGCCAGCCGGGTCATGTTNTGGGTTGCCCGNAGGCAGCCCACCAGGCCGGCGGCGTGCCAAGTGGTGCCACTGGTCAGCGTGTTGCGTTCCAGAAGGACCACATCGTTCCAGCCCAACTCGGTGAGGTGGTAGGCGATGCTGGCGCCCACGATGCCGCCACCGATGATGACAACCTGGGCCCGTTCGGGGATCTGCTTGGCCATGGATCAGACTCTGGAGGTTCGGGAAGGCCGAGTNGGCCTCGGGCGGGCAGGGGCACCGCCCCTTGCCGTTAGACGACTTATCGATTAGGTTACAGTCTCTAACACCAGTGACGCCGGTCACCGACGGCTGGGTCCGCGCAGTGTACGACCCGAACCCCACGAGAGAATCCATGAGCACCCAACGGGAACTCGCCCAGAAGCACCTCGTCCCACACTTCACCCCGAATACCGCGTGGCAGCACCACCTTCTCCCCATCATCGAGCGGGGCGAGGGCTGCTACATCTACGACACCGAGGGCAATGAGTACCTTGACGGTCTCGCNGGATTGTTCTGCGTGAACATCGGTCATGGCCGCTCCGACTTGTCGACCGCCGCGGCCAAGCAGATGGATATGTTGGCCTTCTCCACCAACTGGGGCTTTGCTCACCCGCCAGCCATCGAGGCCGCCGAGATGATCGCCGGCTTCGCACCGGGAGACCTGAGCGAGACCTTCTTCGTTAGTTCGGGTTCGGAGGCCGTCGAGTCAGCCATCAAGTTTGCCCGTAACTACCACCTGGCCCGGGGCGAAGAGGGTAGGTACAAGGTCATTTCCCGTAACTGGGCATACCACGGCACNACCCTNGGGGCGCTCTCTGTTACNGGNATTCCCCACTGTCGAGACCCGTATTTGCCCATCCTGTGGGACGGCACCCGCCANGGCNCCAACACTCGCCAGTGCACGTCGCCAGTCGGTACCCCGGTCGCCGAACTGTCATGTGTGCAGGCAATCGAGGACATGATCCTGGCTGAGGGGCCTGAGACGGTGTCCATGATCATTGCTGAGCCGATTCAGAATGGGGGCGGGGCCCTCGTTCCACCGATCGGCTACTGGCAGGAACTGCGCCGCATCTGTGACCGGTACGGCGTGCTCTTGGTGGCCGACGAGGTCATCTGTTCGTTCGGCCGGTTCGGGCACTGGTTCGCTAGCGAACGCATGGGCGTGGTGCCGGACATGATCACCTTCGCCAAGGGCGTCACCTCGGCCTACCAGCCTCTGGGTGGTGTGGTCATCCGCGGCCCACTAGTCGAGGAGCTGTTCAATTCGTCCATGGGGTCCTACGTGCACGGGTCGACGTTCGGTGGGCACCCGGTGGCCACCGCGGTGGCCGTGGCCAACATGTCGGCTATGCGTGACGAGGGCATCATGCAGCATGTCTTGGACAACGAGGGCTATTTCTCTGACCAACTGCAGGCCATGGGCGATGCCCACCATTCGGTCCGTGAGGTACGGGGCACCGGCTACTTCTACGCCGTGGACCTGTGTGCCGACGCGGTTGAAGATCAGGACCTCAGCCCCACCCAGCAGGCCGGCCTCCGAAGCGGTGTGCTGGGTTCCTTCGTCCGTGAGGAGCGGATGACGGTACGTCCCGACGACCGGGGCTACACCGGTCTGACCATCTCGCCGCCACTGATTGCCGACCGGGTAGTCATCGACGATCTGGTGGCCCGGGTAGACCGTGTGGCCGGTCGGGTCGATGAGTGGCTGGACGTGAACGACTAGACCAATCGGAGCGGGGTAGCGGCCCAGGGCCGAGGGAGAATCGAATCGTGAAGGATCTTTCGGTCGAGGGACTGGGCATGGTCTACGAGTTGCCGAAGGGCGGATCAGCCCAGTCCCTGCATGACGTTTCGTTCGACCCCGAGGCTGGTCGACTCCTGACGCTCCTTGGACCGTCAGGGTGCGGCAAGACGACACTGCTCAACACCATCGCCGGATTTCTCACTCCCACCTCGAGTTCGGTGACCTTGGGCGGCGATCCCATCGTCGATCCTGATCCAGAGCGGGGCAGGATCTGCCAGCGGTTGGCGCTCAACGCCCTGCCCGACATCTTCACCGGCATGTGTGTCGTCCTTGGCGTGTGCTGGGGAGCGCTGGTGGTCGCTGAGTTCACCGGCACCACCAAAGGCCTGGGTGCCATGATCTTCGCCGCTTCCAAGTTCTTCGGAATGGACATCGTGGTCTTGTCGATCATCATTGGGGTCATTGGTGTGACCATGGACCTCATCATGCGGTTCTTGGAACGGCGCCTGATCCCGTGGTGAGGCAAGGGTTGATTTCACCAGTGGGGCGATCCACATGACCGACGCCATAGGAGACCGGGTCCCGGCGATCGTCGCCGATTGGTACCAGAGGGCCGCCGCCGATCCGGCTCGAGTAGTGCTAGCCGACCTGGGCGATCCTCGGGCCGACTTTGCTGCTATCCAGTTGGTCGACGAGGGCCTCGTGCAGCCCGTTCACCCCATCGTGGATCGAGGCGATGAGAACCAGTCTGAGGCCATCGCTCGTGCCGAAGCCGCCGGCTTTGACGTGGCCGACCCGGTGGTGGCGGCCACTGTCCTAGTCCGATCCGGGGCGGCCGACGCCGCAGTGGCCGGGGCGTCGCGACCCACGGCCGATGTCTTGAGGGTCGGTTTGAAGGTTTTGGGAGTAGCTTCGGGCGTTGACCTGGTATCCAGCTGCTTCCTGATGGTGCTGGCCGACGGACGGACGGTGGCCTACGGCGACTGCGGTGTGGTCCCTGATCCCGACGAGTTGCAGTTGGCCGCTATTGCGGCCTCGACGGCCGACACCTGGAGGGCTTTGGCGGGTGCCGGGTCGGTCGCGCCGCGGGTGGCCATGCTCTCGTTCTCCACCCATGGCAGTGCCGAGCACCCGCGGGTGGACAAGGTACGTGAAGCCACCCGGCGACTGATCGAGGCCCGTCCAGACTTGGTAGTGGACGGAGAACTGCAGTTCGACGCGGCGATGGTGCCCGCCGTGGCTGCCGCCAAGGCGCCGGCATCACCTGTCGCCGGTGCGGCCGACGTACTCGTATTCCCCGATCTGGACAGCGGCAACATCGCCTACAAGGTGACCGAGCGCCTGGGTGGTGCCCGGGCCTACGGACCGTTGCTCCAAGGTCTAGATGGCGTGCTGCACGACCTGTCAAGGGGTTGTTCGGCGGCTGACATCGTGGACGTGTCTGTCATCGCCGGGCTTCAGGTCCGGGCTCGTCAGCGCGCCGACTCCTGAGTCTGCGGGACAGGAGAACCGACCTTGCCCCTGTCGGCAGTCCTGCTGGTGCTGGCTTCCACGGTCCTGCATGCCGGATGGAATACCCGTCTCCATCGGGGTAGCGACCCCGAGGTCGTCATCGCGATGGCCTACTTGTTCGTGGGCATCGTGCTGGTCCCGGCTGCCGTGGTCGATCCCCCGGGCGAGGTGTTGGGCTGGGTGCTTGCCTCGTCGGTTTCCCAGGGCCTGTACATGGGCCTGCTGGGATCGGCGTACCGGGCCGGGAGCCTTGGCGTGGCCTATCCGATCGCGCGCGGCACGGCACCATTGCTGACCGGCCTCGGAGGATGGCTGCTGCTGGACGAGACCCCCTCGCTGGCCACAGTGGTCGGTCTGGTTGTTTTGGTCTTTGGTCTGCTCTCCCTTGCTGGACTGGGGACGCAACGTCGGGAGAAGCGGGCCGTGGTGCTGGCTGCGGTGACCGGGCTGTGCACGGTGTCCTACTCGTTGATCGACGCCCACTCGGTCGACCTCACGGGGGCCATGGGATACCTGTCGGTGGTCATGGTCCTGAGCTCACTTGGTGTCCTGGCCGTGCGCCGACCGGCAATGGCCCGACTCCGGCCGGTGCTTAGTGAGTCGGTGGTTGTGGGCCTTGGACAGGGTGGGGCCTACGGGCTGGTGCTGTTGGCCTTTCAGCAGGCTCAAGCTGGGCAGGTGTCGGGACTCCGGCAGGTATCGGTAGTCCTTGGGGTTCTTATTGCCCGGGAGTCCCTCGGTCCCCGTGCCATGTGGGGCGCCGTGATGGTGACGCTCGGAGCGGGCTTGGTGGTCTGGTGAGGAAGTGATCCCTAACTGGAACGTGAGAGTCTCTAACACTAGGATCGAGCCATGATCCGCCGGACCCTGGACACTGACCAGGTCGTGTTATCGGCGGCGGTTCTGGCTGATACCGAGGGACTGGACGTCGTCACCCTTACCCGGGTGGCCGAGCGCCTCGGGGTTCGACAGCCCGCTCTGTATCGCCACGTGGACAGTTATGACGGGCTGATCCGGGCTCTGGGCCTGAGGGGCCGGGAGATTCTGGCCGAGCGCTTGTCCGAGGCGGCCGTGGGCCTTGCCGGCGATGACGCGGTGCGGGCCATGGGCCTCGCTTGGCGTGCCATGGTGCAGGACCACCCGGGCCTCTACGCGGCCACCGACCGATTCGCCTGTGCCGGCGACGATGAACTGGAGGCCGCCGTCGAGCGCGTGGTGGCCGTGCTGGGTCAGGCGTTGACCGCATACGGGCTATCNGAAGACGATCGGGTGCACGCCGCCCGGTCCATGCGCAGTGCCTTCCACGGTTTTGCCCACCTTGAGTCGGGTGACGGTCATCCCCACCCGGTCGACCTCGACGACAGTTTCCATCGGATGGTCGACCTACTGTGCGCCGGCATCCAACAGATGGCCCCGGTTGCCACCTGATCCGGCCTGTCACCCCGTACACGAGACCATCTGAGGAAGGACGACCCGTGACTCGCCTCGGATTTGTCCTGGACTCCGGCAGTTGCATTGGCTGCCACGCCTGCACCGTTGCGTGTAAGAGNGAGCANGACGTGCCGTTGGGCGTCAACCGCACCTGGCTCAAGTACGTCGAGACGGGCACTCACCCCGANACCGACCGGCTGTTCTCGGTCATGCGGTGCAANCACTGNGACGACGCTCCATGCATGACCATCTGTCCGACNTCGGCTTTGTATCGCGCNGACAACGGTGTGGTTGATTTCCANGATGATGACTGCATCGGTTGCAANGCGTGTATGAACGCCTGCCCGTACGACGCCATCTACCTCAACCCCGAGACGAAGACAGCCCACAAGTGCAACTTCTGCAATCACCGCATCGACGACGGCCTTGAACCATCGTGCGTGGTGGTCTGNCCGACTCAGGCCATCCGGGTGGGCGATCTCGACGATCCGGACAGTGAGATCAGCCGACTGCATGCCGACGGTGGCTTGGTTCGGTCTCCGGAGCAGAACACCCGACCGAAGGTGGTCTACAAGGGGGCCACTGCCTCTTCGTTGGATCCGTTGGCCTCTGCTATCGCCGAAGACGGGCTGATCTGGGCCGACATCACCTCTGGCCACTCCACGCCCACACCGGTGGCCGTGAGCGCCGCACCCACGAGGGGCGACGGCGAGGCCATGGCGCGGACGACCTACACCACTCAGCACCCACCGGTCTGGGGTTCGATGGTGTCGGGCTACCTAGTNACCAAGGCCATCGCNGCCGGGGTGATGCTCNTGGCGTCGNTGCTGGTNCTGATGGGCCACGGCGACGAGCAGTCGGTGGTGGGGATCGTCCCCCCGTTGGTGGCCGGCGTGTTCCTGGTAGCCACAGGCNTGCTNCTGGTGTTCGACCTCAAGCAGCCGAAGCGNTTCTGGTTCCTACTGACAANAGGCAATTCNTCCTCATGGTTGGTTAGGGGGGCCTGGGTGTTGGGAGCCTTNGCGACCTGNCTGGCNATGTGGTGGNTAGCNGGGCTGGCCNATGTCGGTGGTGCGNTGCCGGTGCTCGTGGTTCCGACGGTGCTNTTGGCGCTAGGTACCGCGGGCTACACGGCGTTCTTGTTCGGCCAGTGCGAGGGTCGTGACCTCTGGCAGGAGTCGCTGCTGCTGCCGATGCTGCTGGCCCAGGCNGTGATGGCCGGTGGGGCGTCGTGGTCGCTGCTCGACCAGTTCCTCGACGTGCCATCGCATGGTTCGGTGAAGTGGGTATTCCTTACTGGTCTGGTGGCCAACGCCGCCCTCGTGGGCTTAGAGGTCCGGGGTAGGCATAGTCGCCACGTCACCATGGCTATTGCGGACCTCCGCCACGGTGCCCAGCGGAAGCGATGGCGCGAGTGGCTGTTCTGCATGGCCTTCTCACTGCTGTTCTTGGGTCTCGACATTGTGTTCGGCGAGATCGTGTTCGACTGGACCGGCCCTGTTCAACCCATCGTCCCTCTGGCTGCCTTGTACGGCCTGTTCGCCTATGAGGACGCCTACGTCCGGGCCGGCCAGTCCGTCCCCCTCTCGTAGCTGCCCGCTACTAGACCCCTCGGAGCACCGATGACTGAGACCCTGTCGGCCTATCCACCTGAGGGGTCTTGGGACCATGTCGAGTCCCTCGACCCCGCCGCCTGGCCCACCAAGGTGCGGCGTTCCCACCGACTGGTGCCCACCACCTGCTTCAACTGTGAGGCCAACTGCGGCCTGCTTGCCTGGGTCGACAAGGCCACCGGGAAGATCACCAAGTTCGAGGGCAACCCAGTGCATCCAGCTAGTCGAGGACGTAATTGCGCCAAGGGCCCGGCCACCATCAATCAGGTTGATGATCCGGAGCGGATCCTGTACCCCATGAAACGGGTGGGCGACCGGGGCGAGGGCCTCTGGGAGCGGATCACTTGGGATCAGGCACTTGTCGAGATCGGCGAGCGGATCNGCACGGCCTTCCGCGAGGATCGCCATCACGAAGTGATGTACCACGTGGGTCGAATGGGCGACGACAGCTACATGGAGCGGGTGCTTCACAGTTGGGGGATCGANGGGCANAACAGCCACACCAACATCTGCTCCAGCGGCGCCCGAGTCGGCTACGCCTCGTGGATGGGCTTCGACCGCCCGTCGGCCGACTTCGCCAACGCCAAGGTCATATTTCTTATCTCATCGCACCTCGAGGCCGGCCACTACTTCAACCCGCACGCCCAGCGGATTATTGAGGGCCAGCAGAACGGCGCCACGGTGGTCTGCGTGGATCCCCGCCTGTCCAATACGGCGGCCAAGGCCGACCACTGGCTGTCGCCGTGGCCGGGTACCGAGGCGTTCCTCCTGTTGGCCATCGTCCGTCTATTACTGGTCGAGAACACCTGGGATGCCAAGTTCTTCGAGCGGTGGGTGAACTGGGAGACGTTCCTCCGGGAGGCCCGGCCTGATCTAGAGCCAACGTTCTCCAATGTTCGCCAAGCTCTTATCGACCAGTATGCCGAGTACACCCCAGTCGAGGCGGCCCGGGTGTGCGGCCTTGAGGAGGANCAGGTCCTAGAGGTGGCTCGGGTGGTNGGTNNNGGGCTCGGCCGGTTCGCCTCGCACACGTGGCGGGCCTCATCGGCNGGGAACGAGGGTGGCTGGATGGTGGCACGNTGNCTGCAGTTCCTGAACGTGCTNACTGGCTCGGTGGGCACTGAGGGGGGTACCAACGCCAACGGGTGGAACAAGTTCATCCCGGACACCCCCATGCATCCGGAGCCCCAGGCCCGCTGGAACGAGATGCAGTGGCCGATTGAATACCCGCTCACCCACCATGAGATGTCGATTCTGCTGCCCCACTTCCTCAAAGCCGGTCGGGGTCGCATCGATACCTACTTCACCCGGGTCTACAACCCAATGTGGACCAACCCCGATGGGTTCACTTGGATGGAGGTNTTGCGNGACTCGAACCTAATTGGCTGCCACGTGGCNTTGACCCCGACGTGGAATGAGTCAGCGTGGTTTGCTGACTATGTGCTTCCNATGGGCGTCGCCTCGGAGCGCCACGACGTGGCCAGCTTCGAGACCCACAACGGTCGTTGGATCGGTTTTCGCCAACCGGTGGCCCGCCGCCACCGCGAGATGGATGGGGAGACCTTTGAGCGCTCATACGAGGCCAACCCAGGTGAGGTTTGGGAAGAGCAGGAGTTCTGGATCGACCTGTCGTGGCGCATTGATCCCGATGGTGCGCTGGGCATCCGCCAGCAGTTCGAGAGCCGTGAACGACCGGGCACGCCACTCACCATGGATGAGTACTACACGATGNTGTTCGAGGGTTCGGTGCCCGGGCTGCCTGAGGCGGCTGCTGCCGAGGGGTTGACCCCGNTGGAATACATGCGCCGNAAGGGGGCGTTNGCCTTGCCNGGGGACCAGCAGCAGGTANANGANCGGGAGGTNTCCGAGACNGATCTGGTCGGNGCGGTCCGCGACGGGGGGGGTGTGTGGCGTCGGCCNGGTACGGCTGGTTCACACGACTCGCTNGACGAGATNACGGGCCACATGCCTTTCATCGGCGATGGGTCACCNGCAGTGGACATCGACGGGCAGGCCCGGTTTGGCTTCCCCACGCCGTCCAAGAAGCTGGAGTTCTTCTCGGAGACTGTTCGGGACTGGGGNTGGCCCGAGTACTCAATGCCAGTGTTTATCAAGAGCCAGGTCCACTGGGAGGACCTGGACATGACGGCCGGTGANCGCATCCTGGTGCCGACCTTCCGCATACCGACACTCATCCATACTCGGTCATCCAACAGCCAGTGGTTGAACGAGATCAGCCATCGACATCCACTGTGGCTGCACCCGAGTGACGCCGAGCAGTTGGGCATCGACGAGAATGGGCTAGTTCGTATCACGACGCGGACGGGCCACTTCGTCATCCAGTCGTGGCGAACCGAGGGGATCCGCCCTGGGGTAGTGGCGGCTAGTCACCACATGGGTCGGTGGCGCCTCGAGGAGGGCGATGCCCGNTCGTGGGGGGCCGGTAAGGCATCCATNGAGAGGGATGACGACGGACGNTGGCGNTTGCGGCGAGATCACGGNCAGGAGCCGTANGAAAGTGATGAACCCGATACCGGTCTTATCTGGTGGACCGACACCGGTGTACACCAGAATCTNACCTTCCCGGTACAGCCCGATCCGGTCAGCGGCATGCATTGTTGGTTACAGCGGGTCACTGTAGGACCAGCCGAGCCGGGCGACGCTTACGGCGACGTAGTAGTCGACACCGATGCGTCGCACCGGATCTTTGAGGAGTGGCTGGCCAAGACCCGACCCGGGCCCGGTCCGGGCAACCTCCGGCGCCCGCTGTGGATGGCCCGTCCGGTGAAGCCGCAGGCCTCGGCGTATCGCTACGACGCCTAGCCGGGTTCTGGCCCGGACGGCCTCAGAGGTACGCGTTGGCTGANAGNTCGGCGGGGACAATCGATTCCACGACGGCTTGCAACGTCGACTCNAACACCGCTGGGAGGTCGGCTGGTTCNGCCAGTGCCGCGCGAGTGGTCGGGTNCAGGTCCCCGTCATCGGCGTTGTGGTCGGCCAGCACGGTNGTNCGGCGNAGGGCCTCNGGNGTCTGGTCGTTCCGCAGGGCNACNACCAGAAAGCCNCCCACGCAGGCGGTGATAGCTCGCATGGCATCGCGTGCCGCNGTGCCGACCACGCCCGCCGTCTGGAGTTCGCGGGCCATGGCCAACTCCAGTTCCCTGGCCTGCAGGGTGGATGCACCGTGGGCCGCAGCCAGTCGGGTGACCTCGCGGTGCTCAAGCGAGGTACGCCAGATGAGACGGGCTACGTCGAGTACCCGGTCCCGGGCGGTGTCACCGTTGACAGGGGTACGGGCCATCTGCTCCCCGTGGCGCCGGACCACTGCCGTGACGAGGTCGTCCCGGTTGCCGACGTGCCAGTAGATGGTGGTGGTGGCCACCCCCAACTCGCCGGCTAGTCGTCGCATGGTTAGAGCCTCGGCGCCCTCGGCTTCGACGAGTNCCAGAGCCCTGTCCAGGATCTCGTCACATGTGGCCATTGGCTCTCCACATTGTCGGATCTCCTCGTGGGGTCGCCCGGGTTGCTGCGGTATGGATTCTCTGCAACAGTGTACAAGAGATCATGTAACGCTGTCCAAGAACGAGATGGCTATCCACNNACGGGTACGACCCGGGGGAGCACACCATGGAACGGGAAGTCAGCACTGGCGGCGAGCCGTATGTCATCGTCTCGTCGGATACACACGCCGGCTTGAAGTGCGAGGAGTACCGGCCCTATCTGGACTCGGCACTCCACGCCGAGTTCGACGATTACGTTGCTGAGCGCCACGAGCACCGTCGCGTTGCCGAGGAACTCAACTCCGAGTTCGTCAACCAGTGGGAGGGCGAGAACGAGTGGGGCCTACAGGGGGCCTACGACCCTGAGGTNCGTGACCCCGTGNTGGATGCTGACGGNGTGGCCGGTGAGGTCATCTTNGCNGATGGCGATGCCGTCACGGGGCAGGAGTCGCCACCATTCGGGGCCGGCCTGGCCGCCGGACAGATCACCGATCCTCGTCAGGCCTTTGGCGGCGCCCGGGCCCACAACCGCTGGCTGGAGGAGTTCTGCGCCACCGACCCGGTACGTCGGGCTGGCGTAGCGCTGGTACCCGTGGTCCACGACGTAGANGAAGCAGTNAGGGAGGTCGAGGCANTGGCCGGCAAGCCTGGTATCCGNGGCGTAATGGTTCCCACCCTGTGGCACGGCCACCCGCCCTACGGCTCGGANCATTACGACCGCTTCTGGGCGGCGTGCGCCGATGCCGGCCTGGNGGTCCACACCCATTCGGGTGAGGCCGACTTCGACGCCTACGGCGACAACGTGGCCATGTACATCAGTGAGGTCCCGTTCTGGACCCATCGGATTCTCTGGCAGCTCCTCTTCTCAGGGAAGTTCGACAAGTTCCCGAACCTGCGCTACGCCGTGGTGGAGTGTGGGTCTTTCTGGGTGGGCGACCTGCTGTGGAAGGCCGACGTGAACTTCGGTGCCAGTTTTAAGGTNAAGAAGATGGGTTCCCGGATGAAGGGCCTGATCTCCCGCCTGCCGTCGGAGTACTTCGGTGACAACGTGTTNATCGGNGCCTCGACCATGTCCCGCGAGGAGGTTCGCCGTCGCCACGTCAACGGTATCGATGCCCTCATGTGGGGGACCGACTACCCCCACCCCGAGGGGTCGTGGCCCAACACTCGGGCCCGCCTGAAGAATGACTTTCAGGATGCGACCATTGAGGACACCCGTCGTCTGCTGGGCCTGAATGCGGTTGACTGCTATGGCTTGGATGAGGTCGGCCTGCAGGCCGTCGCCGATCGGATCGGCCCAACCCCAGCAGAGATGGGACAATCGCCGGATCTGCGCACTGCTCCTGACGCCACCCGNACCGCCCGTTGGTGGCTGGACGAGTACGGCTGCGAGATGCAGTACGCCTAAGACGGGAGTTCTGAGACTGGCACCCCGGTACAGGTACCGGGACGAGTAGGGAAACGGAGGACGAACAGTGTCCGAGCAGAGCAACANGGAGTCGAACGAGTCCGGCCACCACGTGGTCATCTCGGCGGATACCCACTGNGGTGCCGCCCTNTGGGACTACAAGGAGTACCTCGAGAAGCGGTACCACGAGGACTTTGACGACTGGGCCCGCAGTATCGAGGAGGGTCAGCGGCGGACTGCTGAGGTGTTCAAGGACGCCGAGCGTTCACCGCTGAACGTGGGAGTCGACGGCGACCCAACCGTCGATGGGAACCGCAACTACGACTCCGACCGGCGTCTGCGCGAGCAGGAGGCCGACGGNGTGGTGGCNGCGGTGCTNTTCCCNAATNCCCANCCGCCCTTTGCCCCGGCCGCGGCTAGCCAGTTCGAGGCCCCCGCCTACAGCGATAACTACGGCCATCGGTGGGCCGGCCTGAGGGCCCACAACCGGTGGCTGCTGGACTTCGTATCCGAGGCACCNGAACGGAGGGCNGGCATAGCCCAGATCTTTCCGGGNGACGTCGAGGGTTCGGTNGCCGAGATCGAGTGGGCGGCAGAGAANGANCTGCGCGGCGGGGTTCTGGTTCCCGGCACTCCGCCCGACTCGCCGTTTGAGCCGCTGTACTCGAAGGCCTACCGACCCATCTGGGCGGCTGCCGAAGCGTGTGGCATGCCTCTGAATCATCACTCGGGCGGGGCCACCCCCAACTTCGGGAACCACTTCCCGGCCTCGTTGGCCATGTTCATGCTGGAGGTGACCTGGTGGAGCCAGCGGGCCCTATGGCACCTCATGTTCTCGGGCGTGTTCGAGCGCCATCCGGACCTGCAGTGGGTAAACACCGAGACCGGGACGGCTTGGGTACCCGAGACGCTGGCCCGTCTAGACGACTTCTACGACCGGATGAAGAACTCCAAGTACGGATCGGAGGCCATCTTCGGCGGTGCGGCCGTCGCCGAGATGTCGCTCACCCCGTCGGAGTACTGGCAGCGCCAGTGCCACGTGGGCGCCAGCTTCCTGCGACCCACCGAGACCTCGGTGGTGCGCCAGATCGGTGCCGACAAGGTCATGTGGGGATCGGACTATCCCCATACCGAGGGCTCCCACCCCAATACCGATGAGCACCTACGACTCACGTTCGGTGAGATGACCGTCGACGAGGCCACGCAGGTCCTGACGACCAATGCGGCGAGGCTGTACCGGTTCGACGTTGCGGCCCTGCAGGCCCTGGCTGACCAGCACTGCCCGACCAAGGCCCACGTGGCGTCGGGCATCGCCTATGGCGACGTCCCCGAGACCGCCAAGGGCTGTCCGGGGATGGCGCCCCAGAATCAGGTGCAGGTGGCATGAGTGACCTGACGCCGCTGGAGGTCGCCGACTCGGTCGCCGTCGTCACTGGTGGAGCCAACGGCATCGGTAGGGGCATCGTCCGTGGCCTACTGGAGGCCGGTGCCACCGTGGTGGTGGCCGACATAGAACAAGACGTGCTGGACACGACGGTGGCCGCTCTATCGGCGAATCACCCCGGCCGGATCACCGGCGTGGTTACTAACGTCATTGACGACGCGTCCACTGACGCNCTGGCCGACCACGTCTACGCCACANACGGTCGCTGCAACNTGCTGTTCAACAACGCTGGCGTGGGCTCAGGCGGTGGTGGACGCATGTGGACCCACGAGCCCAACGACTGGCGTTGGTGCTACTCGGTGAANGTTTTCGGTGTGGCCAATGGNGTCATGTCGTTTGTGGGANGGATGCTCGAGTCNGGTGAGCCCGGCCACGTGGTGAACACGTCATCCGGNGANGGGGGCTTTGCCCCGGTTCCCAACGCCGCGGTATACGCATCGTCCAAGGCAGCGGTTAGTTGTCTGACNGAGGCTCTGGCTCACCAACTGGCCGAGGACTCCGAAGTGGTCGGGGCGTCGGTCTTCTACCCGTCGGGNGGCCTCATGGACACGGGCCTGTTTACTTCCTACCGGAACCGTCCGACGGAACTGGAACGGGTGCGGGGGGGCACTGGTCGGACATCGATGACCTTTACCCAGATGAAGGANCTCCTGGANNAGGCGGGNCGNGAGGTCAAGGTGGCTGACCTTGACGAGATGGGTCGGTGGGTAGTGGAGTGCGCGTCACAACGCCAGTACGTGATCGCTCGGGACCTTGATACCACCATCGACCTGCTTCACCGTCGGGCCGACGCCATCGACCGTCGGGATCTCCCACCTCACCACCAGATGGGACTCTGATTCCCCGACCGGTGGACTGGGGGTACCCGTCTCAACTCAACTGGCGTTGGAGCCCACCAGGGGGTTGACCAGGCCCTCGTCGTTGGCCGGACGACTACGCGACAGGAACGCCCCTGCATCAGCCAGCACGAACTGTCCAGTGATACACCTGGCAAGGTCACTGGTGAGGAACACTGCCAGTCGGGCCAACTCGTCGTGTTCGACCATACGCCGCAGAGGCGTGGAGGCCACCAGAGCGGTCACCCGTTCCTCGGTGAACGCGGGAGCCACCATTTCGGTGAGTGTGGTCCCGGGGGCCATGGCGTTCACCCGGATCCCGTTCGGACCCAACTCGACGGCCATGGTGGTCACCAGGTGGTTGATGGCGGCNTTCGCCGCGGCGTAGACGGCGTTGTAGGGCGCGGGTCGGGTGGTTTCTCCCGATGTCACGAACAGGATCGATCCGTTGGTNCCNGCCTNCAGCATGGCCTCGGCCTCGGCGCGGCCACACAGGGCAGCNACGACCAAGTTCTGGTCGACGATGTCGCGCCAGTCGTCGGCCCGGTTGGCGACGAAGGGCTGTGGTCGTCGTCCTGGNGGCAGCATNCCTACGTTNTTNACGGCGAGGTCCAGCCCGCCTANNTGGTTGACGGTGGTGGNCACCAGGGAGTCCACGGCCGCGTCGTCCCGNCAGTCGGCAGGCACNGCCACTGCTCGGCCCGAACTGCTTGACGTCCCNNCTTCGGNATTGATTTCNGCAGCGACNGCCTCCGCCCGCTCTGGCACCAGGTCGTTGATGGCCACGTCGGCCCCGGCGCGCGCGAGCCAGCGGNCGATCTCTCGTCCGATGCCGGCACCGGCACCTGTGACCAGTGCACGTCGNCCACCATGGTCGATGGTGATGGTCATGNGTTTCCTCCCGTGGTGTTGGTGAGNANCGCCAGTACCTCGTCGACCACGCCATCGGCNCGCCGCCGGATCTCGTCAGGGTCGACACCTCCGATCGGATGGGCCACTGAGACCACCCGTAGGTCGNNNAGGCCGAGGTCNTGGGCTGTCTGGTCAGTTAGTTTNCGAAGGGCCTCNGTCGCCACCAGGACGGTGGGTCGNCCAGCCGCCTCGAGCTTCACGGAGTCGTGGACACTCCACGACGTGCAACTTCCTCAATCAGCGGTGCCGGTGAGGATCACGTCGACCTCCTCGGCCAGTAGGCCGAGAACCTGATCCTCACAGGGGATAGCGGCGTTCTTGGTTGCCGTGTGGACCACGGTGGCTCCGGTGCGCTCNGAGAGCCGATCGGCCAGGTGNTCGAGCAGGATGTCGGCGTTGGGCTTTCGGTTGTCCAGGATGCCGATACGGCGTCCAGNCAGGACTGCNGGAGAAGGGGCCCGTTGGGCTGGGGGCGTGGCCACGTCGCCGTCGGGCCGGTGGATCAGCACGGTTCGAGACCTGTTCCTGNACGGGTNCTCTCTGAAAGGATGGGCAGGGTCACGCTGCGGGTCATGCCCCAACTCGGAATTACCGAACTGTGNTTACCGGGTCCGCCCACCACCATGACTCNTATGTTGTCNGGGTGTTCGGTCATGGGTGTCGGCGCATCGTCCTCNAGCNGATCCATCCACGGGGCCCANGCGCGGAGTGCNAATGCCCGCCGTAGCTCANCGGCCGGGAGGCGNGCCNGCTCGAACAGGTANGACGTNACGTCCCGCCGGGACCAACCNGCNTCAGCACAGGTGGCGGCATGTTCGGGGCANAGGGCCACCAGGTATTCGCCTTGGCTTATGCAGGCGTTGTTCTGGGCTGTGGTGGCCATGGCCGAAGCCACTTTGTCGAGGATGCGGGCCGGGTTATCAGATTCCATGTCGTGCACGTTGTGGGGGGCTTCGCCGCAGTGGATGGTTACCGCCGATAACGCGTTGACGCCCACGGTGGTCGGGTAGGCCGGCCATGGTGACGCCTCCGAGTTCTCAGCTACGCAGTATCCGTATTTGGCTGGACTGCCCTGAGTGGAGGCGTCGCCGTCGCCGGGCGTGGCCCCGGCTACATGGAGGAGTACCAAGCGCACGGCCCGACCGGTGGTGGCGTTGGCCCGGTTACACGGGCCGAAGGCCCCGAGACCGCCGTGGTAGCCGGCGGTTCGGGCTACCTCCCCGTGAACGACGACCAGGGGGGCGACGCAGTGGGTGGTCGCGTTCACTCCTCGAAGGTTCAGCTCGGGATGGGCCAGTGCCCGGACTGCAGCCTCCAAGACGGGGAGGTGTTCGGGCCGACAGCCGGCCATGATGGCGTTGATAGCCAGGGTTCGCCGAGTGGCCTCGCCAAAGCGCGGTGGCAGGATAGCGATGACCTCGTCGGGGTCATGGTCTGGGTAGCCGGCCAGCATGGCGTCGACCCGCTCGGGGGTGGGGGCGACCACGGGGAGGCCGTCGCCCCAGCCGTGTTCGGTTAGCGCGTCCACTAGGTCGACACCGTCGTCGACCTGAAGCAGGACGGAGGTTGGGTCGTCTACGCTGTCTACAGTCATTAGACATAAGTCTGACAGATGTTGACAGAGTCGGCAACAGGGGGTTGAATCGACGGTTATGGCGGCGCGCCGGGGGGTCACGTCAGAACAGTTGGCCGAGGCTGCGCTGGCGATGCTGGACGAAGCTGGTCGTCTCGAAGCGGTTCGACCTTCAGCTGTGGCCAAACGACTGGGTATTCGCAGCCAGTCTCTCTACGCCCACTTAGACGGGACCGCCGGACTGCGTCGCCTGTTAGCGCTTTTGTGCCTCGACGAGTTGGCCGCTCTTGTTACGGCAGCGGCAGTTGGCCGGTCGGGACGAGACGCGGTGGAGGCCATCGTCCGAACGCAGTTGGATTACGCGTTGGCTCACCCGGGCCGGTCCGAGGCCACGGTCCACCCACCAGGTAATGATCTGGAACTGGTGGCGTCAATCGAACGAGCCGGCGGACCACTTCAGACCGTGCTGACCTCGCTGGGCCTTGATCTCGAGGATCGGGTTCACTGGGTCCGCCTACAACTAGCCATCACGACCGGGTACGCGGCACTGGTACGCGACGGTCGACTCACCCTGTTACCGGAACCATCGACCACTGTCGATCACCTGGTGGAAGTGCTTCTTGACCGATTGGGAAGCGTTGCGTGAGTCGGTTAGACGGGTCGATGTTGCGGCTCAGCGGACAGAGAAGACCGTTTGCTTGTTCTCTTTTCCCAACTGTCNCCCGGGGAGNGCTNACCGAGCGGTTGCTTGGGATGACGACANCACCTGCAAGCGCCTACGGTTTGACGACGGATGGCGTCCCAGCGGGTCGCTGGTGGACGAGGACCCAGTCTGGGGGNATCATGGCTAGAGGAAACCCGNACCGTTGGACACTTGCCGTTTCGGTGGCANTGGCCATGATGGCGGGCGCCTGCGGTGGTGCTGNCAGCGACGGGGCGGAACCGNCACCGACCACTGCTGCAGCGACGACGGTCGCGTCGACCACGACGGCAGTTCCGGTGACCACAGAGCTGTCGGATGAGCCACTGGATGTGACGACGACGGTCGCGTCGACCACGACGGCAGTTCCGGCGACCACAGAGTCACCAGACGAGCCGCTAGACGCAACGACCACCACAGAGGCNCCGGCAGANACGACCACGACGACCACCGAGGCGCCGGTCGTTCTCACCGATTCTTTCCGTGGTGTGACCGCCGAGACCATCAAGGTCGGGTTTGCCTCGATCGACTTCGAGGAGTTCACGGAGACCTACGGCATTCCATTGCCCTATGCCAACTATGACGACATGGTGGACGCCTATGTGGCACATATCAATTCCACCGGTGGCATTCATGGTCGCATGATCGAACTAGTCCACAGCCATTTCCTGCCGGTGGGCCCGGTTTCGGCCGAGGCGACGTGCGTCGAGTTAGCTGAGGACCACAGGGTGTTTGTTGTCCTCAATGGCTTTGCTGGACCTGGTGCCGAGAGTACGAACCTTTGTTTCCCGGGGACATACGACACGATCTTGATNGGGGGCAAGCCAACACCNGAACAACTTGCAGAATCAACTGCACCATGGATCTCTTACGACATCAGTCTCGGGAGGAGGGGTAGGGCATTNGTCAACCTCCTCNNTGANACGGGGCGTCTNGAGGACNTAGGACCGATCATGATCTTCGGCGCCAATGNCGAGTACGAAGCGATCATGGNCGACACCAANGCGGCACTGACNGAAGCNGGCATGCAGGTGCCGATCAGNGTTGCAAACACNAANACCGGTGACGANACGGCCACTATNGCCTTTCTTGAGGTCNTGCTTGAGCGAGCCCGCTCAGAGGCTGTATCCACGATCNTCTTTGTTGGCGAGGCCAACTATGCGATGGAGTACCTGTTCCGGCTGGGTGATGAGTTCACCGTGCTCATCNTGAACGGTGACTCCACCAATAGTTGGATGGATACTCCGCCAGAAGGAATCGAGAGCGCCGGTCAGTTACTGACCAACAAGGCNTTCGAATCATCGGAGGATGCGAACACCGCCGAGTGCATGTCGATCATCGAACCTGCTCTCGGTTTGGAGGTTCTCTCCCCGGANCTCCTCGAGCCAGGTCAGACGAACTATTGGGCCGGATCCATGAATGTCTGCAAGTCCTTCGAACTGTTCCGCTATATCGCAACGGCNGCCGGTCCGGACCTCACCAATGATTCGTTCAGGGAAGCGGCTGAGTCTCTCGGTACATTCTCGATTACTGCTCAGCCATACAACTCGATTGGTCCTGAAAAGGCTGATGCTCGCGACACGCTCTGGTTGGCCGAGTGGTCACATGAAGAAGCGATCTGGATCGCCCTTTCTAATCCCACCAACGTTCGGTGATCGTCACGAGAAAGATTCNCGACAGGTTGCAGAATCGTTCCCGGGTCTCTCAGACCTGCATTCCTGACTNCTGGCGGAAGGTGTGGGATTCGAACCCACGGTGACCCGGAGGCCACAACGGCTTTCGAGGCCGCCCCATTCGTCCGCTCTGGCAACCTTCCGCCGACGAGGCTACTGAGGCGTCATCTACCGGCCAACCGGGGGTCGTCAGGCCTGGCGGGGACCTGGGTCAGGATCGAGGCCTGATGTTCAACGTCGGTTGGCGAAGAAGTCGACGAGCAGTTTTCCACACTCCCTAGCCANTACCCCGGTCGTCACTGGGTATTCGTAGTTGAGGCGGGGGTCTGCGGCCAGGTTGTAGAGGCTGCCCATGGCTCCCGCATCGTCGTTGGNCGCTCCCCAGATCACATGGCCNANNCGGGACGCCCAGGCGGCGCCGGCACACATTGGGCACGGTTCGAGGGTGACGACCAGCGTNGCTTCGGACAGCCGCCAGGAGCCAACGGCGGNTGCGGCGTCCCGGAGGGCCAGGACCTCGGCATGGGCGGTGGGATCCCCCGTGGCCTCCCGCTCATTGTGGCGCTGGGCCACCACCTTGCCGTCCACCACCACCACGGCGCCGATGGGCACCTCACCCCGGTCAGCGCCCGTCGTCGCCTCGGCCAATGCGAGGTCCATCCAATCATGCATCTGGTCGTCAACATCNCCGGACGTGGTGTNAGTACCNTCGGTNGTCATGAGTNGACNATAGGCCCGGGTCTGGTTCCCGAAAACAGTGATNCNCNGAGAAAACGGGNGGCACCCGTCCTCGAGCGTGGCGGCCAGGTGATCTGCGGCACCTCGGAGGNTCCGCTGAGAGCTGCTGCCTTCCGGCCCTGACTCGATTCACGGGCTCCGATCGCACAGGACCCGACCGCCACACTCCAGAACGGGTGCATGGCAACGATACCCTTAGCGCCCGGATCCCGGCCCCGGTCGGTTCCTGGAGGGATGCGAGAGCGGACGATTCGGCACGCCTGGAACGCGTGTGTGGCTTTACGGTCACCGTGGGTTCGAATCCCACTCCCTCCGCCAATAGGCCCCGGCGTCCCGTCTCCGCCCGGTTGTAGGGTCGGCCCGTGGCCTATACCTCCCTCTACCGNCGGTACCGACCNCGNCGGTTCGCCGAGATGCGCGGCCAGGAACACGTGGTGGCNGCCCTGCGAAACGCTGTGGCTGAGGAGCGCGTCCTACATGCCTATCTGCTCAGTGGACCGCGTGGAACGGGTAAGACGACNGCGGCCCGGATCTTGGCCAAGTCGCTGAACTGCNCNCNGCCCGAGGCCGGNGAGCCATGTTGCGGGTGCGACTCGTGCGAGGCCGTAGACGCTGGGACGTCGTTCGACCTCCACGAACTGGATGCGGCGTCCAACAACAAGGTCGACGACATGCGCGACCTTTTGGCCAAGGTGGCCCTCGGGACCCCTGGCCGGACCAAGGTGTACCTGTTGGACGAGGTNCACATGCTNACCTCNGGGGCCGAGAANGCNNTGCTCAAGACTCTGGAGGAACCGCCGGACCACGTNGTTTTCATCCTCGCCACTACCGAGCCCCACAAGGTNGTTGAGACGATTCGNAGNCGCTCCCAGCACNTGGAGCTAAACCTGCTCCCGTCCGAACAANTGGAGNCCTTGGTCCGGGACGTGGTTGCTGACGCCGGCCTTGAGGTNGACGATGCCGNGATCTCCTACGTAGTGCGCGCTGGGCGGGGTTCGGCTCGTGACACGTTGTCGGCCCTGGACCGNGTNGTCGCCGGGGGCNTCACCGACGATGACAGCACAACTGANGNCCTGTTGTCNGCNCTAGCCNGGAGCGACACGGGTGCGGCGCTTGGNGCGCTGGCCGCAGGGATCACCCGGGGCCGTGAACCCCGAGTCACCGGTGAGGCGTTGCTNGCTGCCCTCCGGGAGGCCTTCCTCGTGTCGATGGGCGTGCCGGTCACCCAACTACCCGAGGCGGACCGGGCCCGCGCTGAGTCCTTTGCCGGGGAGGTCACCCCGGCGGTCATCACCCGGGCCCTCGAGGCGTTGGGCACCGCGTTNGTGGCCATGCGCCGTTCACCAGATCCGCGGGTGGACCTGGAGGTCGCCCTGGTGCGTCTCACNAGTGCTGCCACTTCATCTGGCGTGATAGGTGGCCCGGTGCCCAGTTCAGCAGCTAGTGATGGTGCCGAAGCAACCATTGCCTCGCTCACCAGGCGGGTCGAACGGCTCGAGGCGGCGTTGGAGTCAGGTAGCGGCCTACCTGCGGCGCCTTCGGCCCCGGTCGTTTCCTCTGCTGCTTCCGCGCCGCCCGTACCGCCGCCGCCTTCTCGACCGGTGGGGTCTAGCCCGGCGGCCGAGGGCCGGGCACGCCTGGCCAATGCCAGAGCCAGCTCGCCCACATCCTCTGCTCCTCCGGAGCCTGTTGTGCCGGACGAGGTCGAACCGGGGTCCGAACGGGTACTGACTGGCGAAGGACCTGCTGTTAGCGGTCCGATCCCGTCATACGATGAGTTGGTCGGGGCGTGGTCCGACGGTTTGCTGGAACAGATGAGTCGCAAGGGTCGCGCCCGCTTTGCGGCTGGCCGTTTCACCGCCGTGGATGATGGCACCGCCTTCATGGGACTGCCCAACGAGCCACACCGGAAGCGCTGTGAGGACCTCCGAGGTGAGTTGGAGGCAGTGCTGGCCGTCCGGTTCGGTGCGACAGTACCGGTCCGCTTAGTGGTCGACGACGGTTCGGCAGATCGGGCGTCGTCGACGCGCTCAAATCCCGAACAGCGCAAGCCCCAGGCCGACGACGAGGTCGACCTAGCAGCCCTGGTGGACGCCGACGCTGCCGAGGGGTCAGCGGTGGAACGGCTCACCAAGGCCTTCCCGGGCGCTGCCTTGGTCGACCCGGACTGACCGGGCTGGAGTTGACGAGATGTACGCGGATGCCGTTCAGGCGGTGATCGACGAGTTGGGTCGCCTACCGGGCGTCGGCCCAAAGTCAGCTCAGCGACTGGCATTCCACCTGATGAAGTTGTCGGTGGAGGACACCAGTCGCCTGACGTCTGCCATCGACGAGATGAAGGTCCGAATCCGGTTTTGCGACCGGTGCTTCAACATCTCCGAGGCCGAATTGTGTCCGGTGTGTGCCGACGATCGACGGGACGGCTCGGTTCTCTGCGTGGTCGAGGAGCCTCGGGACATCGTGGCGGTGGAGCGAACTGGTGAATTCGGCGGCCGATACCACGTTTTAGGCGGGGCCATCAGCCCCATAGAAGGGGTCGGTCCCGACCAACTTCGGATCCGTGAGTTGCTGGCTCGTGTCGACCAGGAGGGCGTGACTGAGGTGATTCTGGCTACCAACCCGAACATCGAGGGCGAGGCTACGGCGATGTATCTGGCCCGACTGCTCGGTCCGTTGGGCTTGGAGGTCACCAAGATTGCTAGTGGTCTGCCGGTTGGGGGGGACCTCGAGTACGCCGATGAACTCACACTGGGTCGGGCGCTTGAGGGGCGCCGCCGGTTGGATGGAGCTTGACCCGTGCTGCGATCCGGATTGCGACGCGGGTCCCACCGCCTGTGGACACTCGGTGGATTTCTGGGCGGACAAACGGCCCCCGACATGGAAACGCCCCCCGGGGCGGCTGCCAAACCGAGGGGTCGTTTCCGAGTTGGGTGGAGGGGTGACTCCCAACTGTTTCATTTACATTACGACATTGACGAGATCGTGACAAGTCAGGCCCAGATTTCTCCTGAATCGTCACAGAACTGCCAGATTGGAACCCAGGCGCCGTCGGTGCCCGAGGTATCCGAGAAATCAATCGGCTCGCAAACACCATCGACCAGTTACAGAGTTGTCCACAGTGCTATCCACAGGTATGCCCACAGAAGTGACATGGAGGCTGTGGACAACCGTCGTCGAACTCTTGACCCTGACCGAATTGACCAACCGGAAGGCCACCCGTGCTGCTGACCCAGATCGACCACGTCGCCATCGCCGTCCACGACCTCGAGGCGGCTATCGACT
>PAXM01000003.1 GCA_002714485.1 Acidimicrobiaceae bacterium
TGGTGCCGTGGTGGTGGTTGTCGTAGTGGTGGTGGTTGGTGCCGTGGTGGTGGTTGTCGTAGTGGTGGTGGTTGGTGCCGTGGTGGTGGTTGTCGTAGTGGTGGTGGTTGGTGCCGTGGTGGTGGTCGTCGAGGGTGTGGTGGTTGGTGCCGTGGTGGTGGTCGTCGGGGGTGTGGTGGTTGGTGCCGCAGTGGTTGACGCTGAGGTGTTGGCGACTTCACCAGGACCCGATGACCCGCTGCAGCCCCCCACGGTCAGGAGCAAGGCGGCGAGAAATGCGACCGGTCTATACATCAGGTTCGACGCCTCCGGCGTCCCTCGCGGCTTTTGCGGGCATCGGGGCTGACGGTAGCTGCGCTGATCGGAGGAGCGATATTCGGGACCGGGAGGTCACCATCAAGGACGCCTCGGATGTGGGCGATGTGGTCGGGGGTGCTGCCGCAGCAGGCTCCGATGGCGGAGATACCTGCCTTTCGTAGCCGATGGGCGTGGGCTGAGAGGACCTCCGGGGTGCCGTCGTACTCCAATTTGTCACCCTTCCAGACTGGTATACCAGCGTTCGCCTTGGAGATCACCGGGACGTTGCCGCAGGTAGACCGGATGGCGGCCACTGCGGCCTCGGTGTCTGCCAGGTTGTTGCCGCAGTTGGCACCGATCCCGACCACACCCAATTCGGCCAGACGGGACCCTGCCTCCTCGCCGGTGACACCCATCATCGTGCGACCGGCCGTGTCGAAGCTCAGGGTGGCCACGATTGGCAGATCTGACGCCGATCGCGCCCCCCGGACCCCTGCCTCAACTTCCGGCAGGGCGCTCATAGTCTCCAACCACAGGACGTCAGCGCCGCCATCGGTCAGACCTGCAGCCTGCTCGGCGAACGCCTCGGCCGCCGCCTCTTCAGTGAGTTCACCGAGTGGCTCGATGAGCTCACCGGTGGGGCCCATGGAGCCGGCGACGACAATGGGACGGCTGGCCTGATCGGCTGCGGAACGGGCCGCTGCTACGGCTGCGACATTGAGTTCGTAGGTCTCACTCTCGAGGGAGTGCAGCTTCAGACGGTGTCGGTTTCCGCCGAACGAGTTGGTGAGCACCACGTCGGATCCAGCTACTACGTAGCCGCGGTGTATGGCTTGGATTCGTTCAGGGTGGTCGACATTCCACTTCTCAGGAGGGTCGCCGGCTGAAAGCCCTGCTGCGAAGAGTTGGGTGCCCATGGCGCCGTCAAGGACCAGATATCCATTCGCGGCGAGGAGGTCACTGAAGTCAGCCACGATTGCGACCGTACTGTTTGGCCATCGAAGGGATCGGTTCAGCCCGTAAGGCGGTCGGTGCAGGTTCGCCCGGCGTTGGTGAGAACGATATCCATGGTCTCATCGCCCATCATGGTGAGGTCGATCACCTCGTAGTTCTCCGCGACAAGATCGACGGCGCAGGTACAAGCGTCAGCGATACTCAGCTCTGCCTCGAGGAGGGAGGCGACAGAATCCGCCTGTTGCTCGAGCGCAACAACGCATCTGCCGTGGATGATCTTTGCAACCTCGTCCTTGAACGCGGGCTTTGATCCACATCCCGAAGCGAGGAGAAGGATGGCCATGAGAATCGTCATTGGTCTTAGGGATCGGGCTGGATACATGGAGCGCAAGGGTAGAGGGCCGCAGCGTGGGAGTGGTTGACGTTCCACCATGGCGGAATAGCTGAGTTCTTGCGACAGTGAAGCTGAGGCGCGAGCATCGTGGAGACGGGCAACTGGGCGTCAAGGTCCGACGGAAACTCGGGCGCCGCCGTAGGGAGTTGCCCGTCCGGGAATATCCCGGGATGCACCCGCCTCGAGTTGGAGGCGGGTGTTCCGCGTGAACCGCCGGTAGAGATGCCTCCGACCGGCGATACGACGTACGCTTCCCGCCGTGTCATCGACCAGCCCGATCGTGGCCGACGCACTCCAAGTCGAACTAGCGGCGCGAGCCGACCGCATTCGACCCGCCTCGTACGTCATGCGACCTGACGTGCTAGGTGCGGCACGCCTGAGCCGGTACAGCTTCAGTCGGACGCTGCTGCGCCGAGCGGTGGCCGACGGGTGGACGGCCGGCCGGGCCCATCAGGACCTGGACGCTGAGGGTCGGGGCGAGTCGGTTTACTTCGTAGATACTGGAACGCAGCGGTTCAGTTTCGTGGCGTTCACCACCACCATCGACGAGTCGGCCCACACCGATCGAGTAATCGCCGACCGCTGGGAGGTGGCGGGTGCCCTAGTCGACGGTGACGTTGATGGCGACCTACTGGCCCGACTGCGCGTCGAGGTGTCCGAGCAGGAAAGGGGCCGTCTGGATCCGAGGGTCCTGAGCCTCACCCGGGGAAACCGCAGTGTCCGATTCTTCGGCTACTTGGTCGACGAGTTGGCCGCCGGACGCCAGCCCGACCCCGACCGGGTCGGAGATGCTGGCTACATCCTTCGCAGTACCGCCTTTTACGCCAACGGTAAGTTTGGGATGCGATCGTTTGCTGGCTATCCCGATGACCATCCGTTCCGGGTTCCATACAGGGCGCAGTTCGTGGCCGCTTGGATGTTTCGGGAGTTGGGCTACGACATGGTCGAGCACTGTGCTCGGGTCAAGGGAGGCGACCTGGCGGTTGGTTTCGATGAGGATTGGCGCCGCTACTTCGGCCTGGGCAATGCCACCGGCCTTGGGCTGGTGCCCTACGCGTTCAAACACCCGCGAGTGCTCGACGCTTGGGTGGGGATACGCGAGTTGGCTTTGGCGGACGTGCGCGACCGCGACCTGGTGTCGGCTGACGGAGAACTGCTTCGGAGCTGGATTGCGCGCGCTCGTCAGCACTTTGCCTCTGGGTCCGACGACGACTGCACGCCGTTCCTGAATTCGCAGGCACTGGTGCCTGTTTTGGATGACGTAGCCGCTATCTGGGATCAGGTGGCCGCCGAAGCCCGGCCGTACGACGCGCTTTACCGCTGGGCCGAGCAGCAGGGGGCGGAGACCTCCGAACTGGTGGTCTCCCTGTTGCTGGAACTCCACGTGGGAGACGATGACCTCTACGACCTGTTTCTTCTGGTCGACGAGCAATCGTCGGCGGATCCGGCGATGTCGGTCGGTGAGGCCCGGGCGTTACTCGATGAGCGCTTTGACTGGCTGGCTGATCTGGACCTTGGTGGGCCGTCTGCCGATGCTTTCTGGTGGGTGGTCAGTGACAATACCGAAGAGCCACGACGGGCCCGCCGGAGTCGACTGGCACCGGAGGGCCGTGACGTGGCCGTTGACGTCGCGATTCGGCTTTGGCGGTTCAAGCATGCATTGAGCGGGCGGGATGCAGGTGAGTCGGTGGTCGGGGTTTTGGTCGACCATCCTGAGCACCGGGCTGCATTTGAGCGCCTGGTGGCCAGCGACCGCCGCTACGGAGAGCCTCGCGACAACACGTGTGCCTTGGGTTACCTGCCTCTTCAGATCCAGCGCTTCCAACTAGCGCAGTATGGGATGGACGAGTTCAAGCCCAAGTCCACAGACTGGCTGCGGGTGACTCTGTTTCAGGGGGCACCTCGCCTTGCCGAGTTGGGGCCCGACACGGCAGATGACTGGGTGCTGCCGGCTCGACCGGTGGCCCGGAGGGGACGACCATGATTATTGACGGCCTGCAGATCAACGACTGGTCGCGCGATGTGATCGAAGAGGTGCGATCCGGCGGTGTGGATGTGGTGCATGCCACCGTTGGGGTGTGGGAGGACATGGCGGGTGCCATGACCCGGATCGGAGCATTTCGCCACCTGTGTCGGCACAATGCCGACCTCATCCGGATCACCCGGTCGGTTGAGGAGATCCACGAAGCGAAAGCCGACGACGTACTTGCGGTCGTCCTCGGCTTTCAGAACAGTTCGATGCTGGGCGACGACCCTGAGATGGCTGGAATCTTCGCCGACGTCGGCATTCGGGTGATCCAGATCACCTACAACATCGCCAACCACCTAGGTTCCAGTTGCTGGGAACCCAATGACGGGGGACTGACTCGAGCTGGCCACCGGATGGTGTCCGCGCTCAACGACGCGGGGGTACTGGTCGATATTTCACACGTGGGCAATGTGACTGGCCGCGAGACGGTCGACGCGTCGTCCCAGCCAATTGCCATTACCCACGGCAATCCGATTGCCTTCTGTGACTCGCCACGGAACAAGCCCGACGAACTGGTCTCCGCGGTAGCCGACCGGGGCGGGGTGATCGGCTGCACCCTCTACCCGCTGTTCATGGGTGGAGCAGACGTGACCCGGTCCGAGTACTGCGGCATGGTGGCCGCCCTCTCCGAGCAGATTGGTGTGGAACACGTGGCCATCGGATCTGATGCCGTCCTCGGGTGGAGTCCGGACGCGCTCGGATGGATGCGTAACGGCCGCTGGGATCGGGCAACAGCCCCATCGGCGGCCCCTTCGTTCCCGCCGTGGCCCGAATGGTTCGACGGCCCCAAGGACTTCGGGAGCCTGTCTGATGGCCTTGACGGAGCGGGGTTTACGTCGACCGAGCGAGATCTGGTACTCGGGGGAAACTGGCTGCGACTCTTCGGCGAGGTCTTCCCCTCGTGACCGGTGGAGACCAGATGCTGGTGGCTCCTCGCGAGGTCCACGATCTGGTCTTCCGGTGTGCCCGGATCGCTGGTCTCGACGCCGGTGCTGCTGACCGGGCAGGCCGGAACGTGACCTACTCTGAGGTGCACTTCGGTGGTGCAGTAGCCACCTTTGCCTCCGTGCTGGCTGATCCACAGCGACTGTTGGCCGAGTACGGGAACGGTCCTGATGCTCTTGTGCTAGCTGAGGTCGAGGCGAGGGCCAAAGGTATCGGATCGGCGGTCTTCGCTATCGGGGTGCCGCTGGCAGCCCTCGGATCGTGCATAGCCGAAATCACCATTCGAGGACTCGGTGTTGAAGGCGTACCTATCGGGGCTACGGGCACCACGCTGGTTGACGTTCTACAGGTCGGTGGTCCGGCTATGCCGGTCGACGATACGGCGGGTTCCCGCGCTGCCCGGGAGGGACTGGTTGTCGATAGGGCAGCGTTCAGTGCACTGACGGAGGCCGCCAAGGCTTTCCTGGTCTCCGAGGCGATCCTCGATGGGATCGAGGACTGATCGGTCGGTTACTCGGCGCTGCTCAGCCGTCTGCCAGTTCCAGCACCCGAGCCCAGACGGGACCCTCGACGGACACCGGATCGGCCGCTACTCGGCCAGTGCCGGGGAGACGAGCGCCCGGCTGGGAACTGATGCTCTTCCCGAGGGCGGCCAGGCGGTCGTAGAACCCCGCTCCGCTGTAGGAGTTCGGGTCCACTACGACATAGAACTGTCCCAGGTCATGGGGCTCTCCATCGGTGGTCTTGAGCGGAGGGACCTCGGCACTAAGCCGGCATCCGGTCATCGCCCCGGCCAGCAGTTCGACCATCAGACTGATCCCGTACCCCTTGTAGCCGCCGGCTGAGACCAGTGAGCCGGCTAGCGCAGCCACCGGGTCAGTGGTCGGTTTTCCTTCGGAGTCCAGAGCCCAGCCGAGGGGGATCTCTTCACCCGCGGCCGAGGCCATGGTGATTGTTCCAAGGGCTACGGCGCTGGTCGAAAAGTCAAACTGGAAAGCAATACCCCCGTCGCCGTCAGGAACGGCCATGGCAATCGGGTTGGTGCCCAGCACTGGCACCGAGCCACCCGGTGGAGAGACCCTCGGCGAAGCGTTGGTAGCCCCGATGGCCAACAGTCCCTCGCAGGCGAACTGCTCGGTGAAGTAGCCGAGCGAGGTGCAGGTATGGGTGTGTTCTACGGACATGCCGCAGATTCCGTTGGAACGGGCGGCATCTACTGCCGCCCCGAACCCGGCAGCGAACGCCGATTGGGCGAATCCGAGGCGGCCGTCGACACGCACGGCGCCCGGCCGATCGACATTCACGACCGGTTCGGCATGGCCGTCAATTCTGCCGGATTCCAGTTGCAGGCAGTAGCTCTCCAGGTAGTACAGGCCGCAGATCCGGTTGTGGTTCCCCTCGGCCACCCGAACGGCTCGAGCAACCTCGGCGGCCACGCTGTCGGCTGCTCCATGACGAGCCAAACAGCGGCGTGTGACCTCTTCGATTTTGTCGAGCGAAAGGCAAAGGGCATCGGAGGAGGATTCAGGCGCGTTGTCAGGCATCCGTGAAACGTAGGTGACCGGTGGACCACTGGTCCTACAATCCCGTAAATGACGACAGGGATGCGTCTGTCGGCCGACCTGGCTGAAGCCCTAGGACGCTGCACGGGGTTGGCTGCCGACAGCCACACGCTGCCGGCCGCCTGCTACGTCGACCCCGAGGTAGCGGCTCTCGAGGCCGAGACGGTGTTCCGTCAGGGCTGGGTTGGAATCGGCCGAGGCGACCGCTGGGCTGCCTCGGGCGACTATGCGGCAATGGACCTCGGTGGTGTGCCAGTAGTCGTGGTCCGTGACGAAGAGGGCGTACTTCGGGCCTACGCCAATACCTGCCGCCATCGATCGGCCCAGGTGATGGAGGGAGAGGGGCACTGCACGAAAATGCGCTGCCCGTTCCACTTCTGGACCTACGGGCTGGACGGGCGACTCCTGGGAGCGCCCAGCATGCGGGACACCAACGGCTTCGAGCGGGCCGACCATGGCCTAATCGAGTTCATGACCGCAGAACGGCAAGGATTCGCCTTCGTCAGCCTCGAGGATTCGCCTCCGCCGATTGACGATTGGCTGGGCGACTTTCCCGACCTCCACGCTCGGTGGGACCTGGGGTCGATGGTCACGACCCGCCGTCGTGAGTTCACGGTTGCTTGCAACTGGAAGGCGTTCGCCGAGGTGTTCAACGAGTACTACCACCTGCCGTACGTGCACCCAGGAAGCATCGATGACACCTATGACGATCCGGACGACCCGGAGGTGGTGGTTGGAGCATGGGCCACGCATGCCGGCACAACCCAGGGAACCGGTGGCCTCCTTGAGGCCGACCAGGTGAAAGCTCTACCAGTAATCGGCACGTTGAACGACCGTGAGGCCCATGGAGTCAGGTACTCGTGGTTGTACCCGACGCTGGTCACCGCCACCGGGGCCGAGGGGATGTGGATGTACGAGGTATATCCCGATGGGCCCGATCGATGCCGGTGCGCCCAGGTGGTGTGCTTTCCGCCGGAGACCGCTGCCCTCGAAGGGTTCGCTGAAGTGGCCGAGGCATATTACGAACGCTTCGACGTTGCCATCGCTGAGGACATCCCGATGCTCGAACGGCAGCACCGGGGGATGCGGTCTCCGTTCGCCCGTCAGGGGCGGTTCTCCTATCTCGAACCGAACGTGGCTCGCTTTGCCGGTTGGTATGCCGACCGACTGCTCTCAGTGGGATGACGTCGGACGTTTGACCCCTGAGCCCTCAGCCGGCACTACGGCGCTGGCCGCCAGCGTTGCGACTACGGTGCTGGCCACCGCCGTTGCCGTTTCGACGCTGGCCACCAGGCTTACCGTTGCGCTTGGGTCCACCCTGACGGTTGTCGTTACGGGAGTTACCGCCCTGAGACGAGCCGCTTCGTTTGGGGCCACCNCGCCTGGCTGCGGCGGGCTTGTTGCTACGTTGCCCAGGCTTNNNGTTGCGCTTNGGTCCACCCTGACGGTTGTCGTTACGGGAGTTACCGCCCTGAGACGAGCCANCTCTCTTTGAGCCCCCTTTNCCGGTCCCATGTCGACGTTTGCCATGGGAGCGGTTCCGGCGGGGATGGAAGTCGGGGCCCCGGCCGTCAGTGCGGGTGTCGCTCCGGCCCTCTCGACCTTCCTGGGATAGGGCTGGAGATAGCTGGCGGGCAGCGGGTTGGGTCAGGTCGCGGACCACAGCCAGATCCGGATCGGTCACCGGCTCGTCGAGACCGATGTCTCGCTGGAGCCGCCGGGCGCCCTTCTTCTGGTCGGGCTGCACTAGGGAAATCACCACGCCGCCCTCACCAGCCCGGGCTGTACGACCGGATCGGTGTATGTAGGCCTTGTGATCCTCGGGTGGGTCGTAGTGGACCACTGACGCCACGCCGTCGACGTGGATACCACGGGCCGCCACATCGGTAGCCACTAGAGCGTGCACTCGACCAATGGAGAAGTCCGCCAGCGCACGGGTACGTTGGCTTTGGCTACGCCCACCGTGGATCGCAGCCGTCTTGACCTCCGAGCGACTCAGTTGCTTGGCCAGGCGGTCGGCGCCGTGGCGAGTGCGACAGAAGATGATGGCTGGCCATGCAGCGGTTACCGCCTCGGCAGTCAGCCCCACTCGGGCGGTCTTGTCGACCGTCCAGAAGAGGTGAGTCGCGGCGGTGATGTCGGGCGTCTCCTCGCCAACCTCGTGACGGATCGGGTCGCTCTGGTAGTCACGGGTCAGCTTGGCGATATCACCGTCGAGGGTGGCCGAGAACAGCAGGGTCTGGCGGTTGCTGGACGTCTGGTTAAGAAGGCGACGAACGGCAGGCATGAAGCCCATGTCGGCCATTCGGTCGGCCTCGTCGAGGACGACTCGGTCGACGTCGGCAAGGCTCACTGCTCCCTGGTCGATGAGATCCTCTAGGCGTCCCGGGCAGGCGACCAGAATGTCGACGCCGTCCCGCAGGGCCTTCAATTGGGGGCCGTAACCCACGCCGCCGTAGACGACGCCGACCCGGACCTTGCCGGCAAATGACCGGATTTCGGTACGGATTTGCTCGGCCAACTCCCGGGTAGGTGCTAGTACGAGGCCGCGTGGTCGTCGGGCTTCGGCTCGACCGACGGATACCACGAGGGGAATTCCGAAGGCCAGGGTCTTGCCGGAGCCGGTGGGGGCGCGGCCACAGACATCCCGTCCGTTCATGGCATCGACGATGGTCGCGGCCTGTATGGCAAACGGCGAGGTGATACCCCGGGAGTCGAGTGCCTGGCAGATGTTGGTAGGCACACCGAGTTCGGCGAAAGTGGGCGAGGTCATGTGGTCTCCGGCCCGCGGTTCATGGGGCCTGCCTATTGAGGCATTGGATGGGATCGCCCGGCTCGAATCGTCGGGGCGGGGGGTTCACGTCGATCGGGGAACCATCTCCCGTCAGCGAACCCACCGATGACCTGACCATGTCAACTGATCTGGTCACCAGAGTCCTTCCAGAATACCGGTCTGGAGGCCAGACCCCCGGGATCGTGACTAATGGCACCCGTGGGGCCTAGCGTCAACTAGATGTCCCCGGTTGACAAACGACGCCTGTCGTCGTTAATTGCGACGCTCCTGCACGGGACGGTCTTCTTCGGTCACCGGTTGGATTTCCCTGTCGAGACGCGCCGAGGAGGGCGGGTAGGAGGCACCACTAAGCCCTATGGAACTTGGTGGTGGNCCCNCGTGACATTGGGGGTTGGAGGGGCGGTAGTTCATCAGGTGATGCACGAGCAGCCGGTTCTTGANCCNGAGNATCTGGCACGAGCAACAGNTCTNNNGGTCTGACAGACATGGCGCCCACCCTCTCCCGGTTTCAGGGCTCGGTCGCGGTTCTCGTCTGCGGCTTTGCGTTCAGTTTTGGGCCACTGACCTTCCGGTCCCTTCGGGAGGCTGACGAGTGGCAGTACCTGAGCCACCGCAGCTTCTCGGCCGCACTGGTGTCGCTCGTGATCATNCTGGCGACGGGAAGGAATCCGCTTCGGGCCATCCGGGATGCAGGGATGCGTCAGATGCTGGCTGGCCTGTTGTTTGGCGCATTGTTCAGCCTGTTTGTGGTGGCGCTAAGTCGAGTGTCGGCAGCATTCGTTCTACTGATGCAGACGACCAGCCCGCTCTACGCGGCGCTCCTGGGGCGACTGTTCTTGAAAGAACCGGTGGGCCGGGACACCATCNTCGCCATNTTGGCTGCCGGGGTCGGTGTGGTGGTGATGGTGGGAGGCAACGTNGGNGCTGGCGACACGGTGGGCATAGTGCTGTCNGTAACCCTGCCCGTCGTTCTCGGTGGCTATGCGGTCCTGATCCGTAGTGCACCAGCACGGGATCCGGGGGTGCCCACGCTGGTTGGCGGAACGGCCGCCGGGATAGTGGCCGGCCTAGTAGCGATGNCTGGGNCGGGCATTGGGGCCCCCGCTTACGACCTGTGGATGGCCTTTCTGGGTGGAGGGCTTCTAATTGGCTTGTTCACGCCGATCTGGAACTACGTCCACCGATTCGTTCCCCCAGCAGACGTGAGTCTCCTGCTGATCTCAGAGGTGGTGATGGCCCCGCTGTGGGTCTGGATCTGGATGGACGAGCAGCCGTCGGGAGAAACCCTGGTGGGTGGGGCGATCAGCCTAGGTGCGGTCACCTGGTTGACGCTTCGAGTGGCCAGATCTGGCAACCATGAACTGCCGGGCCGGATGGGACGGCNCCGGGGCCTGCACGTCGGCGCCGTACCGGGGTTCCGGCGTTATCGGGGCATTGAGGACTCGTCCGGTTCCTGAGCCGCGTCGCAGCCCCATCGGGTTGCGGTTGGGGTTCAAACGCGAAAGAACCCGCCCCGTAGGACGGGCTCTCAGAAGTCTCGCCCCGAGGGTAGACCCAGAGGACGAGAAGTCAGCAGGTGGACTATTACCTCAGGCTAAAGCCCGGGCAGTCCCACCGACTCGGATTCAGACCTTACGGACGTTCAGGGCCTCGGGACCCTTGCGGCCGGGACCGACTTCAAACTCCACGGCCTGGCCCTCGTCNAGGCTGCGGTAGCCCTCACCNTCGATATTGGAGTAGTGGACGAACACGTCGTCCTCNCCGGCCACGGAGATGAACCCGTAGCCCTTCTCGGCGTTGAAGAACTTCACGGTGCCGTTCGGCATATTCAGGTATCGCTTTCTTTTATTGAACAGAACCGGGTCGTGGTCGAACCGGTATCGAAAGCCTACGAGTGTCGAGGTCTGACCCGTCGCTTGGCAACCGAATGAATTTTGGTGGGATCTTTTGCCGGCAACTCAGGCCTCGCCGACGCCCCGCTGCCCGACGAAATAGCCCATGCCGTAGTCCTCNGTCGAGAACGTGATGGTGCTNCCCGAGGGGAAGTAGAAGAGGTCGCCCTTGGTNGCAGTGATCGACTGGCCGGTGTCGTCCGCNATGGTGATCTCACCGTCGATGATCAACTTCATCTCGTGGTACGTGTACGTGTAGGTCATGGACTGGCCGGCCTCGAGGCGGAAGCACCCGGCGGTAATCGGCTTNTCGGGGTCCTCGGAGACGGCGAAGTCATCGAGAAAGGCGTTGGCGTCGAACTCGTCCATCGCCGGTAGNTCGCGTCCCTTGATGGATCCCTTGAACTGCATCGCTGACATGGGTAACTACTCATTTCGTGTGATGGGGTGTGGTGAACGGAGATACTGCCACGTATCTAAAGGCGGTCCGCCGGACGAGTTGCTCAACTCCAGGCCGGTNCGGCGCGCTCAGCTAGGGGAAAGATGAGGTCCTCATCGGTTGACAGCAGGGCTGTCCACTCTGNGGNGTCGAGGGGCTCGAACCGCTCTGCAGCGTCGATGGCCAGTCGGGCGGTGGCCTTGTCGCTGGGCGTGCAGAAGGCGTCCACGCTCGGAGTCGACAGCGCGAAGCGGACGCCCCGTTCGATNCCTTCAGGGGTTCTTTGCGGTTCGTACCACGTGTGGGTGTCGGGCTTCCGGTTGCCCCAGGGACGCCGGGCCACNGCCTTGATGGCCATGACGCCTACATCCCGGTCGATGCACTCGGCCAAAAGCGCTTCGACGTCGGCCCGGTAGTCGGAGTCGGCCATAACACGCGGATAGACGGGGAACATGACCGTGTCCAGGTCGTAGCGGCGTACGGCTTCGAGATGGGCCCGTGGTGCTCCGAGGTCGTGGCCGGTGACGCCGGCGAACTTGGTCAGGCCACGCTCACGAGCCTCAAGGATGACCTCGAACGCCTCGGAGCGCTGGTCGAGGACTTCCAGTGAGGTGACCCCATGAGCTTGATACAGGTCCAGGTGGTCAACCTGGAGCCGTTCGAGGGTACGTCCGAGGCGGGTTCGGGCCCAGTCGCGTTCGGTTTCTCCGGTCTTGCCGGCCACGAACAGCCGGTTCCGGAGTTCCGGCAGGTGGGGTCCGACGGCCCGCTCGGCGAGCCGGTAGCCGGGGGCGATGTCAAGGTGGTTGATCCCGGCGTCGACAGCCTCGTGAAGGAACTCGGCGGCATCGTCCGGAGTGTCCATGGCGAATGCGGCGCCACCGAGGATGGCCAGACTGCTGTGGTGGCCGGTTCGGCCGAGNCGNCGCGTTTGCATGGTCGGACCGTAGCAATGGTGGTATCACCANAATCGATCGAGACCGGTACGGTCACGGCATGGNGATTCGACTCCGACAGGTGGCCCTCGTGGCCCATGACCTCGATGCAGTGGAGGAGGACCTGGTTGTCGAACTGGGTTTGGAGCCCTGCGTCCGGGACCTGGGGGTGTCTCAGTTTGGGCTCCGGAACGTGCTGTTCCCGGTGGGGGAGCGTTTCTTGGAGGTCGTGTCTCCGGTCGAGACTGGGACGACAGCCGGTCGACAGTTGGCACGTCGAGATGGAGATGGCGGGTACATGGTCCTCGTGCAGACCGATGACCTGGTCGGCGACAGGGAGCGACTTGACACACTCGGGGTCCGTGTCGTGTTGGAGGCGTCCATGCCCGGTATCGAGGGGGTGCATCTGCATCCGAAGGATGTGGGAGGAGCGATCCTCTCGATTGACGAGACCGCCGACTGGCTGGACTGGCCGTGGGCTGGGTCGATGTGGCGGGACCACGTGCGAACTGAGGTGGTCTCGGATCTCGTGGCCGTCGAGATTCAGGCTGACGATCCGGCGACCATGGCTGGACGGTGGGCCGCGGTGCTGGGCGTGGGTCGGTCAGGATCAGTTGTCCTGCTGAACGAGGGCGAGATCCGATTCGTGGAGGCGACCGACGGGCGAGGTGAGGGAGTCTCTGGTCTGGAGTTTCGCTCCGATCGGTCGACCGACCTCGAGATCGGTGGGGTTCGGATGGTGCTTCGCCCACAGTGAGTCGGCTCACTCCGCGGTGACGGCCTTGGGCTGGAAGAATCAAGGCATGCCGGCATACGTCACCGAGTTGCCCATTCGCAAGGAACTGGATGCAGCACATGCCGCCGCCATGGCTGAGTGGTCGGCGCCGGGAACCTGGTGGACAGGGGCGCAACGACTGGCCATCGTTGATGAGGTGCGGCGGGCTAGAGACGCTGAGCCGCTAGCTCCTTGGCAGGTGCCGTCGTCGGTGGAGAGAGTGGTATCCGACGAGTATGAGCTTCCGAGCCCAGTCGTGGAAGTGGTCTGGCGACTCACCAACCACCCGGGAACGCTCACGGCGGACTGGTACGAATCAATTCTGGCCCGGGGCATAGACGCGCTTGCCTACGTAGAAGTGGTGTCCATCGTGGCCCAGGTGAACTGCGTCGATCGATTCGCCGATGCTCTGGGCCTGGAACGTATGGCGATGCCCGAAGCTCAGGACGGAGAGCCAAGCGGGGAGGTNCCCGCCGACGCTGAAGTGCGTCTCCACTGGGTGCCGACGCGCGACATCAAGGGCCCGAACGTCTGGTTGGCCCTCAGCGGTGTACCCGATGAGCTGGCCGCGAGGTCTCGTTTATCGGCGACGCAGTACGTGGACGGGTCGGCAGTTTTTGCCGACGTGGTTTCCGACCGGTTCTCTCTCCAGCGGGTCCAGATGGAACTGGTTGCCGCCCGCACGTCGAAGTTGAACGAGTGTTTCTACTGAACGACCAGCCACGCGATGCTGCTCGGTCTGAGCGGCCTCCACCGTGAAGGTGAGGTGACCCTTGATGCCATCAACGGTTCGACTGGCGGTGATGGTGGAGTGATGCACGGGCGGCTACTCGTCCGCCTGGTCGAGGCCATGTGGGAGGGCGATCCGGGACNCTTAACCGCCGTATGCGACGACCTGTTGGCTGCTGCTGGCGCNGATGTTCTCGTCGACGCCGTTGCGGTGAGCGCGAATTTTCACATGATGACAAGGGTGGCCGACGGGACCGGGACCCCACTGGACCCTGGTACCGACGAGGCCTCCGAGGGTTTTCGTCACCAGATNGGGGTGAATGATCTCGTCTCACGGCGCCACGTGCCTTCAGGTNGACGGGAATGACCGGNGGCGTCNGNTCAGGTGTTCTNTCCAACGTCTAGGGCCTGGCGGATACAGGNGATGTGCTCNGGGCCGATCTCGCAGCACCCACCCACAATGTCGGCGCCCATTTCAACCCACGTCAGGGCTGCCTTGGTGTACGGCTCAGCGCTCATGTCGGTGCGCGCTTCTGGAAGTGGGCTTCCGTCCCGTCCCCGCCAACCCTTCGGCATGTCNTGGAAGGCGTTGGCGTAGACNCCTACAGGATGGTCGGTGGCCTTNCGGAGCAATGGGAGAGACTCCGTGATCTGCTCTGGTGGACAGCAGTTCAGAAGGAATACGTCAGCAGCCACCTCGCCACAGGCTTGGGTGAACGGGGTCCCGTCCAGGAGGTNGGGGCCAGTACCACCCTGGAGGGTGAACGACGTCCACACCTCCCTACCGGAGGNCCGGGCGGCGTCGGTCGCGGCCCTGGCNTCGTGGAGGGCGCCCATGGTCTCGCAGAGGAATACGTCGACGAATCCGGCGAGTTGCTCGACCATGAGGCCGTACTCGTCGACCAACTCTTCGTAGGACGCGTTCGGGGCGGGGTTGTAACTGTGACGGAGCGGGGGGAGTGATCCGGCNACCCGGACCGGCCGGTCGGCGCTNTCGGCNGCCTCGCGTGCCAGNCGACCGGCAGTCCGGCAGAGTTCGTCGGCTCGGTCAACCAGACCGTGGGGGCGCAGCCGGTCGGCGAACGTGGCGTAACTGTTCGTAGTCAGTACATCGCACCCGGCGGCCACATAGTCGTTATGTACGCCACGCACTAGGTCGGGATCTTCGATCATCNCCCAGGCCGACCAGAACTCTGCCGAGCGGGGTGAANCGCGTCGTATCAGCTCCTGGCCCATGCCTCCGTCTAGCAACGTGGTCATCGNGTNCTCCGGTTGATGGTGTCGGTGGTCGCAGGACATTAGGTGACCAGGCTGGGTGGGCCTAGTGTCCCGCCATGTCCTCCCCGGCCTGGATCTTCTGATGGGCGCGCTGCTGGGTGCCCTCAGCGCCATGTCGGTTGGTGGTTCGGAGATGTTCGGGCGCAAGGGCTCCCTTGTCGTGGGCGTGCTGGCCGTCGGAGTGGTCTCCCAGGGGGTGGCCGCCATGACCGCTCTGGTGCTCGCCATCCTGCTGTCCGNCGAGGCCTTGGGACCGGACCTTGCACGAGGTGCTTTGTCGGGTTTGGGGTTCGGGGTCGGCATGGTGACATATCTGGGGGGCGTCCTTCGGAGCTCATCGACCGTCGTGTCCCCTCTAGTGGCCACTTTGACCGTCGTCATCCCGTTCGGTGTGGCGATCTCCGGCGGCGAGGAGGCCCCGATTCTGGCCGTGACTGGCGTAGGGGTAGCCGTCGTCGGCCTGGTGCTCATCACCCTCGGAGGCCGGGCCACCGCCGGTATCCGGCAGGGGATCGTCTGGGGGTTGACGTCCGGNCTGGGGTATGGATGCGGGATGGCTGTTCTTATCGATACGTCCTCCGCGAGTGGACCGTGGCCGGCCATGACCCAACGGTCGGTGGCTTTTTTCCTGACNCTGCTTCTGGCCNTCGGATCGCGATCCAGGCCTTTCCCTCCGAAGGGCGACCGTCGGCCTCCNCTGCTCTCNGGNGCNTTCGGTGGTCTGGCTTCGACGCTCTACGTCCTNGGGGTGCAGGCCGACGCCTTGCCTGCGGCGGTGACCGGTGCCATGTTTCCGGCGGTCAGCGTGGCCCTCGGACGGATCGTGTTCGGCGATGTGGTGCGGCCAGCACAGTTGTTGGGGCTCGGCTTCGTGTTAGNAGGGGTNGCCGNGGTGGTCGGAGGGTGAGTTCGACGAGGCCGGCTCGTGGGAGGCTGGGTAGATGAGCGACGTGGATCCAGTGCTGTATGAGGAGCGGGATGATCTGGCGATCATCACCCTGAACCGCCCGGAGAAGAAGAACGCCCTGACCGACGCTGTGATCCAGGGCATCGCCGACGGTATCGACTCAGCGACAGCGTCGGTTGACGTGGTNGCCGTGGTCATNCGNGGGTCGGGNGACACTCTGANCGCGGGCTACGACCTCACGGCGGGAATNGTGGTTGGGACCGCGGGGGNTGATGAGCCTGGCTGGCCGACGCCGTATGGGGCGAAGGGGCCCGAACCCCGAGAGGGGGCGTGGGANCCGGTCCGCGACTACCAGTTCATGGGAAACAACGTCCGACGCTTCATGAAGGTCTGGGAGTGCCCGAAGCCCGTAATCGGCGAGATCCGTGGGTGGGCGGTCGGCGGTGCCACTGATNTGATCTTGTGCGCCGACCTGTTGTTCATGGCTTCTGACGCNCACATCGGGTACGCCCCCAGTCGGATATTNGGGACCCCGACCACGATGTTGTGGGTGTATCGCCTGGGNCTGGAGCACGCCAAGCAGTTTCTGCTGACCGGACGGGCTATCGACGCTGAGACGGCCCACAGGATCGGTCTCGTGTCATCGGTACACGGCCCTGAAGATCTGTCGGCGGCCGTGGAGGCCGAGGCCCGACGGTTCCGCCATATACCGGCCAACCAGTTAGCNCTCAACAAACTGCTCATCAATCAGGCATACGAGAACATGGGTCTACGGACCTCNCAGNTGCTGGGCACGTTCTTCGACGGGGTNNCACGCCACACAGAGGAGGCCTACCGGTGGGCTGAGTCGTTCGCCGACAAGGGCTTCCGTGACGTCATTCGGGAGAGAGACGCGCCGTGGGAGGACTACGGCGAGTCGCCCTGCTGAGTATCGACCTACCTGTCTAGGCTGATGCCACTGGTGGATGGCTGAGGAGCTACCGCTGGACACGGTTTCCCACCGTGCGACCGGCCCTCGCCTAGGCGGGGGCCGTTTCGCGTCCGGGTCTAGTGAAGAGATCAGTGGGTGGCTATGTGCCAGGACAGAATCGGTCCGGGNCGGCGGTCAGGNTTCGAGAGTGNCGAAGATCTCNACGAGGTCNTCGAGGGTGGTNCGAGGGTTGATGATGCACACCCGCATGGCCGGTGAGCCTCCAAAGGTGGTTGGCGTGAGCATGGCCGTCCCGTCGGCCATCAACCGGTCACACCACGCCTGATAGTCNTCGGCACCCCAGCCCCGTCNACGGAACGCCACCACCGACAATTCCGGCTCGACCAGTAGTTCCAGATGCTCGGCGGCCACCACGAGGTCTCGGGTGGCCCGTGCCACCGACAGGGTGTGTTCGATGGCGTCCCGGTAGGCATCGGTGCCGTGGACCGCCAGCGAGAACCAGAACGGCACACCCCGCGCACGTCGGGTTAGTACATGGGCATGATCGGCAGGGTTGTAGACAGCGTCGTCGATGATTGCGTCGAGGTAGCCGGCATGTTGAGTGTGGGCGAGCCGTGCTGGCGTGGGGTCTCGATAGATGAGTGCTGCGCAGTCAAAGGGTGACAGCAACCACTTGTGTGGATCCACGACTAGGGAGTCACATCGTTCGATTCCGTCGAACCGGTGGCGAACTGAAGGGGCGACTANTGCTCCAGCGCCGTAGGCGCCNTCTACATGCAGCCAGACCCCAANTTCGTTACAGGNATCGGCGATCGATTCGAGGTCATCAACAATGCCGATGTTGGTGGTACCAGCNGTGGCGACCACGGCAAATACCTCAGTGCCGTCGGGTCGCCCGTCGATTGCCGCAGCGACTGAACTTCCGGTGAGTCGGTGCTCNGNNTTCAACTCGGCACGGATCACCTCGACGTCCATNACTCGGGCCGCTGNGTCAACTGATGAGTGNGTGCTCTCGGCACAGACCACCGCCCAGGTGTTTGGGCACCTGAGTCCACCAGCCTCANNAGACCGCCGTGCGGCGTCTCGAGCAGTGACCAAAGCTGAAAGGTTTCCGGTGGTNCCCCCGGTGACAAAGCATCCGTTGGCCCCAGCGGGAAGACCGGCCAGATCGGCGATCCACCGCATTGCGGCATTCTCTGCGTGAATCATCCCAGCACCATCCAGCCAGAATGATCCGCACTGTGCCGAAGAGGAGACCACTAGGTCAAAGACGCTGGATGCGGTGGTGGGGGCACCTGCTACGAAGGCCAGATAGCGGGGGTGGTCACTGGCGACNCTGGCTGGTGCCAGGTACTCGGTGTACAACCTGAGTGCCTCATCAGGTCCGAGACCAGCNGGGGTGATCGTCTCGCCCACGTTTGCCGCAAGTTCCTCAACTCGNGGAGCTGTNCGGATCTCAGGCTGCTCGGCAAATCGCCCGAGTACCTGAGCGACCACTTTGTGAACCATGGCCTCGTTGTCGGCGTCCAGTCCGAACATCTCCATCGGTGGAGGTTATGACGATGGGACTCGGTGACCCTGCGGTCAGGTGAACTTTGACGTGGGCGGTCCAGGCCCCTGATCTGGCGACGGGAGAGGCGAACCTCGCACGCTCGACAGCACAGACCTCATCGAACTTTCGNTCGGGGTCTCGGTGGACCGGTCAGCGGTGAAGCTGGTAGTGGCCTCCGTCGACGCCGATTTCAAGAGTTGCGCTGCCGTCGATGACGTTGACGAACTCTGACGTGCCATCGGGTCGAAGCAGGGTCCACGAGCCATCGCTGGGCAGGGCCGTGGCTTGCATTGCACTGCGTCGCCCGGCGATCGAGGCGTTTCGTGGTTGAGCTGCCAGATGGAGGATCGACGAGTCCCAGCGAGCTTCGCTCAGTGCGACGTCGGGAAAGTCGACACCCTCTACCGTCGGATCGGTGAATCGGCGTCCTGGCTCAGCGTTGAAGATTCGGCTCCAGGCGCCTGGCGTGCAGACCCAGCCGGCCATCACCCGCGCGTTGAGTTGGCCGCGAGGATGGGGCTCGCCGAGGCCGAACCCGTACGTGAACTCGCCTACATCNCTATCGCTGGTTGGCTCGTGGANGCCGTCAATGACTTCCCANAGCCGATCCCGTACCGGGCCGTCATCGAACTCGCCAGTCTGTAGGGCCAGCAGAGACGCGAAGCCGGGATCGGCNAGCAGCCCTGGCTGATCNCCGGTGGGCGGCTTGTCGCNGNCGAGGCCGGTGAGCNCCACAGCTAANTCCCANGCTGAACGAGCGACGTCGGGTCGTTGTGGCGCTAGGTACCAGACGGGNGCCATCAAGCCCATCGGACTAGAGACATGCTCGTCGACNACCGGGTCGTAGTAGAGGTCCATGGCCACAGGCCGTCCCTCCTGCCAAGTGATGTAGTTNTCCACGGCGTGGTCCCACCAGGGCTCAAATACGGCGTGGTGGTCAGTGCCCAGGAGCGTGTCGTGCAGCCTCAGACCGAGGCCGGCGCCACTCAGTCAATAGGGCCAGATCTTGGTGTTCTCACAGTGGACGCCGATCGGACGCTGGCGCCATTGGTCAGCGAGGTGGGACGCGATGGCGGAGTGGGTCCAGGTAAATGTGTGTTCTCCGTCGCGGATCATCTCAAAGGGTTGGTTCCAACGGTCATCGCCAGTCACGTGCCGGTGCAGCCCCAGAAGTAGTCCGAAGAACCCCTTGAAGAAGAGCATCCCGTCGGCGGCGATGGGGTCCATTTGCACGCCATAAGGGGCGATGCCGTTCGCGGTCCAGCCCGGTACGTCGTAGTCGCCCCACAGCGTTTCAGGGATGAGGGGTCGCCAATCTTCCGGGTAGAGATTTCGATCGGGGTCAGGGCCGAACTGGGTCAACCAGTCCGATGCCGCCCACCATTCGGTGTGCCGGGCCACGAGTTCATCAAGGATTACGCCGTACACCTCGCGCCAGGCCGGTGTGCGGTCGGCCATGAGGGCGATTGAGTAGGCCGAGTCGACGAGATCGAATCGATGCCATGACAGCATCGGTTCTCCGGTGCGGTCGTCCCAGTGGGGGTGAGGCTGGCCCCCTCGACTCCAGTCGTCGGGGGTGGTGGCCTTACGGTGCAGGTACCGCAGCCAGCCCAGAGACGGCTCGTCCAATGGTGTTGGCTCGGTCATGTGCCGTGGTCCTCGAACAGGAGGCTGCAACAGGTCAGGGCGCCCTCGGCTCGGGCCAATTCGGAGGCGTCGACAGTGTGGACCTCGTAGCCGGTATCGACGAGGCACTGGGCTGTACGGGGATAGGCCGCAGCGGCGATGACGGCATCGCTCACTCGGACGACGTTGGCTGCGCCGGGTTCCGACGGGTCAATGGTGAGGCATCGGCGGCCACTGAACTGGTCTACGTCGACCCGGGTCGGATCGACGAGGAGCGTTTCGGCGTCGACGGCGGTGACTGCGGACTTGAGGTGCAGGCAGCCGGTGACTTCGGCGGCATGGACGCGGTAGCCGTAGCGGGTCACGGCTCTGCGAAACTGCTTGATCGCGTGGTGATCACTGCGGGAGGTCAAGCCGATCCAAACCTCACGACCGGCAACTAGGACGTCGCCGCCGTCGATGGTGGCTGGAGCCTCGATGTGCTCCAGGGGTCGATAAGGCAAGAGGGCCTGCTCGATGGTCGGTCGTTCTCCACGTCGGGACTCGGCGCCCGGTCGGGTGATGATCGCCACTTCGTCGAGTACGACAGCGACGTCCTCGACGAAGACCGAGTCCGGCAGGTCTGGTTCAGCCGGCAATTGTTCTATCCGGCATCCCAGACCGGCCAGCGCGGTCGTGTAGGCGTCATGCTGATCCCGAGCGACTTCGACGTCGATTGAGGAGCGTTCGAGGTGAGTTAGTTCACAGTCCCCGATGGCAGGGCTGACCTCCCGGGTGATGGCGACCAGCATCAGGCAACCGTAGTGTGGCCACCCCCCAGTGCCCTTGGTCAGACGTCGGAGTGGATGTCCAGGTAGGTGAACTCTGGATCGCTGGCGAGGATTGAGGCAAGTGCATCGAGCAGGCCCGTCTCAACACGCCATGCGAGGTAGGTCTCGTGGTCAGCCCGGGTGGCAAATTTCTCCCACAGAACTATGTTGTCCGGGTTGTCTGTGTCGGTGTAAGCCTCTATGGATTCGCAGCCCTCAAAGGCACGGGTCGCTGTTAGACCCTGCTCGCTTCGAAGGATGGCGAGGAGTTCGACACCCTTGCCTGCTTGGCACGGGAAGAGGGCGTGGACGGTCTGGGACATCTATTCCAACCATTCGTTTGGGCGCCGCACGATTAGGACGCTTAGAGGCCGACTTCACCACGAGCCCCGGCCCATAGTCAAACTCAACCGGTGTGAGACATGCGTCGCCTTCGAAGTGCCTGGGGATGGCGTTAACCAACTAGCCCTGAAAACAACCAGCGGAGAACATTGAGATGACCAGGATTGGGTATCAGATTCCAAACTTCACCTACCCGGGGACTCCCGAGGCGGCGATATTTGATTCGGTCGTCGCTCAGGCCAAAGCGGCCGAAGCCGCAGGTTTTGACCGAGTCTTCGTGATGGACCATTTCTACCAACTGCCGGGTATCGGAGCCCCAGAAGAGCCGATGTTCGAGTGTTACTCGGTCCTCTCCGCGTTAGCTCAGCACACAGAGAAGGTGCGCCTCTCCGCGTTAGTGACGGGCAACACCTATCGGCACCCCACTCTTCTGGCAAAGGCGGTCACTGCCCTTGACCACGTCTCGTCGGGTAGGGCAACTCTGGGGATCGGCGCAGGCTGGTTCCAACTCGAACACGACTCTCTCGGTTACGAATTCGGCACGTTTACTGATCGATTCGAGAAACTCGAAGAGGCGTTGAAGATCGTGATTCCGATGCTTCGTGGAGAAACGGTGAGTTTTGCCGGGAACCACTACCAGGTATCCGACGCGGTCAATTCGCCACTACCGATCTCTCGCATTCCGATCATGATCGGTGGCAATGGCGAGAAGAAAACTTTACGGATGGTCGCTCAGTACGCAGACGAGTCCAATCTGGCTACCGGTCCGATCTCTGAGATTCCGAGGAAACTGGAAGTTCTCGAACAACATTGCGATCGCCTAGGTCGCGATCGGTCAGAGATAGTGGTGACGAAGTTGCAGATGGTCTGCGTCGCTCCGACCATGGAGGAGGCCGAATCGGATCTGCGAGAGGTCGCTGCAGTCAAGGGATGGTCTGAAGAGGTCATCGAGATGGCCAAGCTAATCCTGATCTTTGGCGACTCGGACACTGTGGGAGAGAAGCTCCAGGCCTGCATGGACACTGGTATCGACGGCATGACAATCAACCTCGCCGCCAATGGCCACAAGCTCGAAAGGATCGGGCTCCTAGGTGAAATCGCATTAGCAGCGACGGGTTGAGAAAGAGCGGGCACTGAAGGCGAAACGGCCACTAGTCCATCTGGTTTTTATTGGTATTCCCCCGCTCAGGTCACTATTCCAAGTGTTCCCGGGCTGGACGTCAGCCCCTCTTTCGACAGGGGGTCACGGCAACGAATGCAACCGCCAAACGGGCAGCGATTTACTCCCGGAAGTCAGTACTGGATGAACGGTCCAGCGACAATCACAGCTACACAGATGGGAAACGTGAGTAACGGTCCCTGCTGTTTAGATGCATGTGTACCAGTTGGCTAGCGCCGCCCCGATCTCATGGGCGGAGTCCTCCTGGACAAAGTGGCTACCGGCGACTGTGACCTCGGTTTGGTTGGGCCAGGTGCGACAGAACTGGCGCTGGGGGCCGGTCAGGATGGCACCGGGTTCTGCGTTCACGAACAACTTTGGGAACCGGGCCGACGCCATGAACTCCGCGTATGCCGAGGTGATTGACACCACGTCGGCTGGTTCGCCCGCTACGGGGATCTCACGGGGCCAGGTGAGGGTGGGGCGTCGCCCTTCGCCTGGTTCGGAGAACGGTCGTCGGTACTCGTCGTGGGCCTCTGGCGCCAGGTCGCAGATCATCGCGCTGGGCAGGACCGCTTCCACGAACAGGTTCCTCCGCAGCACCATCTCTTCGCCCGCCGGGGATCGGAAGGCCTGGAAGATGTCTCGTGCGTTCTCAGGCCACTCGTCCCACGAAGCTATAGGTCTGACGATGGCTTCCATGTAACAGATCCCGGCCACCGCCTCGGGGTGGTTGGCGGCCCAGTCGAACCCGAGAGCTGAGCCCCAGTCGTGCACGACCAAGACCACTCGTTCCTTAACGCCGATCTGTTCCAACAGTTCCCACAGGTAGGTGCGGTGTTGCACGAACCGGTACGACCCGGGGCCGGAGTCGCCCAACTTGTCCGAATCGCCCTGGCCGATCAGGTCGGGGGCGATACAGCGCCCGAGGTCGGCCACGTGCGGGATGATGTTGCGCCAAAGGTACGACGACGTGGGATTGCCGTGGAGGAATACGATCGGGTCACCCTCACCGATCTCGACGTAGGCCATCTGCTTTCCGTTGACAGTGGCGAAACGCTTGTCAACCGGGTGCTTTCCCGCGGTTGGAGTCATGCCGGCGAACCGTAGTCCCACCGTGAGTAGACAGCCGCGGCCGGTTAAGAAGAACCCTGGTGTGTAGGTCCGGACCCGAAGGATGCCTAGTGGCTATCGCTACGTTCCGGGCACGCGCGAGACCATAGGTGGCCCCTCAGGAGTACTGGACCCGCTGGAGGGAGGCCTAGCCGCCCCTGGCCCAGTGGGTGCGGACTCTCGGGGGTTTGCCACCTATACCGGATCGATGGGAGTGGATACGGTGCGGTCTGTGATTGCCAAGTCGACTTTTGCGGAGTTTCGCATCGACGTCGCCGGGTTCCTCGCCGAGGCCCAAGACACTGCTGATACGTGTCCCGCCTATGGAGCGATCCTTCCTCCTAATCTGCATCATCAGGCGATGCATTGGCAGCGCTACTGCTACGACCGTGGATGGGCTGGAGTGCACTGGCCAGCGGAACACGGCGGGATGGGTCTTACCCGCGCGCACAACCTCGTGTGGCACGAGGAGTGTGCAAAGGCTGAAGTAGCTCCCTATTTGAACCTCCAAGGAATCGTCCTAGCAGGTGAGGCAATCATGCGTGCAGGTACCGCTGAGCAGCGTGAAAGATTCCTCCGGCCTACCTTGAGCAATGAAATCCTTTGGTGTCAGTTGTTCAGTGAACCTGAAGCGGGATCAGATCTCGGAAGTCTTCGTAGCAGTGCTTTAATTGATGGTGGACACTTCAGGCTCAACGGCCAGAAGGTGTGGTCATCTAATGCCCAGTTCGCCCAGTACGGAATCCTGTTAGCTCGGACCGGTTTCGATCAGGCAAAGCACAAAGGCATCAGTTTTTTACTGCTGGACATGGCTCTTCCCGGGATAGAAGTTCGCCCAATCAAGCAGATGACGGGCGACGCTGAGTTCTGTGAGGTGTTTTTCGACGAGGTTCTGGTACCCGGCGATGCGCTTCTCGGAGAACTACACGGCGGCTGGGCGCTGGCCATGGCCGTTCTGGAAGATGAGCGTGGCGGTGCTGGGGCTGCGGGGGTTGTCAGCCTCCAGCGGCGACTCGAAGCCATGCGGAACCGTGCCACCAATCTCGGTGATGTCGAACGCCAACAACTGACCGATCTAGTGAGTCGCGGACGAGCACTTCAGTCGCTGATGGAGCTCCACGGTGAGGACCCGAAGATAGCGCCGGTCGCCAAACTGATGAATAGCGAACTTGGATATGACGAGGCCCGGGTAGAGGCAACTACCCAAGGGGCCGGAGCAATGCTCGACGGTGATGCCACCGATCGCTTCTTGTATGCACCAGGGATGCGGATCGCCGGCGGTACAAGCGAGATTCAGAGAAACATCATCGGCGAACGGGTGCTTGGACTTCCCCGGGAACCCCGGTCATCAGATTCCTGACCTGGATTAACGGTTCTGCGATGGTGGTTAGGAGATGGCCGCTAGGCCGCTCCCTTCCCTTGCTTAGTGGTACTCCCTCTGGGGAAAGTCACAGTTCCTCAAAGACTTTCAGTGAGGCTCGTGGAACGGATCCACGATGTACTACAGATCAAAACTCATCTACTACTGGAGGCCGTTCTTGGGTGGTGTAGCGGGCCTGGAAGTGGCGAAAGCGGCCGACAAGTGGTCGGAGCCAGGCATAGGTCTTCGGATGAGCGGCCAGGAACTTCCTTAGACGTGATGCCAGAGAAGTTGGAGAACTCGTTGTCGCATAGGGATCGTGGATTACCTGGTCTTCCCATATCCGTTGGTACATGCCCTGTTGTGGGACCACGTCAGAGGTCGCAAGGTCGGACTTTCTTGCGACAAACCAGATGCCTAGTTGGCGTCGACCCCAACCACCGTGTTCCATGTGTTGAATGGAACCCGGCTGGTACTCGTAGACCGTCCAAGGTTTCGGGTAATGCTGCGAATGCTGGCGCTCGTACTCGTATATCTGTGAGCGGATTATCTCGTAACCGTTGTTTGCGTAGTAGTCCCAGAAGAACGTCGGCGAAAACATGTAGAAGCCGTGATCCACATGGTTGTGCGTCGGATTGCAGTGCATAATCACACCGTTGGGTTTGAGCATTGCGTGGATATTTCTCAGCGCCTGGGGTATGTCAAAAATATGTTCGAGGGTGCCGCCGTCATATATGAAATCAAAACGTTCTCGTAAGTCGACCGGGATCTCCTTGTTTAGGTCGTGTACAAACTCGGCACCTTCGTCAGCGCTGAGATCAATACTGCTGACCTGGTCGAAACCCAACATCTGAAAGAAGATCTCCGCGTTATAGGTCTCAGGGTCGTACTCGCCATCGGCGAGAATGCGGACCTTGTCGACGTTAACCACATGTCCGTATCTGGAAGCCATTTCGGGAAGCTGAGCGGCTTCTACATAGATGCTCTGTCGGCCAAGCTGGAGAATGGACCCATGAAATGGCAGCACTGACTTCAAACTGAATAGAAGATTTGCAGTCTTGCCTATGCCCATTCGACCACTCCCTGGTCTAGACGAGATGGTTTATGTTTCAGCGGTTTGTTCTTCCGCGCGCCTTTGAAGGAAGTCCCCGATGGGAACAAACACGCTGCGGTTGCAGCGGAGAATTATGTGCTCAGTCAGGGGCCAGAAGCCGAAGAGCCTCCGACTCAGCCATCCGGGCAGGCGCTGGCGACGCAGCCTTACCGGAATTCTCTCGACATTTACGAAAAGGCTCTCGTCCAAGAGGCCCTCGAGTTCATTGAAGGTGGTTAACCCATGGTGTTCTCGGTCTGGGTTGTCTCTTGTGTGCGGCACAAAGATCCGGGGCGATCGGAGGCGTGCAATGGCTGCGACTCTCTTGATGCGGATGACCCAAGAGAGATAGGAAAGATTGGGCGTCTTGACGACCAAGACTCCACCCGGCTTCAAGACCCGATTGATCTCCGCAATAACGGCTCGCTTCTCGTCGATCGTGATGTGTTCGACGAAATCCGTCGTAATGCAGAAGTCAAATGCCCCATCGTCAAATTGCAGAATCTGGGCGTCTCCCTGCCGAAAGTCGATCTCTACTCCGGCCTTTTCAGCACTGAGCCGACCCCCTGATATCGTCTCCGCGCTCAAGTCCTGGCAGGACATCTCAGCTCCAAGAAGGCTGAGGATGATGCTGTAGTCGCCGGTACCGCCCGCTACGTCCAACCCTTTGCATCCGCTGACGTCGCCAAGGGCCATAACGGTCACGTCTCTGGTGTACAACTCCTGGAAGTTTCGAACCCAGATTCTCTTCGCAGGATCATCGGAACTCGTGTCGAAGTCAAAGAACCCTTGGATCCATGCCGACCAACTCAACTGGTCTTCGGTTACCAGCTGCTTTGCCTGCCAGCCTTCAAGTCTCGAATCCCGAATGCTCACTAAACCGACTCTAATCAGCCGAGCTTTGGCTACGGAGTCCAAAGAACGGGCCTTCGGCCTCACATCCTGGTGCTCAGATAGTGGGCCACCCAGGGTTGCTTAATCGGTTGAACCCGCCGGTGGGGTCATTTGCTCAGTGGGTGGCGAAGGTATCGCGGAGCGGGGAGTCCTCGAAGCCATCGGGGATAGTGCCTGACGTGGCGTACAGGTATAGGGCGGTCTGGAACACAGCGCCGAGGGCGACGAGAACGACGGCGACGAGGGCAACCCACGGGACTGCAACGACCAGGCCGAGCGGTCCGGCGACTACCACGATCAGAATCGCCGGGATCATGGCAGCCAGACCGAGGAGGCCGAAGCCGACCTGTGATGCCAGATTCTCGCCCCAAGTTCGCTTGAGCAGCGAGGCCGAGGCCTTCAGGCCACTGATGGCGCCCTCGTCGTCGATGACGATGGAAGGGATGACGAGAAATGAGGCGGCCTCCCAGGCCATGCCGATCAGACTGACGGCGAACTGGCCGAAGCGCCCAGCCCGGTTCCGGAGGGCCGAGAGCACTAGGCCGACGGTGGCGGTGAGCAGTGCCCACGGAATCAGCCCGCTCAAGTGGGTGGTGGCCCGGGTGATGGCCGAGCGAACGGTCGGGTCCCCGCCGGACATCCGCTCGTACGCGCCAGCAACCAGCGCCGCCTTGAAGAAGACGCCGACGACGCTGAGCAGCAGGGCGCTGGCCAGGCCGGCGAGCGCCACTACCGCGTCCACGCCGCCCTCCTCAGAGGCGACGCCGGACAGGTCGGCGACGGCCATGGTGGGCAGCCATATGGCCAGTAGCACGCCGACCGAGACCAGAAAGGAAAGGACCGGCAGGACGAGGAGTTCCCGGTCCTGCCGCAGCACCCGCCACGACACCTTGGCCAAGGTGATGGTCCTTGAGATTCGTCCCATCCGGCGACCCTAACGCTCGAGGTATGGCTTTGATGGCACACCCCCAGGGCTCACCCATATAAGCGAAATGAACCCTTGGCCGCATGCGCTGGCACTGCCAATAGCAGGGCAGTCGGAGCGCTAGGTCAGGCTGCTAGTCCGTGGACC
>PAXM01000004.1 GCA_002714485.1 Acidimicrobiaceae bacterium
AGAACCCCCGGGTCATCCATAGCGCTACCGGCCACCAGTCCCAGGATTGTCCCAACGTTCCAGAAGACGAACAGCCACAGTCCCGTGACCCAGAAGGCCTCCCTCGCCTGATCCGGATCGTCCTGTGCGGTGGCCATGGCCGTGGTCTCGTCGATCACGAAGTGGGCCGCCACCGCCCGCGGTACCCGGCCTCCCCGAAGCAGCGGGGCGATGGACGGGCCGTAGAGGGCGTTACGGGCACCGATCAGCAGCGCTCCACCCACCGCGGCCACCGACGTCCCGCCGCCGGCCGCGACCGAGACCAGAGCGAACTGCGACGCGCCTGTGAACGTGAAGACCGAGAGTACCGAGGCCTGGCCAAGCCCCAGGCCCGACGAGTCGGCGAACACGCCAAAGGTGATGCCAATCAGGAAGCAGGCGGCGGCCAGCAGGAAGCCGTCCCGACGATGGGGAGGCATACGCCACGGTAGAAGGGCCGAGGCGTTCAACCCACGGAGCCCAGTCGTTCGACCAGGGTGTCGACGAGGCCGTCCAGGATCGCTGCGCAGGCGTCGAAGTCGGCCTGCTCGCCTGATGCCGGATCAACGACCTCCTCCCAGTCGGCGACCTCCACTTCGGCCAGGGTCATGGCCTCCAAACGGTCGGCCAAGTCGGTGCCGTCGCCAACTGGGAGTTCCCGGGCCAGTCGGGGCAGGGAGGCCGTGCGACCCGCCATCCCGGGGTAGTAGCGACGGATCCAGGCCACGTGAGAGGGCTCCATGGCCACCACCAGGTCCACGTCAGCGTGGTTGCTGCCAAACTGTCGACTGCGATGATCCGGGTCGGTCAACCCATGGTGGGCCAGAGCTATGCGGGTCCGCTGGCTCATCGGTAACCCCTCTAGAACCAGCGTCCCGGCTCCCACGGCACCCCAACCTGGTGCCCGATCAGCGAACATGGCACGCGCTATGACCGACCGGGCGGCGTTGCCAGTGCATAGGAAACAGATAGTGGGGCGGGTCATCGGTCCTCCCCGAAACCGGCCTCCTGCGCCCGGGCCGGCACGGCCACGAAGAGCGCCTCGGCCTCCGCTGTCACCTGCGCACCATCGGTAACGGCACTTCCGTCTGCAGCGGCTGTCAGGCAACGGGCCCGGGCCACCAGGCGCCTCCCTGAGTGGCGCACCACCCGGGCCTCAAACCGAAGGGCCACGTCCAAGGGCGTGGCCTCCCGGAACCGGATGGCCAACCGCGCCGTGACAGTCGGGCCCATCTCGACCAGTGACGGCACCCCACTCAGAACGTCGTCGAACAGGCCGGCCAGGTAGCCGCCGTGCAGACGCTCTGGAGGACCCTCCCGTGACCGGTCGAGGCGGACTGATCCGACCACGTACCAACCATCGTCGTCGACCTCGGTCGTCACTACCAACGGAGGGGCAAGCGGATTGGCCGGCCCCCGGAACAAGCTGTGGTCAAATGCCTCGGCCCGCAGCCGTGCCTCGACCTCGGCATCGATCTCCGCTAGCGGTACCTCGTACCACCGCCGTCGCTCTGGTCCATCCAATGCCTGGCGAGCGGCCGCCACCAGCGACCGGGCCTCAGCCACCGCATCGTTGGTTGGGGCCAGACGGTTCACGTCGGCCACCAGGGAACGCACCTCGTCGGCCAGCGCCGCCCGATCCGCCCGGCCACCGGTCATGTTGCCGAGGTCCCCGACCCCGCAACCATCCCGAGATCAACGGCGACCCGTCGACGGTGACGGTGTGCGTCGCCCCACGATGCCGACAACGCCCAGCCCCGCTTCAGCCAGAGTTGTAGGTCATGCTCGACCGTATAGCCGATGGCCCCGTGGCACTGCAGCGCCGAGCGGCAGGCCAGGTCCACGGCATCGGACGCCATGGCCTTGGCCATCGACACCAGGGTCGATGGACCGGCTTCGCCGGTCACTCCCGGTGGGATGGTTCCCTCGGGCGCACGACCATTGGCCAGTGACCAGGCGGCCGCCTGCACAATGGGTCGAGCGAACTCCACGGCGATGGCGACGTTCGAGCAATGGTGCTTGACAGCCTGGTTAACACCAACCGGGCGGCCAAACTGCTCGCGCTCGGCTACGTAGGTCACCGTGAGGTCCAGCAGACGCTGGGCCACCCCCACGGCCTGGGCTGCCGAAGCCCAGGCCCCCCGGTCCCACAGGGCGGTCACCGCCGTCGGATCATCCGACACCAGGGTCGCGTCCGAGACCTCGACGGTGACCTCCGTCAGGCGCCGCGCACCATCGAGGCTCTCAACGGGTCGACCGGAGACCGAAGCAGCCGGCACGGCGTGGACCGCCCCGTCCAGGGCTAGCACCACCAGGTCGGCACAGTCGCCGGCTAGGACTAAAGGGCCACTAGAGGTATCGGCCGGCGAACCGGCGGTCAGCACCGCCGAACCATCGGCCGCCCGTCCCAGCCACTCATCACATACCGACGACGGCGCTAGGTCACGCAGCATGGGAACCGCCACCGCCGAGTGCTCGGCTACCGGGCCCGGGCAGGCCGCCCGACCNAGTTCCTCCAGCAACAGCACCTGGTCGACCTCGTCCATCCCGAGACCACCATGTGCCTCGGGAACGGTCAGGCCTAGCACGCCGATACCAGCCAGGCTCTCCCACAGACCGTCGACCGCTCCTGTTGGGTCCTCCCACGAGGACCGGACGGCGGCCGGCGAGCAAACGTCGTCGAGGACGTCGCGCAGCGTCTCGGCAAACAGTAAACGGTCACCTCCCAGTGTGAAGTCCATGGTGATTCCCGCTACTTCCGGGGAAGGCCGAGCAGTCGTTCGGCGATGATGTTGCGCTGGATCTCGTTGGTGCCGGCGTAGATCGGCCCCGAGAGGCTGAATAGGTAGCCCGACATCCAGCCCTGACCGTGCTGACCCGCTTGGTGGGCCGAATCGACCAGTTCGCCCCGTTCTCCTAGCAGTCGGAGGGCCGTGGCGTGCAGTTCGACGTCTAGTTCGGACCAGAAGACCTTCCCGAGCGACGAGGCGGNACCAAGTTCGCCTCCACCGGACAGGTGGGCGGCCGTCCGGTAGGTCTGCCAGCGGTAGGCCTGTGCACCGGTCCATGCCCGGACCACCTCGTCCAGCAGACCTTCATCAGCGGTTCCAGCCTCAATGAGATCTCGNTANAGGTCGGCCAACCGGTCGGCGGCAGCCAGAAACCGTCCCGGCGCCCGGAGGTTCAGGCCCCGTTCGCTGGACGTGGTGGCCATGGCTACATTCCAGCCCTCNCCCTCCGCGCCTAGCAGGTTCGACTCGTGCACCCGGCAACCGTCGAANAACACCTCGGCAAAGGCCGGCTCACCGTCAAGGCGTCCTACCGGACGGCGATCTAGGCCGTCGGCGTCGGTGGGCACCAGCAGGTATGAGAGGCCGCGATGGCGCTGGGAGTCAGGCTCGGTCCGCACGATGCAGAACAGCCAGTCGGCCCATGCGCCACGCGAGCACCAGGTTTTCTGTCCGTCGAGCACGAACCNCTCGCCGTCCCGGACGGCCTTGGTGGAAATGGAGGCCAGGTCGCTTCCCGAATCGGGCTCGGACCAGCCCTGGGCCCAGATCTCCTCACCGGAGGCCATGNGGGGCAGGAAACGGTCCTGCTGGNCNTNGGTNCCGAAGGCNTAGAGAGTGGGNCCCAGCAGGCTGATGCCGTTGGTGTTGACACGGCCCGGCGCACCCGACCGGTAGTACTCCTCCTCAAAGATCAACCACTCGACAAGGCCGACGTCCCGACCGCCATAGGCCTCNGGCCACGACACCACNGACCAACGAGCGTCATACAGCACCCCCTCCCACTCCCGATGGCGTTCAAAGCCCTCGGGCGTGTCCATGGGGGGCAGGGGTTCGGAGGGNAGATGGTCGGCCAACCATCGGTGCACCTCGTCGCGGAAGGCCTGTTGTCTAGTCGTGAAGTCGAGGTCCACCGTGCTCAGTTCTCGCTCGTCGTGCCAGACACGCGGTCGAGTGCCACTGTGGCCTCGGCCATCGTCCGGTCGATCAGTTCTGCACAGGTCGGAAGTTCAGCAATGGCGCCCACCCCCTGACCCGTCGGAAGGATGCCCACCTCGGCTCGCCCCTCGACCATGCTGGCCCGGGTGAGCATCGGGGCGTTGGCGGCCATCGCCACCTGGCTCCACGTCATCTCCGATGACCGCCTCATGCGCAGNCCCTCGGCTACCAGCTCCCGGAGCGACGTCGAGGTAAGACGCCGGAACCGGAGGGCGTTAAGGGCCGCTCGCGGGAAAGCGAGCAGTCGGGACCGTTCNAGACGGGCCACCACGTCGGTGGCCACCACCCGCTGTGGAGCGCCGTCCACGGCCCGGGTGACCACCGTACCGGTGACCGACGTGGACAGATAGACGGCCTTGACCTCGTCGGCGACGTCGCTGTCGGCGGTCAGCAAGAAGCGGGTTCCCATGGCCACCGCGTCGGCCCCGAATGCCAGGACAGCGGCCAGTCCGCGACCGTCGGTGAACCCACCGGCGGCCACCACGGCCACGCCACTGCCGTCCAGGGCGTCNAGCACCTGAGGGATGAGGATCGAGGTGGGAACGAGGCCCGTGTGCCCACCACCTTCCGCACCCTGNGCCACCACCGCGTCAACCCCCCACTCGGCAACCTTCTCTGCGTGTCGGGCCGCGCCGATGGTCGGGATGACGACCACCCCCGCCTCCTTCAGTCGCTTGACGATGGCCCGCCCCGGGGCCTGNGCGAAGGACGCCACTCGGACNCCCTCGGCNATCAGGTAGTCGACCCGCTGGTCCACGTCAGCAGCATCGGTGCGGAGGTTTACGCCGAACGGCACGTCAGTCGCCGCCCGGACNTCGGCGATAGCGGTCGCCATCTNGTCGAAGGTCATGGGGGCCGCTGCGATGATTCCCAGGCCGCCGGCCTGCGCCGTGGCCGCGGTCAGGCGAGAACCGGACACCCAGCCCATGCCGGTCTGGACGATCGGGTATCGAACCCCGACCAGGTCGCAGAATCGCGTGTGTAGGCGCTGGTCGATCGACGTGGGATCCACTGGTCAGCCGCCGAACTCGGCCTTGCGCAGACCTCCGGGGTCCAGCACCTCGCGGATGAGCTGNAGCTCGATGTCGGTCGGCAGTCGACTCTCGGGCACCTCATCAGGCACAACCAAATCGAAGCCGGTGGCCTCGACCACCTCNTCGACCATGACCCCGGGATGCACCGACCGCAGGCGCATCCGGGGGGGCTCACCTGTGTCCCCATCGAGGGTCTCGAAGTCCATCACCGCAAGGTTGGACACCACCCGTCGGATTTCGTGGTTGGTTCGGATAGCCGCCGATAACGGGGCCACCCGGTCGTAGCCCGGCCCCGAAACCACGTCCACCGTGGGGACGAAAGACCGGGTCGAGTGGTTGGGCACCCAGTATGTGGTGACGTGGTTGACCAGGTTGCCCGGCGCTCCCCTTAGGCCCAGTAGCTGGGCCTTGGGTCGTCGCCAGTCACCAATGGCCGCCAGGTTCTGATTGCCGTGGGCGTCGATCTGGCTGGCGCCCATGACTATGTGACGCCGACCCGACCAGACGACATCGAATACGTCGCGGTACGGCATCCAGGCCTCGACGAGACGCTCGGCATCGTCGTCGCCCACCGGGACCGGGTTGGCGGCCAGTACCGCCACGGCGTCAGTCATCACCATGGCCGGTTCGAAGGTGGCGCGGGCCAGGCGCCCACCGATGATCGGCGTGGTCCCGATCGGGTTGCAGAGGATCTCGCCGTCTCCCCGGAAGGCTTCGGCGATGGCCACTGCACAGACCTCATCGCGAGCTGCTGGTCCGTAGACCTTGTCGCCCCCGTTCACGTGTTCGTCCATGTCAGGCCTCTGCCGCCATGGCGTCGAGCCGCTCNAGGTACTCGGCATGGCTGGGAGCCTCCAGCCACCGCTCCACGAAGGCCAGCCAGGCCTCGGGGTCCCGGGCGGTGGCCGCGTAGGNCTTCTGNAAGGCTTCATCGCGGCCGTAGTCGGGTGGACACTCGGTGAAGTGGGCCCCCCGAGGCGACTCCACTACACCGTCCACGAAGATCCGGGGAATCTTGAGGGTGTGCAACGAGCCCTCGTCGAGCAGGGTGCCGGTGTCGACGATCTTCTCGCAGGACAGATAGGTGGAGGCGGCCGCCTTGGCGAACAGGTCGTCGAAGTAGAGGTCGGGACCGAGAAACTGGCCGTTGCCCGCCGCATCGGCCCGGTTCATGTGGATCAGGGAGGCGTCNAGTTGGAATGCCGGGATGGCCACTANCTCCTCNTGGACCCCGTCGGCGTCCGGGTACGGCGAGGCCACGGTGGCCAGGTCGGGATTCATCAGCATCATGTCGCTNCCCAGCCCAGCCCGAGTCGGGTAGAAGGGCACCCGGTGGGCGGCTGCCAGTAGACCTAGGTAGAACGCGCCCTCGTCCAGCTCGGCTACCTCGATGGTCCCCTGCTGACGGGCTTGACGGAAGTGTGGCTCCAGCGGGATGGAGTCNAGCGNCACGAAGCCGTANATGNCCCGNCGGACCTTGCCCANCGCCGACAGGATGCCNACNTCNGGTCCGCCGTAGCAGACAATGGTCANATCGGTCAGTTCGCTCCGGGCAATGGCCCGCACCAGTGACATGGGCTTGCGGCGCGAGCCCCAACCCCCGATGCCGATCGTCATTCCGCTGGACAGGCGAGCGACGACGTCATCCTCGGTCAGCCGCTTGTCGGGACGCCCCTCGGATGCCGGAACCGTCGACCCCGAATAGGGGACCATGGCCCGCGGGGCAGAAGGTGCCGAGGAGAAGGCTGAAGAGGAGGTCACCCGGTCAACGGTAGGCGAGGTGGAGCCATCGCGGAAACCCTGACGGTTCGTCAGATTGTGCGATTCGTCACGGTGCCCTCCGGTTAGCGTGACTTCCGTGGCTTCCTCCCCGACCGCTCCTTCCGACCCTTCCGGTTCCCCGGATATGGCCGGTCCGTTGGACTTGACCGGACGATCGGTAGTGGTGACTGGCGGGTCCCGAGGTCTTGGTCGGGTGATCGCCACCACCTTCATGGACGCTGGGGCCGACGTCCTGACCTGTGCCAGGAGCGAGCCTGACACCCTCGTCACGTCGACCGACGGGACCCGCGAGGCCGCCTTCGTGACCGCCGACGTCCGCGACCCCGACCAGGTGGCCGCCGTGGTGGCCGCCGCCGTGGGCCGGTCAGGGCGGCTAGACGTACTGGTGAACAATGCCGGGGGCGCCCCGCCGGCCGAGTCGGCCAAGGCATCTTCCGGCTTCAACGAGAAGATCGTCGCCCTGAACCTCATGGCTCCTATGAACTTTTGCCAAGCCGTGCACCCGATCATGTCCACCCAGGACGGTGGTGGGGTGATCGTTAACATCTCATCGGTTAGCGGAACCCGGGCCAACCCGCAGGGCATGGCCTATGGGGCAGCCAAGGCCGGGCTCGAAAACATGACCCGGACGTTGGCCCATGAATGGGGTCCGGCCATCCGGGTGGTGGCCCTCACCGTGGGCATGATCGTGACCGACGAAGCCGCCGCCTTCTACGGCGACGTGGACAGTCAGGCCGCGGTGGCCGCCAACCTGCCAGCCGGTCGCCTCGGTCAACCGGCCGACGTAGCCGACATGTGCCTCGCGTTGGCCTCACCGCTGGCCCGATGGGTGACTGGCACATGTCTGGAGGTCCACGGCGGGGGCGAAGGTCCGGCCTACCTAGGCGTCGCGGGCGTCTAACCGCACCCGTGCCACCCATCCACTGCTGGAGGTCGCCCAGTGTCGAGGTTCGTGCCGGCGCGGTAGCCGGCCTCGGCGTGTTCGCCGTGGAGCCCATCGCCGCCGGAGAGGTCGTGGCCGTGAAGGCCGGCCACATCGTTCACCGTGACGAAGTGGAGCGCATCACCGCCGAGATCGGCGACCAGAGCCTCCAGATCGACGACGACCTTTACCTATCGCCCCGTACGGCTACCGAGGTGGACGAGACCTCGATCCGGATCAACCACTCATGCGACGCCAACGTCGGCTTCCGGGGTCAGGTGCTCTACGTGGCCATGCGCGACATCGCCATCGATGAGGAACTCTGCCACGACTACGCCATGGACCGGACCGATGACTACCGCCTCGAGTGCGGCTGTGGGACGGCGGTCTGCCGGGGCACGGTGACCGGCGACGACTGGCGCATCCCCGAGGTGCAGGCCCGCTACGAGGGGTTCTTCTTGGAGTACGTAGCCGACAAGATCCGTCGATCCGCCAACTCCTAGCGACCGATCTCCTCTCCGATTTCGGCCAAGGCATCGTGAACGGCCGCCCGGAGACGGCGGGCGATGTCTGGCGATAGGTGTCCGACGAGGCCCTGGCCAGGCCGACCAACCTCCTCCACGGTCAGCATCACCCTCGGTTCAGCATCGGCGTAGTCGTCGCTGATGCCCACGGCCCATGAGATGGGTGTGAGTTCATCGTCCTCGTAGTTCGGCGGGTAGTCCGTTTCCTGGAACGGGTAGTCATCGATGGATCGGCGCATGGAAGCAGTCTGCACCGATTTTCCAAGAATGGTCTTCGGGAATGGTCGAGTGGTGCAGATCCCTGAGATGAAGGGGATACCCTAATCCCGACTATTCCGATCGGATTTGTCTTGTTTCCGCTATGGAACCTCGGTATGTTGGATGCAATCCTGACCAGATCACTCAGGATTCCGGCAGTTACTTCATGCCTTAGACCACCATGCGCCCCACCATGACCACCCCCGCACTCCTCCAACCCCGCGGTGCACCTGTACACCCGTGCAGCCCCGACTTAGGGGCATTGAATGCCCGCTTGGAGGACGCCCACCCGTCGACCGTCATCTGCCGGGACGCTTCCGGCACGACCGAATGTGGACTACACCTGTGAACTCCAACTTCTCGCCCAACCCGTACCCAGTCAACCTCGACCTGACCGGACGCCGTGTCCTGGTTGTCGGCGGAGGTCCGGTGGCCGCCCGAAAGGTCCAGGGTCTGCTGGCCGCTGGTGCCGAGGTCACCGTGGTGGCCCCCGTCGCCCTCCAAGAGATCGCCGACGACCACCGGGTGCGCTGGCACCGACGCCCCTACCGCCGCGGCGAGGTGGCCTCGTACCGGCTGGTAGTCACGGCCACCGGAGACCCGGCGGTCGATGGCCAGGTCTTCTGGGATGCTGAGGCTGCCGACGTGTGGCTTAATAGCGCGGACGATCCTGAGCACTGCTCGTTCACCCTCCCGGCGGTGACCACCCTGGACGACCTCCAGGTGACGGTGTCTACCAACGGCCGCAGCCCAGCCGTAGCCGCATGGCTGCGCCGCGCCATCGACGAGACCGTCGGTCCCGAACACGCCACCGTCGTATCCCTGGCTGCCGAGGTCCGGTCCGAGTTGCGGTCAGTTACCGGTACCTCGGAGTCCCCCGACTGGGCCAACGCCCTGGACGACGCCCTGGTGGACCTCGTCCGGTCCGGAGACCTCGAAGGCGCCCGCCAATACCTCCGGTCGGCCCTCGGCCTAACGGGGTCCACCGCATNACCGTCCATCTAGTGGGCGCCGGCCCTGGCGACCCCGAACTCCTAACCGTGCGGGCCCGCCGCCTNCTNGANATCGCAGACGTGGTCGTCCATGATCGCCTCGTCGACCCCCGNATCATGGGCCTCATCGCNCCCTGGGCCGAGCGGATCGACGTCGGCAAGCGGCCTGGTGGACCACCCAANGCCNAGATGGACATCCATCGCGTTCTCATGCGCGTGTCCGCGCGGGCTGACACCGTGGTTCGACTCAAGGGCGGTGACCCGTTTGTGTTCGGACGGGGCGGAGAGGAGGCCGAAGCCCTGCGTGCCGCTGGCGTCGACGTCGAGATCGTGCCCGGCATCACCTCGGCTATCGCCGGACCAGCCGCTGCTGGCATCCCGGTCACCATGCGAGGCCACGCCAGTGGCTTTACTGTGGTCACCGGCCACGAGGACCCAACCGCCGACCGCCACCTCGACTGGGCAGCTCTGGCTCGCCTGGGCACCACGTTGGTCGTCCTCATGGGGGCGTCGCGGGCCGCGGCCATCGCCAAACGCCTGCTGGATGCCGGCATGGATCCCGCCACCCCGGTGGCCGCCGTCCAGTCGGCGACCACGGTGGCCCAACGCACCCTGCGGGCCCGCCTTGCCGACTTCACCGATCCCGACCTGCACTTGTCAGTGGCCGCCCCCGCCGTCCTGGTCATCGGCACGGTGGCTGACCTCGATCTCACCCATGGCTCAGCCCGTGACACGACCCATGTCTCAACGAGTCCCGAGATCTCCATCGACGCCGAACTCCAGTACCTCGTTGACGATCTGACCCGCTGAACCGGCTGCTCCCCAGATCCCCCGTCCGACCGCCCATAAGAGGAATCCCCGATGAACCTCATCGAAAAAACCCGTGCCCCCAAGACCGTCCCCGGCGTCAATCCCGACATGGCTATCGACCTGTTGGCCGACATCGCCAAGTTCGAGGAGATGCTGGCCGGCTACCAGGCCGGACGCATCGAGGAGGATGTCTTCCGTGTCTTCCGCCTCAACAACGGCATATACGGCCAGCGTCAGGGCGGCACCAATCAGATGGTCCGGGTGAAGGTCCCCTACGGCGCCATCACCGCTGACCAGTTGGACCTGCTGGCCGACGTCATCGACGACCACAGCCGGGGCTGGGGTCACATCACCACCCGACAGAACATCCAGTTCCACTTCGTGGAGCTTGCCGAGATCCCGGAAGTCATGCGCCGCATGGCCGAGGTCGGTTTAACAACTCGCGAAGCGTGCGGTGACACCGTCCGCAACGTCCAGGGCTGCCACCTGGCCGGCGCCTGCCCCATGGAGGTCCTCGACGTGACCCCATGGTCCGAGGCCGTGTACCGCCACTTCGTCCGTAACCCACTGAGCCAGCGCCTGCCCCGAAAATTCAAGATCAACTTCTCTGGCTGCGACACCGACTGCGGTCAGGCCATGTTCAACGACGTGGGAGTAGTGGCCGCCACCCGGACGTTCTCCGACGGCAGCGTGGAGAGGGGCTTCCGGGTCTACATCGCCGGTGGCCTCGGCACGACGCCGTTCCCCGCCCTGGCGCTGGAGGAATTCACGCCACGCGAGGACCTTTTAGCCACCATCGAGGCGGTCCTTCGGGTCTTCGAACAGACCGGGAACAGGGATAACAAGCTTCGGGCCCGACTCAAGTGGGTCGTCGACCAGTTGGGCATCGACGAGGTGCGGCGTCGGGTGGTGGCCATCCGCAAGCTCCTCCCCGCTTCGGCCACCTGGCCCGGCGGGGTACCCGAACTGGTCGCCGACTGGGGTGACGAGCCAGCCGGCCTGGCCGCCGGCGTCACCCCGACGGCTATGGGTCAGGGCACCCCGGTGACCCTTGGCGCTAAGAGTGACTACGACCGCTGGGTGGAGGCCAACGTGGTGCGGGGTGCCGCCAACGGCACCGTCTCGGCCTACGCCTGGTGCGAATTGGGTGACGTCACCTCAGCTCAGTTCCGCGCCGTGGCCGCCATGGTCCGGGAGTTCGACACCGACGTCCGGGTCACCAACCGCCAGAACCTGGTGATGCGAGACCTGACCGAAGATCAGCTCCCCGCCCTGTACGAACGGTTGGTAGCTGCCAACATGGCCATGGCGGGGGCCGAGTTGTCCCGCGATGTCGTCGCCTGCCCCGGCGCCGACACCTGCAACCTGGCTGTAACCCAGAGCCGTGGGTTGGCCAATGCCATCGGTAGCGCTCTGGAAGAGGCCGGCTTAGCTGAGGTAGGCGGCGTACGCATGAACATCTCCGGCTGCACTAACAGTTGTGGCCAGCACCACACGGCCGACATCGGATTCTTTGGCGCCGAGCGTCGGGCTCACGGGCAGCCCGCACCGGGCTATCAAATGCTGCTCGGCGGTTACGTCGGCCAGACACAGGTCCACTTCGGCCAGAAGGCCCTGCGCCTACCGGCCAAGAACGCCGCTGAGGCCACAGTGCGGGTGGTCCGACGGTTCGCCGACGAGCGGCAAGCCGGCGAGCGGTTCATCGACTGGATGAACCGCTCGGGTGGCGTGAATGAGGTTGCATCCGGGCTCAAGGACCTCGACCAGTTTCCCACCCCGGACGAGAATCCGGAGTTCTACGTGGACTACGACGAGACTGGCCCCTACGCGGCCGAGATCGGCGAGTCCGAGTGCGCCACCTAACTCGGCGCTGACCCAAGGGTCTTCCGGGGTTCCCCCCAGTGGGGCTCGTCGGGCAGGATGCGGCCATGCCACCCCAGTTCCAGTTCGAGGATCCGCCCCCCTACGGGAATGTTGAGCAACTCTCGCCACTCGTCCGACGCGTGGTAGCCAACAACCCGTCGATGTTCACCTACCACGGGTCGGGCACCTTCATCATCGGACCGTCCGGGAACTCGGATCACGTCGCCATTATCGATGCCGGACCGGCCGACGACGACCACGTAGAGGCCGTTCTCAGGGCCGTGGAGGGACAACGAGTCACCCACCTACTGGTCACCCACACCCATCCCGACCACTCTCCGGCTACCGCAGCCATCCAGGCGGTAACCGGTGCTCCAACCTTTGGTTTCGGCCCCCACCCGCCGGAGGCCATCCGGGCCCACGACGAACGAGTGCGAAAGGCCATTGAGGCTGGTGAGGAGCCTGAATCCGAAGACGGCGAGGGAGCCGGCGACCGCGACTTCGTCCCCGACGTGGTTACCCGCGACGGCGACGTGGTGGCCGGCCAGGGCTTCACTTTTGAGGCCCTTCACACGCCGGGGCACATCTCCAACCACCTGTGCTTCGCCCTGCAGGAGGAGGACACACTGTTCACCGGGGACCACGTCATGGGATGGTCGACCACTGTCGTGCCGGCACCCGACGGCGACCTGAACCACTATCTGGCCAACCTGCGTCGTCTTCTCGAACGCCCGGAGGCCATCTATCGGCCCACCCACGGCCCGGCAATCACCAACCCTGTCGGTTACGTGTCCTCCCTAATCGAGCACAGGGAGCATCGGGAGCGTCAGATAATCGACGCTCTGGCCAACGGACCCCGCAACATTGAGTCCATCGTGGCCGACCTGTACGCCGACGTTGACAAGAAACTCCACAAGGCGGCGGCCGCCGTGGTGTACGCCCACCTGTTGGCCCTGTCCCGATCTGGACGAGCCGTCACCGACGGAACGACAGGTGACTCGGCTGATGATTCAGCATGGAAGGCGGACTGGGGCCTGGTCTGAGTCAGGCTCGCTGGCTGGAAACCGATACGACCTCACCGGTCATGTACGACGAGTAGTCGCTGGCCAGGAATACGACCACGTTGGCCACCTCCCACGGCTCGGCCCCACGGCCATAGGCCTCACCATCAGCCAACTCGGCCAAGAGTTCCTCGCTGGTCGTCCGGGCCAGGAACGGGTGGGTGGCGAAGCTTGGGGCCACGCAGTTAACCCGGACACCCGACTCCACGCCCTCGATCGCCGCACACCGTGTCAGCGCCATGACTCCAGCCTTGGCAGCTGCGTAGTGGCTCTGACCGGCCTGGGCACGCCAACCGAGCACCGAGGCGTTGTTCACGATCACCCCGTGGCCCTGGACGCCCATGATCCGCATGGATGCCCGGGTACAACGCATCGACCCTGTGAGGGTGACGTCCAGCACCCGGTCCCACTCCTCATCGGTCATCTCGATCAGAGGGGTGTCACCTCCCAAGCCGGCGTTGTTGACCATCACGTCGATACGACCATGCTCAGCCAGTGCTGCGTCCAATAGGGCCTGCACCTGGGCCTCGTCACGGACGTCGCATACCATGGTCAGCGGGCGAATCCCGACCATCTCGGCCAGCAAATCGGCCGCCTCGCCGAGTCGGCGCTCGTGAACGTCGGAGATGACGACGGTCGCCCCCTCCTCGACGGCCTTCTTCGCTACCGCGTAGCCGATGCCGGCTCCGGCCGCCGCCGTGACCACGACGATCCGATCGACCAATAGGCCGTGTCCGGGCACGTATTCGGGAATGTCCACGTTCTGCAGGCTATGCCGAGAGGTTGGTTACAGGTTCGGCGGCGCGTACGGGACTTAGGCCCCGCTATTCACCCCAGCAGATGACTGGGCCTCGGCCATCTCCTTCATGCGCCGATCCAGGTCGGCAAACATCGGCATCTCCTCGTCGCCGATGGTGGCCGGGAGCTTGTTGGCGATCTCCTCGACAGTGAAGGCCTCGCCGTCATCGGCCCACATGTGGCGGATTTCGAGGGGTTGATTCCAGACAGCGATGCGCTTGCCAGTACAGGTGTAGATCTGGGCCGTCACGTCGCGGGCCATGTCCGACATCAGCCAGACGGCCAGAGGCGCGATGGCTTCAGGGCTACCGGCCTCGATTTCGAACGGCACGTTCTCCGACATGCGTGTCATGGCAGCCGGGGCGATGCAGTTGGCATTGATGCCGTACTTCTTCAGGGCAAAGGCTGCGCTCCGAGTCAGCGAAACGATGCCGCCTTTGGCAGCCGAGTAGTTGGCTTGGGCAGTCGAGGCCACGAATGCCCCGGAGGTGAATCCGATCAGGCTGCCCCCGGTCTCCTGCTTGCGCATCACCGCCGAGGCAGCCTTGTAAAGCGTGAAGTGGCCCTTGAGGTGGACACCGACCACCTGGTCAAACTCCTCTTCGCTCATGTTGAACAACATCCGCTCGCGCACGATTCCGGCCACGCAGACCACGCCATCGACGGTCCCCCAGTTGTCGACGGCAGCGTCCACGATGCGCTGACCAACCGCCATCTCTGACACGTCGCCAGCGACTGCGATGGCCGTTCCACCCGTGGCAGCGATTTCAGCCACCACGGCGTCGGGGACATCGCTGGACGGGTTGCTCCCATCTATCGAAACGCCGTAGTCGGCCACCACCACGTTGGCGCCCTCGGCGGCACAGGCCAGGGCGATAGCCCGACCGATCCCGTTGCCGGCACCGGTGACGACGATGTTCTTTCCTTCGAGGTGGGCGGCATCTCCCAATGACATGTGGTTCTCCGGAGGCTCGTGGCCGTCTGAATTCCTGACGGTTCGTCAGATTCGGTTGCCACCCTACCGACGGTCGGTCGTCGTGGGCTCAACGGTCCATGTATTCAGCGAGCAGGTACCAGCCCCCCATCGACGGTGATGCACTGACCGGTCATGAAGCTTGAAGCCTCGGATGCCATATAGAGCACGGCACCCACCATCTCGTCGGCATCGGCCAGGCGCCCCAGACGGGTGGAGCGGGCCATGGACGCCGCCCCCTCGGGTCCGGTGCTGCGAACCATAGTGGTGTCGGTCGGACCGGGCGCCAGAGCGTTGACCCGTATGCCGGCGGTGGCGTATTCGGCGGCCATCGACCGGGTGAAGTGAAGCAGCGCCGCCTTGGCCGCTCCGTAGAGGGCGCCACCCGGCGTGTGAAGAAAAGCGCCTGCCGAGATCACGTTAACCACGGCGGCGTGTTCCGACTCCAGTAGGTACGGAAGACAGGACTGGAACAGAAAGAGCGGCCCGCGGACGTTGACGTCGAACGACTTGGCATACGCATCGAGGGTGATCGACCCTATGGGCAGGGCCAACGGATTGGCCGCGTTGTTGANCAGGACATCNATCCCNCCGAAGGCGTCCACCGTTGCNGCGACCAGCGCCTCCAGNTCGTCGAGGTTCCCAGCNTGGGCCGGCACGGCGANNGCTTCCCCGCCAGCCGACCGAATCGACGCCACGGCCTCGTCGCATGCCTCAGCCTTGCGACTTGACACCACCACCCGGGCCCCCTGGGCGGCAAAGGCATGGGCCACGGCCAAGCCAATGCCCCGACTGCCGCCGGTNACGACNGCCACCCTCCCCGTCAGATCGTGTAACGCNGCGACCCCGTTTCGATCCAACATGNCANCNACCCCTCTCCTACAGTGACGTGCCCTCTCCNGACACGCTNACAGCCTGCACCATCNACGCCCNTTGAANCCCACCCAATGNCCGNCCGACACCTGATAATCCCNCGGAACCACCCGGAACTGCCCACCGANCACGGGGACTTCAACGTNCAGGGCCCGTCGGTGATCCCCACGCCAGACTGGCTGCCCGNACCGACTGCTGGGCCGCTNAACNGGTATCTGCTGTACTTCGCCCATCANCNGGGNNCGTCCATCCGCTTGGCCACNTCGGATCACCCCACCGGGCCGTGGCGGATNGTGTCGACNGANGTCCTNCANGTCGACGACGCCGCGCCGGCTATCGATCCAACCGACGCCAGACGGCACGTGGCCTCCCCCGACGTTCATGTGGACCATGAGGCCCGAAAGATCCGCATGTACTTCCACGGTCACGTCACCGAAGCAATGGCCGGCCACCTTCCGTCGTGGAACCGCTACCCGACCATGGACCAGCACACTCTGGCCGCCACCTCCGACGACGGACTCAGGTTCCTGCCCGTCGAACTGCTGGCCGCCATCTCACCGTCGTACCACCGGGGTTTTCGGTGGGACGGACACTGGTACGGGCTATCCATGCCGTCGGGGCTCTGCCGGTCAGTGGACGGCCTNTNNGGGTTCGAGGTCGGNCCCTCGCTGTTCCAAGACGANGAGATCCGNCACGCCGGCGTGGTCGTCGTCGACCACGAACTCCTCGTCTGGTTCACCCGGGCGGGGGACGCCCCGGANCGNATCCTGCGGACCACTGTGGATCTCCGNGGTGACTGGTCTACCTGGTCGGCTGGACCGNTCGAGGAGATCCTGCGCCCCGTCGAGTCGTGGGAGGGAGCCGACCTCCCCNTCGAACCCACCNCGAGGGGACCNTCGTTCCAACCTCAGCACGGCCTCCGCGACCCGTTCGTGATCGACTTATCGACTGACGACCACCCNGNNGCCGANGGCCGCTGGCTTTTCTATGCGGCGGCCGGGGAATTCTCTCTCGGGGTGACCCGACTACCCGCTGCGTCGTAGCGTCGACGNCGTGCTCCGCGACCACAAGATTCTCGTTACCGGCCTCACCGGCCAGATCGGTCATCCGATCGCCCGGTTCCTGGCNCGCGACAACGAGGTATGGGGCGTNGCNCGCTTCAGNGCCGAGGGCAGCCGCGAGCGGGCCGAAGCCATCGGTGTGACCACACACGTGGCCGATCTGGCGTCCGGAGACCTGNACGGCCTGCCCGATGACTTCACCCACCTAGTGCACTTTGCCGCGTGGCAGGGNAAGGCACTTGACCACGACNGGGCCATCCGGGCCAACGCTGAGGCNACCGGCCTAGTCATGAATCACTGCCGACGGGCTGCTGGCGCCCTGATCGCNTCGACCAATTCGGTNTACNGNCCNCACCAGGACCCAATGCACCGCTACGTCGAGACCGACCCACTNGGCGACGCCACCGCACCCCATAGCCCTACTTACGGCGTGTCNAAGGTGTCGCAGGAGGCGGTGGCCCGCNCCATGGCCCGGGTNCTGGACCTCCCCACCACCATTACCCGTATCAACGCCAGTTACGGACCCAACGGTGGCCTGCCCGCCTATCACGGGGACTGGGTGGCGGCCGGCGAGTCAGTGTGGTTGCGTGAACCGGGGCCCAACGCCTACAGCCCCATCCACGAGGACGACATGGCCCGTCAGGTGGAGGCCCTGCTCGAGGCCGCGTCAGCACCGGCCACCATCGTCAACTGGTGCGGGGACGACGTGGTGACCGCCGAGGAGTGGGTNGCCCTNTACGGNGCCCATCTGGGGGTCGAGCCCAAACTGGCNCGNTACGAACTGCCTGGTGGCCAACCGGGTAGCGCCGGCGATCCGACGCGGCGCCTGTCGCTGACAGGCCCCTGCACCATCGACTGGCGCGACGGCATGGTCACCACCCTTGACGCCCGCGTCGACTCGAGGAACTCCGCCAGNAACTAACGGATGCGCAGATTACCCAGCATCACCTCGCCGCGACGGNACNAAAAGGAAGCGNCACCAGAGCCGCAGGAGATGCAATGTCCGCCTGGTCATCAGGAGTGGCGGAAACCGCCGGATCGACCGCATGAATCGGACTATCGAAACACCAACCGCNCCCTGCCGAGCAGCCTTGACCGCCACGTAGTGGTCCTGGGTGGCTCGGAACAAGGCAAGATTCGGCTCAAGGAACTCTCTGGCCGCCGGACTAGCGAGCAGATCCTCGGTCAACATGGCAAACCGTCGCTCGGCGACCTCCCAACGATCCACAGCCATGGTCCTACTGGCGTGGTCAACCAACAGGGCTCCGCCGCCGGGACAACACTCCGGCAGGCAGTCAGTCGCCACCCGTATCCAGCAATGCCAGTCCTCACTGGCCACCAGCTCGGGAGCTTCGGGAAAGCGGTGGCGCAGGAACAGGTCGCGATCGACGTAGACCCCAGAACACGAGAGCGGGTTCCCCTCAGCCAGCNCCCGTTCCATCGGGCCACGACCGATCGTCGGCTGGTAGACGAGTGCACCATCCTCATCNACNACNNGGATGAGTTGGAAGAAGAACCTTCGGCCNGCGTCATCACCGATGAACTCTGCTGCNCTNNTCAGCGCCCCAGGGGTNAGGGTGTCATCAGAATCGAGGAANACGACGTANGAGCCTGTGGCCTCCTCNGCGCCCCGATTCCGGGAGAACGCCCGCTCCCGGTTCTCGGCNTTNACCACGACNGNCAGNTCAAGACGAGCCTCAAACGTTCTGACTACCTCCACCGTTCGNTCAGTGGAGNAATTGTCCACNACCACGACCTGNAGGTCNTCGAAATCCTGCGACACCACCGAGTCGAGGCAACGCCCAATGTGGGCCTCACGATTGAAGGTCGGNACCACCACCGTGAAGAGGGGTCGATCCTCCNGCACCTCAGCGACACTAGCCAGCGTCCCCGCTACTGNAGGTTCACGCCGAGACTGGATTGCTAGCGTCGGACCGATGACCGACGCGCCATCAGCAACGACCCCGCNGGGGAACCGACATCGCATCCTCGTAGTTGGTGGTACCGGCCACGTCGGTGCCGCACTGGCCGTTCACCTATCGGGACGGGGGCACCATGTGGTAGTCACCAGCCGCCGACTCCCACCGCCTCTTGGAGATCCACGGATACAGACGGTGACGCTAGACCTCGCTCGGCAAGATCTCGACGACCAGGTCGGACCGTGTGACACGGCCATCCTCTGCCCATGGGTGCTAGAGGGAGAGGCATCCAGTGACTGGGTGACGGCCATGGCCAGCCGACTCAAGCAACTCGGGGTGGGATCGGTTCTCTACTTCTCCAGCATGTGGGTCTACGGCGAACCCCTGACCGGGACCCTCACCGAACGCAACACGCCCCAACCGACAAACTTCTACGGTGCCTCCCACCTCGCCAACGAACTAGCCCTGACCGACTCCGGGCCCACGCTGGACCTCGATGTCTGCATCCTTCGAATGTCCAACCTGATCGGATCCGACCCTCTCCATCGCCACCGGTCGAAGATCTCCTTCGCCCACGAGATGGCTGCAATGGCCATCAACGACCAGAGAATCATGCTCCGCTCCTCCCCTTCCACCCCCCGAGACCTTCTGGCCAGGAGTCGACTCCACCACGACATCGACGCCCTAGTAGAACGTTCTCCAAATCCGGGTCGAGTCGAGATCCTGAATGCCGGTGGAGACCAGACGACGACAGTCGGGGCATTCGCTCGCCGGATCGCCAAAGTGGCCACGGAGTACCATGGCCAGATCGTGTCCATCGAGCATCCCGAGGACCCATCCGACCAGATGACATTTGTCCTCGACTCGCAGAAACTCCGTTCGATCGCCGGGCCGTGCCCGAACGACCTTGACCGGGAGATCTCGATGGTGTTCAACGATGTGCGCTCCACAACATCAGACCACCCATGAACCAGCTGGCCGAGACCTATGCCGATCGTCGGGTCCTAGTAACCGGCCACACCGGATTCAAGGGGGCGTGGCTGAGCCAGTGGCTTGATCATCTGGGCGCCTCCGTATCAGGCTATTCCGACGGGACACCGACCGACCCCTCGGTCTTCGACCTGCTCGGCCTGGACCGACGATTGGACCACCACGTCGGCGACATCCGGGACCGACGACGACTGGCCGAGGTGATCGACGAGGTCCGACCCGAGATGGTGTTCCACCTTGCCGCCCAACCACTGGTCCTTAGGTCGATTGCTGACCCGGTGGAGACCTTCGAGGTCAACACCATGGGCATGGTCAACATCCTGGAGTGCATCCGCGAACGGCCTGAGATACAGGCCGCAGTCCTGGTCACCAGTGACAAGGCCTACCGAAACGAAGAATGGGATCGGGGCTACCGGGAGACCGACCACCTCGGTGGGCACGATCCGTACAGCGGATCGAAGAGTTGCGCTGAACTAGTCGCCCACTCGTACCACCACTCCTTTCTCCGCGACGCACCGACCCGAACAGCGACCACCCGTGCCGGAAACGTCATCGGTGGCGGCGACTGGGCCTCCGACCGAATAGTGCCTGACTGCATCCGAGCGTGGTCGATCGGCGAAGCAGTCACTGTCCGGAGCCCTCGGGCCACCAGGCCTTGGCAACACGTCCTCGAGCCACTCAGTGGTTACCTCTGGCTGGGTGCCCGACTCCTGACCGATGAGCAACTGGATGGCGAAGCATTCAATTTTGGCCCGGGCGCGGCTCAGGACGAGACCGTCGCCGATCTGATTGAATCAATGACCCAACGGTGGGACGGTGCCCACTGGAAGGTTGCACCGGGGTCCGAGATGGCTGGCCTTGAGGCATCACTGCTGAAGTTGTCGTGTGACAAGGCACTCCGAATGCTCGACTGGCACGCCGTACTTCCATTCACCGAGACCATCGAGTTGACCATCGACTGGTACCGGTCCTGGCACCTGGCAGACGATGACCTCCGACAGATCAGCATCGATCAGATCGAGAGGTACACCACATCAGCAGGACACGCTGGAGTGGCTTGGGCGAGGCCATGACCAGCCCATCGATTCACGACGTGCTCTTGACCGACCTCCGGGAAATCACCGACGAACGCGGTTCGGTCCTTCACCATCTCCGNAACGATTCGCCTGACTTCCATGCCTTCGGCGAGGCCTACTTCTCGGAGATCCTGCCCGGCGCGACCAAGGCATGGAAGCGACACCGGGCCCAAACCCAGAANCTCGCCGTCCCTGTAGGACGCGTCCGATTCGCGATCTACGACNACCGGGCCGACTCTCCCACCAGCGGTGCGCTCTATGTCGTCGAACTGGGCCGACCAGACGACTACCGGCGGCTAACCATCCCGCGTGGACTCTGGTACGGATTCCAGTGCCTTGGCGACCGGGCGGCCCTCATCGCCAACGTGGCCGACCTGCCCCACCATCCAGAGGATGGGGAACTCCGAGATCAGGACGACGCCGGTATTCCCTATTCCTGGTGAAGCCNTTCNCGGGAGTCACGAGCGTCGTCTGAGCAACAGGTTCCACTGGTCCGGCCGTGCNGCGGCCTCCGAAGCCACCACCGGCCGCANNTNGGTACGTCTCACCAGGCCTCCAACCTCACCGACGACGAAGGCCTCATAGTCCACGGCCGAGGCAATCAGGTCAGCCGCCCAGGAAGCATCCACGTCCGGGGTGACCTCGAGGATGGCCGTCCGAACCANGCCATCGGCGAAGAGTCCTGGTGCGCCGGCGAGCACCTCGGGTTCGTAGCCCTCCACGTCGATCTTCAGCAGGCCGATCTCCCGGTCNCCAGTGTGTTCGGCGATCACGTCGGCCAGGCGCANCTGGGGGACCTCNATGCTCTGGCCNTCGAACCAGTTCTCGACGAGACCGGCACGGTGGCCGGTGACCGCCGTTCCGAGTCCCCGGTGGTCCGGATTGTCCCATCCGCTGAGTTGAACCACGCCGGTGGTCGGACCTAGGGCAGCCCTCACCACCATCACGTTCGCCATGCCCTCGACGACGAGGTTCAGGTCGGCCTGGCAACGNGGCGAAGGCTCGACAGCCACCACGGCTCCGCCACCACCGACCAGNTGGGCAGCCCGAGCNGAGAAGATGCCGATATTCGCACCAACGTCGATGCAGGCATCGCCNGCCCNTAGTAGCCGGGGCAGCAGCCTGAGGATCTCGCGTTCGTAGGTCCCTTCGTAGGACCCACGAGAGGTCCAGTCCGAGGGTTCATGGATGATCGGCGTGCCATCGCCCAAAACGATCACACCCGGCTCGGGTTCCGGGGCCAGGGCTCGAGCCAGCCGCCAATANCGAGAGGCGCCCCGGAGACCTCCTGCAGCCAATCGACGTGCCACCCGGTGGGGAACAGGGGGNCGCACCAGACCATGGGCGGATCGCATCACGAGATCGTACGACTGGCGCCTTGGAACCGAGCCACTAGCCGGGAGTAGCCCTGCGATGTCGCCTATGCCGGACTGTAGGCACAGGGGAGGTGCTTGATGCCGTTGACGAAGTTGGAGCGGAGGCGGTCCGGTTCGGAGGTGGCATGGATGTCGGGCAACCGGGTCAGCAACTCCCGAAACATCACGCCGATCTCACGGCGGGCTAGGTGGGCACCAAGGCAGAAGTGAGGGCCCGGACCGCCGAACCCCACATGGGGATTGGGATCCCGTGTCACGTCGAACCGTTCGGGATCGTCGAACACCGCCTCATCCCGGTTCGCCGACGAATACCAGAGCACCAACTTGTCCCCGGCTCGGAACTCGTGGTCCCTTAGCCGCACCCCGTCGGCAGTCGCCGTCCGCCGGAAGTGGGTGACTGGGCTAGACAGGCGGACGATCTCGTCCACCGCGGTAGGCGTAACCCCGTCNAGGTCGGNNANCCACCGACTCCGCTGGNCTGGGTTCGCCGTCAGGAGGTGCAGGCCCCAGGAGATCGAGTTGCGGGTCGTCTCATTGCCGGCCACGCACAGGAGTACAAAGAATGAGGCCAGTTCATCAGCGGTTAGGCGCTCACCGTCCACCTCAGCGTGGACGAGCACCGACGTGAGGTCCTCACCGTCGCCGCCGCGCCGNAACTCGGCTGTCTCGTGCATGATCGCCGCCAGCCCGGCCCCGGCAGATAGGAACGCCTCCANGGGGTTGACGTCCTCGGGGACNTACTCGGGGTCACCTTGGCTCAAAACGATGTTGGACAACCTGAACACGTCGTCNTACCGGTCCGGTTCGATACCCATCAGGTCGCAGATGACCGTCAACGGCAGGCGAGATGCCACCTCAGTGACGAAGTCACAGGACCCCCGGCCACCCACCCGGTCCACGATGTCTGACGCCGTGTGGACGATCCCGTCATCAAGGGTCCGCATCATCCGAGGGGTGAACCCTGCCGACACCACCCGGCGCAGACGGGCGTGTCGGGGATCATCCATGTTGATCATCGATCCAAAAAATTCNCTGAACTCGGGTGGGAGATNGGGGATGTTTGTTCCCTCTCCCGAGCAGAAGGCGTCGGGCCGGCGACTGACCTCCACCACGTCGGCATGCCGAGTGATGGCCCAGTAGCCGGGGCCGGCGGCCAGGTACTCGGTTTCCTGCTCCGGGAAGAAGCGGATCGGATCATGGCGACGGAGGGCGGCGAACGCCGCGTACCGGTCGGCCATCGAGGTCGTCCAGAAGGGATCGATCGAGGACAGGTCGATCCCCTCCAGGTCGCGTCCTGTCGATAGGGCGGNCTCTGNGGCATCGCTGGGGGCGGGCATGGTCGAGACCCTAGGCACCNGTCTTCTCTCNGTCCTGATCCGGTGATCGGATCCAGCCGGCCCGATCNAGNGGNTAGANACCATCGGACATAGGTTGCCCACATGGACCGACAGGCACTCGCAGACCGGATCGCCGCGGAGGACCTGTTGACCCGGTACGCCACGGCCGTCGACCGTCGGGACTGGGAGCAGTACCGCTCGATCTTCACTGCCGACGCCGAGATCGACTACACGTCGGCCGGCGGGATCGCCGGCACNGTCGACGAGGTCGTGGAATTCCTCTCGACCTCCTTGGAGATGTTCGAGATGACCCAGCACCTGGTGTCCAACATCGATCTGGAGGTGAACGGCGACTCGGCGACCGTGACCGCCATGTTCAACAACCCGATGCGCCTCCCTGGTGGCGATACCTGGTTTACCGGAGGCTGGTACCACCACGATCTGGTCCGTACCCCTGACGGCTGGCGCAGCCGGCGTCTCCGCGAGGAGTCGGCCTGGTTCGACCGAGCACCCTTCTGATCAGAGTCCTTAGTTTTCCCATTGCTGAAAAACATCCCGACGTAATGACCAATCCCTTGCCCTACCCGTTGCTTAGCTACGCCGGCCGAACCGTGGTGGTGACCGGCGCGGCCACCGGCATGGGCGCCGAGACCGTTGCCCTCCTGCTGGAGTCCGGCGCCGAGGTCTACGCACTGGACATTGCCGAGGTCACGACANCGGTGACCTCGGCCCAGCATGTCGATCTAGGGGACCCCGCATCCATCGACGGTGTTCTGGACGGCCTTCCGCCACGGATCGACGCCCTCATGCATTGTGCCGGNATCCCAGGCGGCACCCGCTTCGGCCCCCGGACCGTGGTGCGGGTCAACTTTCTGGGGCTCCGGCACCTGACCGAGGCCGTCTTTGACCGGATGGGTGACGACGCGTCGATCACCAGCATCGCCTCAATCNCCGGNGGCGGCTGGCCNAGCCACCAGACGGAACTGNCTGAGCTNCTGGCCACCAACGACTTTGCCGCCGCAGACGCCTGGCTGGACGGCCGAGACGATCTGGTNGGCGACGGCTACAGNTTCTCCAAGGAGTGCGTGCAGTTCTGGACGATGTGGCGGTCCACNAGCGCCATCCGCTCCGGNGTGNGGGTCAACGCCATCTGTCCCGGGGTGACTGACACCAAGATCATGGTGGACTTCCGTCAGGCCATGGGCGACGCGGCCATCGACATGACGGCCGACGCCGGCATCGGGCGGCTGGCCAGCCCGGCAGAGATGGCGCCCGCCATGTTGTTCCTGGGCCACCATCAAGCGGCCAGCTATGTCAACGGCGTGAACCTTGACATCGACGGCGGCTTCATGGCCGCCTTGACCACCGGTCAAGTGGACTTCTCTAAGTACGACCTAGGTGGCTGAGGACCCAGGCAACCGAGAAACATCAGACGAGACCCGTAGGGTTCCTTCCAGCCTGCAGATCCTCAAACCTGCGCAGCGCAGCCGGAAGCGTGACATCGTGGGTGAACACCCAGAACCGACCCGTCCGGACGGCGTCTACCACCCGGTCGGCCACCACGTCGGTGCCGATCCCTCGCTCAGCCAATATCTCGGCTAGCGAGGCCTGGGTGGCGTCGTTCGTCTCGTCCACCTCCACCCAATCGGGTCGTAGGCGAGCCACATCGAAGATGGCCGTCGACACCAGTTCCGGACAAAGGCATGAAACGCCGATCGGCGTGGGTTCCAGCTCCCGGTGAAGGGCCTCGGACAGCCCCACCACGGCGTGCTTACTGGCCGCATACATCCCCAAGAAGGCGTTGGTCATCAGACCGGCCTGAGAGGCCACATTGACGATGTGACCCGCACCAGCGGCCACCATCCTCGGGGCGAAGGCCAACACGCCGTGAGCGACGCCCAGCACATTCACGTCGAAGGTCCAACGCCACTCCGACGGGGTGGTATCCAACATGGCACCCGCCGGGCCCACCCCGGCGTTGTTGCACAAGACGTGAACCCCACCGTGACGATCCCAGACCACATCAGCCATAGCACTGACGGCATCGGGGTCGGTCACATCGCACGCCTCGCCCGACACCCGGTCACCGACCTCAGTCGACAGGCGGTCGACCTCCTCACCCAGCGCATCACCGTCCACGTCGGACAACACCACGGACATTCCTTCGACCAGGAATGCTTCGACCAAGGCCAGCCCGATACCTGACGCCGCACCGGTCACCACGGCCACCCGACCGTCCAGTTGCCGAATCACCTAGCGCTCCCTCCCGGCGGCCATGGACACCGCACCGTCGTCGACCGTAGGCCTGCTGGTCGTTCGCGGTTGCGTCCGGCTGTCCACCCGATCGGGACCCCGGCTACCGTCGGCCCATGCCCGGCCCTCTTGACGGCATCCGTATCGTTGATCTCTCCGTCGCTCTCACCGGCCCACTCGCCGCGGGGATGCTCGTCGACCAAGGCGCTGAGTGCATCAAGGTTGAGCAGGCCCCGATTGGGGACGTGGTCCGCTGGATCGGCAGTTCGGTGGCCGGGGTCTCGTCCATGTTCCAGATAGCCAACCGGGGCAAGCGGTCGATCGTCTTGGACCTCCAACAGGACGAGGGGCGGGCAATCCTTGACGATCTGATCGTCGAGGCCGACGTGCTAGTCCAGAACTTCCGACCCGGAGTAGCCGAGCGACTCGGCATCACCTACGCCGACGTGACGGCCGTCAACCCGGACATCGTCTACGCCGACCTGACCGGCTTCGGCCCTGAAGGCCCCTACAGCCACCGCCGCGTCTACGACACGGTGATCCAGGCCCACTCCGGAATGGCCGCCAGCCAGACCGGCCCCAACGACGAATACCCCAAATTCCTGAAGCAGTTGGCGTGCGACAAGGTCACCGCTTACACGGCCTGCCAGGCCATCACCGCGGCACTCTTTGCCCGAGAGCGGGGGCTCGGGGGCCAGCACATCGAGCTGTCAATGCTGGACGCCTGCATCGCCTTCCTCTTCGCCTCAGCCGCTGACCACGAGATCATCCTGGACGGCGACCACTCGGGACCCCAGTCAGTGGCCGCCAACAACACCCCGCTGGCCTTTGACGGCGGCTTCGCTGCGATCACCGTGCCCGCCGACGACGAGTTCCATGGGCTGGCTCGGGCCCTCAACGTCGACAGCTCCGACCCCGATGTGGCCACCCTCCGGGACCGTTCCCGAAACCGCGATAAGTCGATGGCTGTCCACCGGGAGGTCAGGAAAAATGCCACACAAATGTCCATCGACGAGGGGGCCGAGCGGATGGACGCCAACCAAGTGCCGTTCGGGATCGTGCGCGCCGTGCACGAAGTGCCGGACGACCCGCAGGTGGTGGCCAACGATCTGTTCACGACGTTTGACCATCCGGCGGCCGGCCGGATCCGTCACCACCGAGTACCGGCCCGGTTTCACGGCTCGCCCACCACCTTCCGGGATCCCGCCGCCCCCACGTTAGGCCAGCACTCCGACGAGGTGGTCGCCGAAACNGGTCGNGGCGATCGGATCGAGGAACTACGNGCAGCCGGAGTCATCGGATGAGCAAAATCAAGGGCGACCACCGCGACCACCTTCGTTACGACGCCTACGCGCTCCATCACGCTCAACATGGTGACTCCGAACTGATTCCGGCAGCCACCGTGGTCGTCCTTCGAGACGGCGACGACGGCATCGAGACCCTGATGCTGAGGAAGAACTCCAAGATCGCCTTCGGCGGGATGTGGGTGTTCCCTGGGGGGAAGATCGATAACGACGACGAGGTCCTAGACGCTCATGGGGAACCCGACGAGTTGGCCACCGCAGCGGCCGCCGCGGTACGCGAGGCAGCCGAGGAGGCATCGTTGTCCCTAGACCCGGCAGGTCTGGTCTGGTTCGCCTACTGGGTACCGCCTCCGGTCATGCCCATACGGTTCGCCACCTTCTTCTTCGCTGCCCGTCACGACGAGCCGACGTCAGAGGTGTTGATCGACGACGGTGAGATAACCGAGCACGAGTGGATGCGTCCCGTTGACGCCATGGCCCGCCGCGACGGTGGAGAGATCGAGTTGGCCCCCCCTACCTGGATGACCCTCCACCGCCTCTCCGGCTTCACCACGATCGCTGACGCCCTCGTTGAGCTGGAAGCCGAGGATCCACCGTTCTACGAGACCCACATGGCCCGTACCGACGATGGACCGGTGGCCTTGTGGACTGGTGACGCCGGCTATGAATCCAGCGACCCGTCCATCGAAGGACCCCGCCACCGACTCACCCTCATCGAGGACGGCTACGTGTTCGCCGACACCCGATGATGAGTAGCGACGAAGCACCTACCGGGGGCCTCACAGGGCTCACCGTGGAGGAGGTGTCCGAGCGAATAGCCGACGGCCGTGTCAATGACGTGCCCGACGCGCCCGTCCGCACGACCCGCGAGATTCTGAGAGCCAACGTGCTCACTCCGGTCAACGCCATCATGGGGGCGCTCCTGGCGCTGATACTGGTAGCCGGCTTCCCCGGAGACGCCCTGTTTGCCGGGGTGATCGTCTCCAACAGCGTGATCGGCACCGTCCAGGAGCTACGGGCCCGCCGCACCCTGAACGACTTAGCCGTCCTATCTGCACCCCGAGCCCGGGTGGTCCGTGACGGCGGGACACTGGACCTGGACGTCTCGGGCGTCGTTGCCGATGACCTGCTGGCACTAGCCCCTGGCGACCAGGTGGTAGTAGACGGCACGGTTGTCGAGGGTGTAGGCCTAGAAGTCAACGAGTCGCTCCTGACCGGTGAGGCCGACCCGGTGGAGAAGGTGGCCGGCGACGAGGTTCTATCGGGAAGTTTCGTCTCAGCGGGGTCAGGCCACTACCGGGCCACCCACGTCGGTGCCGACTCGTATGCCGCCACCCTGGCCGAGGAGGCCCGTCGCTTCACCTTGGTGGACAGCGAACTTCGGACTGGGGTGGATCGCGTGCTGCGCTGGCTGACCATAATCATCCCGCCTGCCGCTGGACTGTTGCTCCTACGACTACTGGTAACCGAGGACCACTGGCCCGACGCCCTGCGAGGAATGGTGGCCGCTGCGGTGGCCATGGTTCCCGACGGCCTGGTGCTGCTGACCAGTCTCTCGTTCATAGTCGGCGTCATTACCCTGGCCCGGCGACGAGCACTGGCCCGCGAACTGGCATCGGTTGAGCTCCTCGCTCGGGTGGACACACTGTGTCTGGACAAGACAGGCACCATCACCACCGGCGAGATCGCCTTCGCCGGCCTCGAACCCATTGGCGCCACTAGCGAGGCCGATGCGACAGCGGCCGCCGGTGCTCTGGCTGGCGCCGACCCGGCACCCAATCCCACCCTTGCTGCGCTGGCCGCTGCCCTACCCGCCCCTGACTGGACGGTGGTCGACACCGTGCCATTCTCGTCGACCCGTAAGTGGGCCTCGGCCACCGTGGCCCCGGCCGGCACTGACGCTTCCGAGCGGTACGTCCTGCACCTGGGGGCACCCGACGTGCTGCTCCCCACCGGGGAGTGGACGGTGGCCCGCGAACGGGTGGCCGAACTTGCCGCTGAGGGGCGCCGGGTCTTGGTGGTGACTCGTTCGACGCACGACCCGGACCCGCCTAGCGACCAGACAGATGATCAACGCGACGTCCTCCCTCCAGCCCGCCTACCACTGTGCTTGCTCCTGCTGGAGGACACGGTGAAGGCCGAAGCACCCGAGATCCTCGCGTGGTTTGTCGAGCAGGGCCTGGACCTGAAAGTCATCTCGGGCGACCATCCGGCAACCGTGGCCGCCGTTGCCCGTCGGGCTGGGATTCCCGGTGCTGACGAGGGCATCGACGCCCGAACTCTCCCTGATGGCGACGAGGCACTAGCCGACGCCCTCACTCGGGGCAACTCCGGCCCAGCGGTGTTCGGTCGGGTCACGCCCCACCAAAAGCAGGCCATGGTGAGGGCCCTGCAGTCCCGGGGCCGGACGGTGGCTATGACGGGCGACGGCGTGAACGACGTACTGGCCCTCAAAGACGCCGACATGGGCATCGCCATGGGCTCCGGTAGTTCGGCCTCCCGGGCCGTGGCTCAACTGGTACTGCTTGACGACCGCTTCTCGACACTGCCAAGGGTGGTGGCCGAGGGCCGCCGGGTCATCAACAACATTGAGAGAGTGGCCAACCTGTTTCTGACCAAAGCCACCTACGCCGTACTGCTCACCGCACTTGTCGGCCTGCTTGGGGTGCCGTTTCCGTTCCTTCCTAAGCAACTGACCCTGATCGGCACGGTGTCCATCGGGGTACCAGGCTTCTTCCTGGCGCTGGCTCCTGATGATTCCCTGGTTCGGCCGGGCTTCCTGCCCCGAGTACTGAAGTGGTCGCTGCCCGCCGGGACCGCCGCTGCTGCGGTCACCTTCATCAGTTACGAAATTGTCCGGCGGTCGGATGCCTCGTTGGCCGAGGCCCGTACGACGGCCACTCTGACCCTGCTAGGCGTCGGCCTAGCCATCTTGCTTGGGATCAGCCGGCCGCTCCGCCCGTGGAAGGTAGCCCTGGCCGGGGCTATGGGTGGACTCTACGCGGTGACTATGGCGTGGCCATTCGCGCGCCGGTACTTCGAGCTGGCAGTCCCGCCGGGTTCGGCGTGGCTGACTGCGATCATCGGCACGGTTGTCGGCGGCTTACTGATAGCCGGCATTCCCCGACTGGCTCCCCTCCTTGAACGGGTCCTCAACCGCTAGCGTCGACAGTTACCCGGGGGGTCAATGACGATCCCCGTCCGACCCGAGGGGTCCACAATGTCCGACTCCGGCAACAGCCTCTTCGCCACCGCTCTGGACCAGTTCAATCGCGGTGCAGACCTGATCGACCTATCAGATGACCTGCGCTCGATCCTGTCGCAACCCAAGAACGAGATCATCGTCAACTTCCCGGTCCGGCTCAACAACGGTTCCTATCGAGTGTTTCGTGGCTATCGCATCCAGCACTCCAACCTGCTGGGCCCGTACAAGGGCGGTGTGCGTTTCCACCCGATGGTCGACCTCGACGAGGTCAAGGCGTTGGCTTCCTGGATGACCTGGAAGTCGGCACTATGTGACATCCCGTTCGGTGGAGCCAAAGGTGGAATCTCCTTCGACCCCAACGGTTTGGAGCCCGATGAGTTGGAGCGGGTCGTCCGCCGCTTCACCCACGCCCTCGGCAGCAACATCGGCCCCGACCACGACATCCCAGCTCCTGATCTGGGATCGAATTCCCAATCGATGGTGTGGATGATGGACACCTACTCCAACTCCATGGGTGCCACGGAGCGACAGAACGTCAAGCGGATCGTGACCGGCAAGACCCTCGAAACGGGTGGTAGCCCCGGTCGCGAGAAAGCCACCGGTCAGGGCGTGGTGTTCTGCCTGCAACACTGGGCCGACGAGGTGGACTTCGATCTGGCTGGCGCCACAGTCTCCATCCAGGGCTTCGGCAACGTAGGCAGCGCCACTGCCCGCATCATGCAGGTCCACGGCGCCCGAGTGGTCGCCGTGTCCGATCATGCCGGTGCGGTGGCCGACGAGGATGGAATCGACGCCTTCGAATTGACCGACTGGGTCCGCGAACGCGGCACGGTGGCCGGCTTTCCAGGAGGCATGTGGATCGAACCCGATGACTTCTGGGCGGTACCAGCCGACATCGTGATCCCCGCCGCCCTAGAAAATCAGATCACCGCTGGGAATGCAGGCCAAATCCAGGCAAAAGTGATCGTCGAGGCGGCCAACGGACCCACGACGCTGCAGGCTGAGAAGATCCTCGCCCAGCGGGAGATCGACGTCCTTCCCGACATTCTGGTAAATGCCGGTGGCGTCGTGGTCTCATACTTCGAGTGGCTCCAGAACCGGTCAGCCCAACGCTGGAACCTCGACGACGTGGACTTCAAGCTCCGGGAAACTCTCTGGAAGGCGTGCGACGCGGTGGTCGACCTCCGAGACGAGCTCGACGTGACCTCCCGACGGGACGCTGCTTACGCGGTGGCCCTCCGGCGTCTACAGGTGGTCTACGGACAGCGGGGTATCTTCCCTTGATTCGCACATTGCTAGTCGGAGCTGGGGTATTTGTCGACGCGCTTTGCGAGGGCCTAGAGGCTCAGGGACATGCGGTAGCCGTCGTTGTGCCCTTGCGGAAGCCGAGTACGGGGGTCACACCATACGATCTGGATACACCAGCGGCTGATTTGAAAGTTGCTGCAGGGGTATTGGGCTGTCCCAACCTAGTTATCCATGTACCAGCAGTCCCTGAGGGTCCAACGGATGTGATCGACCAAACGGTTGAGGAGTGGATCGCCGCCTGCGAGGCACCCCTGGATGAAGCCGTGGCAGTAGTCCGCTCTGTCCACCCACTGCTAGCCGGCCGGTCACCTACGGGGGGTGGCCGACTTGTGTGGGTGCTACCTACGACAGCACTCAGCGGCAGTGCTGGCTTTGTGGCAACAGGGGCAGCCTGTGAGGGAATCCGGGCTCTAGCAAAGGGCACTGCCAAACAGTGGGGCGCCGATGGCGCGACCACATCGGTTCTAGTGGTGGATCCCGGGGTGTTCTTCGCTGGTTGTGAAGCCCCGCTAACCGAAGGGATGCGAGACCCCGCGCTGGCATCGCTAGGGAGGGTGGGCGACCCAGTTTCCGATCTAGCACCATTGCTCGACTTGCTAGCCGACCCTAGGGCAGCCTTCACCACTGGTGGGACGATCGTCGCAGATGGCGGTACCTGGATGGCACTATGACGAGCAACTTCACCTTCCTGCCGACGGGCCCACTCTTAGAAGGGCGAGTTGCACTCGTGACCGGTGGGGCCTCCGGCATAGGACTGGGTATGGCTACAGCAATGGCCCGTTACGGCGCATCGGTGGTACTGGCTTGCATACGGACCGAGACAGGCGAACCAGCTGCAGCCACTCTTCGAGCGGCTGGGCTAGACGTGCGCTGCATCCGGTGCGACGTCACCGTGACCGACGACGTATTTAGCGCCATAGCCACCACGGTGGAGGAATTCGGACGACTTGACTGTCTGATCCACAATGCGGTCGCCGGGACCTTCACGGGAGCAGGGCCAATCACTGAGGCTTCCTTGGATGGCTGGCGCATGTTGGTAGCTTCATCACTCCGGGCATCGTTTGACTGCGCACGGGCTGGACATGCGGCCCTGCAGAAAGCCCAGGGATCCCTAGTCCTTCTGACATCTGCGGCCGGAATGGAAGGCAGCGCCGCAATACCCCTATACGGAGTGGTTAAAGCGGCCCAAAGAACCTTGGCCAAGGGGCTAGCCGCCGAATGGGGCCCCGATGGGATACGGGTTAACAGCGTGGCGCCACTAGCCCTAACACCGGCCTTCGACACCGCCATCGTCGCTGACCCGTCTCTTATCAAACGCCTGGAGGCCAGCACACCATTAGGGCGCATCGGCGACCCAGTGGAAGACATCGGCCCCGTGGCAGTGTTCCTAGCGTCTGAGCTCTCCCGGCACGTAACCGGCCAGACGTTGGTGGTGGACGGTGGGGGGTTCCGGGGCCTGTAGCCGGGCGCTCCTCCTACCGCCTTCTGCCCACCGGGCGGCGGGATGCCGTATCGGGTTAGCCAACCTCAGCGAGGGCCGCGGCGGCCCGGCGGGCTGCAACTTGGCGGCGACCGATGATCGGCGTCGTGGGGGCGAACCCGGCGGTGGCTCGCTCGGCCTCCGACTCGCCGCCCCAGAATCCGAGTTCACGATGGTCCCGTGCATGCTGTTTGCAAGATTCCATGGCCGGGCAGACGGCACAGATCTGGGCGGCACGAGCCTCGCGTCGAACACGAGCCTCGGGACGCTCGGCGAAGGGGGCGAAGAACAGGTCGCTCTTGCCCTGGCAGAGAACGCCTTCCACCCACCGCATCTCTTGTGAGTCGACGTACAGGTTCGCCGCTGCATCTGACATGGTGCTCTCCCTCTAAGAACCGCCCGAGGACCGGGGCTAGGAGATGGAGCTAGTTGCCCCTCCCTAATCGCCCGGTCACCCCTCCGGTGTCTCTGGATCCGACTACTTGTTGTTTGCAGACCCGTTTCCGGCCCGCCTTGTGATGGTAGGAACTGTCTTCTGCGCGCTCCAGTGTTTTGCGATTATTGTTAGAGAACCTATCTATCTGTAAAAGAGATTACTTAATGGCCTGTGGATATGTCCCCACGATGACTACCCGGTAGTAACTGCCGACGATCAGCCGGCCAGCGGCAGTGCCTCTGTACCCGTCTCCCCATTGAGGCCGCCCGGCTGGCAGAGTGCAGACGTGCACCAGCCGCCGACCACCGACAACCCGGGACCGTTCTTCGACGACCTGTCAGTAGGCCAGACCCTTGACCCAGCGCCGGCAGTGACGATCGACTCGGGCATGGCGGCCGTCTACCAGGCCATCTGTGGTGACCCCCTAGCCCTCCCGCTGAGCCGCCCACTTGCCGAGGCCGTCACCGGCCAGACAGGAGCACTGGTCAACCCGGCACTCGTTCTCCAGGTGTCCATCGGCCAGAGCACGGTGGCCACCCGGACGGTCATCGCCAACCTCTTCTACCGGGGTGTGGCGTTGCAACGCCCGGTACGCCACGGCGAGACACTCCACAGCACCGTCACCATTCGCGGGCTGCGGGAACTGTCGCGCCGAGACGATCGACCGGCTCGCGGCCTAGCCCTCCTCGGCATCCACACGAGCTGTGTCGACACTGGAGCCACAGTGGCCGACTACCAGCGGTGCGCGATGCTCCGGTTCCGCGACCCCGACACCACCACCGGCCACGACGATGACCTTGGAGAAGTTGACCACGACGTCGACCTAGCAATCTGGGCTGAGCTCGTTCCCGAAAATTGGAACCTGGATCCACTCCGAGCCGCAACCCGTGTAGCCGACAGGACCGCCGAGACGATATCCAGCAGCACAATGGTCGATCCCATGCGAGANACCGTGACCAACGCCCCCGAACTGGCCCGTCTCACNCAAAATCTCGCACCGGTGCACCGCGACCCGTCGCTCGGCCCCGGCGCTCGACGGCTGGTCTACGGCGGCCATACGGTCGGTTTGGCCCAGGCCTCAGTGGTCCGNCTACTCCCCGACACAGCCACCTTTCTCGGCTGGCAATCGTGCGACCATCCGGCGCCCGTGTTCGAGAACGACGTCCTNTCGTTTCGACACACCCTGCTCGACGAGCAGCCNGTAGCAGAAGGTCGACTCCGGGCGTTTCGCACCGAGGTNGAGGCCGAACGGACCAACGGGTCCGCTGAGACCGTCCTGGATTGGCGCCACATCACTTGGAGCACCTGAAGCGCGGCCGGGNTCCCGACCGAGNCCCCGAACCCGATGNCTCANCCCAGCGCCACGGCTCCGCGATCCACGAGCGCTCCCACCTCTAACTGGGTCANGCCCAATTCGGCGGTCAAGATCTCCTCGGTGTGCTGACCCAGCCGTGGGGCCGTCATGGCACCNCGATCCACNGCGTCAGCTCCTCCAAAGGCCAGCGGTGAACCCGGCACGAGGTGCCGTCCTACCCCGGGCTGGTCCAATTCGGCGAACAACGGGTTTGCCGTNGAGGCGCGTGCGTCCTCTGCCACTAACTGGGGAACCGTGCGGTACGGCCCCCAGCACACCTCGTGCTCGTCCAACGCGCCAGCCACCTGGTCNAGCGTCCGTGCTGCGAACCACGGCTCAAACAGAGCGCAGAGTCGATCGGTNGCCAAGTATCGGTCACCCTCATCGCCCAGATCCACTCCCAATTCGCCCGCCAGTGCGGCTACGTCTCCNGCGGCGCCAGTAGCGGCCTGAAGGCCGGCCCACTGCTTATTGGTGATAGCTACCACCATGACTCGACGACCATCGCTGGTCTCAAAGTCCCTTCCAAAAGCGCCATAGATAGCGTTCCCGACCCGGTCTCGCTCAGTACCGTTGATCTGGGCCTCGGCCAGGTTGCCCAACGCTCCGANAGTGGCCAACGCCACGTCGGCTAGGGCAATGGTGACCAGACTGCCACCACCACCCAGAAGGCGTCGCCGATCGGCNGCTAGCAGACCGGTGGCCGCCATCTGCCCGCACACCAAGTCCCACGCCGGGACCACGTTGTTGACCGGGCGGGGGTCATCGGGATGGCCGGTGATGCTCGGGTAGCCCACGGCACAATTAACCGTGTAGTCCAGCGCCGTGGTGCCATCGTGACTGCCGGTGACAACCACCATCACTAGGTCGTCGTAACCCGNTTCTGCACTCCGAGCACGCAGGCGTTCGGGATCCAGCCAACCTCGAGCCGGGAAGTTGGTCAGGAAGTTCCCCGCCGCAGCGATGAGCTCACTCAGCAACTCTGTGACCTCCGGGTCTCGAAGATCAGCGGCCAGCGACCGTTTCCCCTTATTTAGGCCGTTCCAATAGAGACTGACTCCGTCAGCGGTGAGTGGCCACCGGTGGTAATCAATGCCCCCGCCCACCTGGTCGAACCGGATGACGTCAGCACCCAGTTGGGCCAACGTCATACCACCAGACGGTGCGGCCACAAACGCTGTCCCCTCGACGACCCGCAGCCCCTCAAGCGGGCGAGCCAGCGACACGGTGGCCATCGGACCCTCGGTGTCTACCTTCAACGGTGATTCAGGAACGAGCCCGAATGTCGTCCAGCACCGTCTGGGAATGGGTCTCGAGGTCCTGACCAGCAAGGTCGTAGCTNCAGACGATGACGCCCTCCGGGTCAATTAGGTAAGTGATGCGGCGGGGAAANCCTCGTTCAGGCTGGTCGACCTCATAGGCCTGGCCCATGGCCTTGGTGGTATCGGCCAGCAGCCGGTAGGGAAAGCCCTCGGCGTCAGCGAACTGCTTCTGNGCCTCAACGGTGTCGAAACTGGCACCCACGATGACGGCACCGGCCTCGGCGTACTCCGGGGTTCGGTCACGGAACCCCCCACCCTGGCGCGTTCAACCGGGAGTTGAAGCGACCGGATACCACCACAGCGCCACCCAGTGGCCGCGGAGGTCGTCGAGAGTGACGACCGAACCGTCCTGNTCGGACACCGAAAAGTCCGGGGCCGGGGTTCCAGGTTCGAGCATGTGCTGTCCTCCGTGCGTCTTTGTGCCCTNATTATGAACGGACCAACCGACGAATCGCGACTCCGGCGACCGACCGGTCAGTGCAGGAATNTCAAGCCAAGGCGCTCAAGACACCCACGAGATNGCCTGCACNTCACTGTAGGCCTCAAGGCCGGCTNNACCNCGATCACGACCAATCCCCGACAACTTGAACCCACCAAACGGTGCATCAGNGTGGAGGACNATGCTNTTCAGNGCCACGCTGCCCGATTGGATCTGCCTNGCGATGCAGAGGGCCCGGGCGTTGTCCCCGCTGTAGACGTAGCTAGCCAGCCCATAGTTCGAGTCGTTGGCCAGGGCCACCGCCTCGTCGTCATCGTCNTGGGCCAGCACNACCACCACCGGACCGAAGGCTTCCTCCCTCACCGCATGCATGTCGGCCGTGCAGTCGGCCAGCAGGGTAGGGGGCACGAAGTAGCCGGGTAGGTCGGGTCGCTCACCGCCGCACACCAGGGTGGCGCCGGCATCGACTCCACCCCGAATGAACGCCTCAACGCTGTCCCGCTGCGCTTCGCTTACCACGGGCCCGACGAGAGTGTCGCGCTCGGTCGCNTCCCCCACTTTGAGCATCCCTGCCACCGCCGTCAGATTGTCGACCAGTTCGTCAATCTTGCTGCGATGACAGATCACCCGAGTGGGCGCCGTGCAGATCTGACCGCTGTGGAAGCCCCAAACGCTGGCGATCGCCCCCACGGCTTTACTGATGTCGGCGTCGTCAGTCATTACCATTGCGCCCTTGCCACCNAGCTCCATGAGGACGCGAGTCATGGTCGGCGCCCCGGCGGAAATGATCCTGGTGCCGACTGCTGACGAGCCGGTAAAGCTCACCATCTGCACGTCCGGCGAGGCGATGAGGGCTGCCGGCGCCTCGGTCCCCGCCGAGGTCAGGATATTGACCACACCCGGCGGGAAGCCCGCCTCGACCACAGCCTCACCGAGCCGGAGCACAGCCAGGGGGTCCTGAGGTGCAGGCTTGATGATGCAGGTGTTACCCATGGCTAGCGCCGGGGCCAGTTTCCCGGCCACGTTGACCAGCGGGAAGTTGTACGAGGTGATGCAGGCCACCACACCGACAGGACGATGGTAGACGGCAGCACCTACCAGGCCCGCCGGGCCGAGGGCCGAAGCCCCCTGCGTGACCGGCAACTCGGCGCGGTCGAGATTCCGGGGAACGGCGTACTGGAGATAGCGATCGGCCAGGTTGGGGCCAACCTGGAGGCTCTCAGCCACGTTGATCGTGGCCCCTGTTTCGGCCTGGACCAGTGCCGACCACGTCGGCGCCTGAACCCTCAGGATGTCGGCCAGACGCTGAAGCATGGCACCCCGCTCAGCCGGAGACGTGGCCGCCCAACCGGGCAGTGCCGCTTTGGCCGCGGCAATGGCTGCCTCGGCATCGGCCACCGTGGCATCGGGGGCGTGGCCAACCACTGCGGTGGTGTTGGGGTCGACGATCTCGTATGTCGAAGCGGTGGACGTCCACTCGCCGCCGATGAGGAGCCGCCACTGCTCCTGAGGATCGATGGTCCTGACGTCGCCCATGGATGGAGGCCTCCCGATGTCGGTTCCGGCCGTGATCTGATACNCCGTCAGGTCGCCCGGTTGTCGGTGATCGTACCGATGGATCCCTNTCGGTTCCCCCACCGGCAACCTGAATGGGACTCGGACGTCCCACCGTCGCTACGGTCGGCGCTCATGTACGAAACGTTGATCCGTGGCGGTTGGGTCGTCGATGGGACCGGTGGTCAGCGCTGTCGGGCCGACATGGNCATCCGCAACGGCCGCATCGCCGCTATTGGACCTGACCTCGNCGGACAGGCCGAGCGGATCATCGACGCCGAGGGTCGGGCTGTGTGTCCCNGGTTCATCGACATCCATACCCACTTCGACGCTCAGGTCTTCTGGGACGGCACGCTCAGCCCATCACCTCTGCACGGCGTCACCTCGGTTATCGCCGGGAACTGTGGCTTCAGCATCGCGCCGCTATCCGACGACCCGACTGACGGCGAGTACCTCATGCGGATGCTGTCACGGGTCGANGGCATGCCCATCGAATCGCTGCGGGAGGGTGTCCCATGGAACTGGCGGACCACCGCCGAGTATCTGGACGCNGTGGATCCCCTGCTCGCTGTNAACGCCGGCTTCAAGGTGGGACACTCGGCGCTGCGTCGCGTCGTGATGGGCGAGGCGGCCACCGAGCGGGAAGCGACCAGCGACGAGGTAGCCGGCATGATTTCCCTGCTCCGCGACGGCCTGTACGCCGGGGCGATCGGTTTCTCGTCCACATGGTCGACCACTCACAACGACGCNGAAGGGCGACCAGTNCCAAGCCGCCACGCCTCACGCGACGAAGTTCTCGCCCTGTGCGCCCAACTAGTCGACTACCCGGGAACCAGCCTGGAGATGCTCGCTGCCGCCGGAGGGCCTCTGGATGACGAATCAAGGGACCTGTTGTGCGACATGTCTCTGGCCGCCGGCGGCAGGCAGGTCAACTGGAACGTCATGCAGGTNACCGCCGGCAACGTCGACGAGTGCTTCCGCAAGTTGGACGCCTCAACCTACGCCGCCCAACGTGGCGCCCGGGTAGTGGCCCTCACCGTTCCCATGGTGATTGCCGCCCGCCTGTCGATGGCCAGCGGGTTCGTACTGGACGCCATTCCTGGGTGGGCCGAGGTCATGTTCCTTCCTCACGAGGACAAGAAACGGGTGCTGGCCGACCCCGTCCAACGTCGGCGCCTCGATGATCTGGCCCANAGTGACCACCCNTTCCGNCGGCTGGCCAACTGGGGCGCNATGACTGTGTTCGACACCNTCTCGCCTGCCAACGAAGGNTTCGACGGCCGCACGGTTGCCGATATTGCCGCCGAACGGGGCTGTGGCGAGTTCGACACCCTGCTGGACATCTGCCTAGCTGATGACCTCCTGACCTCGTTCGGGCGGGCCGACGTCCCCGCAACGGCCGCCGACTGGCAGGCCCGGGTCGACATTTGGCGCGACGGACGGGCAGTTATCGGCGCCTCAGACGCCGGAGCCCACCTTGATCTGCTCGCCACCTTCAATTACCCGACCAANGTTTTGGCCGAGCCNGTCCGCCAACACGGTCTCCTCTCGTTCGAGGAGGCAGTGCACCGGATGACTGCCGTGCAGGCCGATCTGTACGGGCTGGTCGACCGGGGACGCCTTGTCGAAGGGGCCCACGCCGACGTGGTGCTCATTGACGAGGCCACTGTGGAGTCCGACCCAGTTTCCATGCGACCCGACCTACCCGGCGGAGCGGCCCGTCTGTACGCNGGAGCCACCGGCGTAGATGACGTCCTGGTTGGCGGTGTTCCGGTAGTGGCCAACGGGGCCTTCACCGATCACCGGCCCGGCCGGGTGCTGCGCAGCGGCACAGACAGCCTCTGAGGTCCGGAACCCATGACCGACCACCGTTCCTTCTTTCTTGACGAATCTCTGCACGATTACGTCATTGCCCACACCACCCCGGCCGATCCGGTTCGCCAGTCGCTCACCGATGCCACTGCGGCGTTCGGACCGTGGGCCCGGATGCAGGTAGCCGATGACCAGGCCGCCTTGCTCTCCGCTCTGGTGTCGGCCATCCGCCCCACACTTGCAGTAGAGATCGGTACCTTTACCGGCTCGTCATCGCTGGCCATTGCACGCGCCCTGCCTGTCCATCCCTCGGCGGGACGCCTCCTGTGCTGCGACGTGTCCGACGAGTGGACCGCTATCGCCCGACGCCACTGGGAGGCCGCCGGTGTGGACGACCGCATCGACCTCGTGATTGCCCCGGCTATCGATACCCTCCGGGCCCTGCCCCCAGACACGGTGGTGGACTTCGCTTTCATCGACGCCGACAAGACTGGCTACCTCGCTTACTACGAACAACTGGTCCCCCGCCTGTCTACCCATGGCCTGCTGGCNATAGACAACGTGCTGTGGGGCGGCAAGGTTCTCGACCCCTCGGTGGACGATGCCGACACGGTGGCCCTCAGGGAACTCAACGCCTGGATTGTGGCTGACAACCGAGTTGAGGTGGTCATGCTGTCGGTGGGCGACGGTCTCACCTTGGTTCGTAGGATCTGAGTTCNCACTCAAGCCCGGCTAGNGCCCCAATCGGACTCCNACGGTAGANTTCTGTNACCAGCCGGNAACCCACCGGACTCGTTTCATTCGATCCATCTCCCATNAAGCAGGAGCCCATCTCATGGCCGAAGCCGTCATCGTCGCCACCAGCCGCACCGCNATCGGGCGGGCCGGGAAGGGAGGCCTNGTNGAGGCCCGNCCCGACGACCTTTCCGCCTTTGTTATCGAAGACGTACTGGGCAAGGTCCCCGAGCTTCCTCGTGACCAGATCGAGGACGTGATTTGGGGTACCGCTCAGCCGGGCGGNGAGCAGGGCTACAACCTGGGCCGGGTTGCAGCGCTACTGGCCGGCCTGGATGCGCCGGGCACCACTGTCAACCGGTACTGCTCNTCGTCGCTGCAGACGATTCGCATGGCCGCCCACGCTATTCGTGCCGGCGAGGGTGATGNCTTCGTTTCCGGTGGCGTGGAGTGCGTAAGTCGGTTCCAGTTCGGAGCCGCTGACACCGGTCCCCACAACCCCCGCTTCGCCGATGCCGAGGCCCGCACCGCGGACCGTACCGGTGAGGGCACCGACGCCTGGGCCGACCCCGAGGGCCTGCCCGACATCTACATCGCCATGGGCCAGACGGCCGAGAACGTGGCCGAGCACAAGGGCGTGTCCCGTCAGGCTCAGGACGAGTGGGGCGTCCGCTCCCAGAATCGTGCTGAGGCTGCCCAGGCACGCGGCTTCTTCGAGCGGGAGATCACCCCGTACACCCTGCCCGATGGTTCCGTATTTTCTCAAGACGACGGCATCCGGGCTNGGACCAACTATGAGAAGGTGTCCCAACTGTCACCGGTATTCCGACCCGACGGCACCGTCACAGCGGGGAACGCTTGCCCGCTGAACGACGGAGCCGCCGCCGTGGTCGTCATGAGCGATACCCGTGCCGCCGAGTTGGGCCTCAAACCGCTGGCCCGCATCGTCTCGTCAGGCGTGTCGGCACTTAGCCCGGAAATCATGGGCCTCGGACCAATCGGAGCCATCCGCCAGGCCCTCGGCCGGGCCGGCATGACCGCCGACGACATTGACCTGTTCGAGATCAACGAAGCCTTCGCCGCCCAGGTGCTNCCGTCGGCCGAAGANGTGGGCATCGACCTGGACAAGCTNAACGTNAACGGGGGGGCCATCGCCCTCGGCCACCCGTTCGGCATGACCGGCGCCCGTATCATGACCACACTGCTCAACGGCCTGGAAGACTCCGACAAGGAGTTCGGCGTCGAGTCAATGTGCGTGGGTGGAGGCCAGGGTATGGCCATGGTGGTCCAACGCCTGANCTGATCTGCGGCTCAAAGTTCCAGCCCACACCCTTCGAACGCCTCGCGAGTGGCCCGCTTCTCCACGTCGGTCAGCTCTAGCAGCGGCATTGGGGCCCGGCCGCCTACCTNGCCCAGCAGTTCCTGCCAGTACTTCTGGTGGGCATGAGGCTTGTCTGGTGGCCGGGTATCCCTGAGGGCGGCCCGGTCACGAGGTGGCGTCCGACGCCACACCTCGAACCCGGCTGCNGCAGCAGATAGGGCGTCGTCNNGATCCGCTGCACTGGCGATAGGNACCTGCNCGATGACGGCCTCGGTCGCCGGGTCCACAACGGGTAGGCCCTCACCAGTCGTCCGCCANGCCCCGTCGATGTAAAGCCTTGGTTCCANATAGCTCATCATCAACTAATCCAGCCTTACACGATTCCGTCGAGCAGGTCGACGAATCGGTCGATGTCAGTAAACGAGTTGTAGAGCGGCACCGGNGCGGCNCGNATCACGTCGGGCTCACGCCAGTCACAGACCACCCGTTCCTCGGCTAGCGCCCGAAACACCCTTGGGCCGTCGCCCTCCACGATCCTCAGCGCATGCTGGCATCCCCGCTGGTTCATGGCCACCGGCGTGAGGCTCACAACCCGACCGGCCAAGGACTCGGCCAGTCGACGATCCAGATACCTGATCTGGAGCTCTGACTTCCTCCGTAACGCCGCTATGCCGCCGGCGCGGTCGATGACNTCAAGCGAGGCCCTCAACGGCGCCATGGCCAGAATCGAGGCGTTAGACAGCTGCCACGACTCCACCGTGGGAATCGGCTCGAACCGGTTCACCATCTGGAACCGCGTCGCCGGATCCGTTCCCCACCAGCCCAGGAATCTGGGAAGGTCCCCNTCGTCCACGTGACGTCGGTGAACATAGGCCCCGCCCACACCTCCAGGGCCACCGTTGAGGTACTTGTATGAGCACCAGACGGCGAAATCGACGCCCCAGTCGTGGATGTCGAGTTCGATGTTTCCCACGGCGTGGGCCAGATCAAAGCCGACCAGNGCACCCACCTCNTGTCCAGCGGCCACNACCTCGTCAATGGGCAAGACCTGACCGGTGAAGTACTGGACGCCAGGGAGAAGTACGACGGCCAGTTCCTCGCCGTGCTCGGCGATGGCCGCTAGGAGATCCTCGGTCCGGAGCGTCTCCTCACCGTGGCGCGGTCCGACGGTGACCAACGACGTCTCCAGATCAAAGCCCCGCTGGCGGATCTGCGACTCCACGGCGAAGTGGTCCGATGGGAATGCGTGCTCCTCAATGAGGACCTTGTGGCGGTCAGGGGTCGGCCGGTAAAAGCTGACCAGCAGCAGGTGGAGGTTGACGGTAAGCGAGTTCATGGCCACCACCTCATCGATGTGAGCGCCAGTCAGAGTGGCCAGTCCTCCAGCCAGGAGGCCGTGGTAGGTCGTCCACGCCGAAGCCCCCGAGAAGTGGCCCTGACCACCTAGATCGCCCCATCGGTCAATCTCGTCGCCTACCTCCTTCCGAGCGGAACGGGGGAGCGCACCCAGAGAATTGCCATTGAGGTAGATGCCGTCCGGTACCTCAAACTCGTCTCGTAGGTGGGCCAATGGATCGGCCCCGTCCAACTCGCTGGCAGTCGACGAGTCCACGGCCGGCGTCACGGTGGGGCTCACAATCTGGCCNNGGCTCCCNGNTGGATNGNCCCACAGTTGGGACAGGTCCNGGCCNCCTCGTCGGCGTCNAAGGCTGCAAAGAGCGGCGGCAGNTCCTCATCAATGGCCNGNAGTTGNACCTCCACCCGGTANACCANGTGAGCGCACTCAAAACAGGCCCACTCAAACCCATCCATCTGGCCACGGGCACGCTGGTACTCGATGACTAGGCCGACGGAGTCGGGATCGGGACGCTGAGGAGAATGGCGGACGCCGGCTGGGAGCAGGTATACCTCGCCCTCCCGAATCGGCATGTGGAAAGGTGCTGTGCCCTCCTCGGGCCAGATCACAAGGTCCATGTCACCCCGGAGTTGGTAGAAGAACTCCTCGCGCGGGTCGTCGTGGAAATCATTGCGTTGATTTCCCCCGCCGACGATCATCACGATCATGTCGGCGTCCCGCCAGATCTGCTTGTTNGCGACCGGTGGCGNGAGNTCTTCACGGTGGTCCNGGATCCAGGCACCGAGGTTGAACGGCCGGCGTTCGCCGGGTTCCGGGTCGTAGTCGGTCATGTCGACATTCTCCTCTCCGCCCCCGATCGTGATAGTTGCCTCATCCCGCCCAGACCTCGTCATCCACCGCCGTGGCGACCCGAGACTCCACGAAGCTGGTGAGGGCCTGCAGCCGCTGGGCCAGTTCCTCGATCCCGTCCGCTCCAGCCAGCGCTTTAGCCTCCAACAGTGCGGCATCGGCGATGAGCGCTCTGGTCAAGGCCGAACCAGCGGGTGTGAGAGCCACCACCCGTTGCCGTCGATCGTCTCCGTCGACTGTCTTGATGACCAGGCCGCGATTCTCCAGTCTGCCAAGAGCATGGGTCACGGTGGGTTGGGGACTAAGCGCCGCGACGGCCAGGTCAGCGACGCGCAGGTCCCCAAGATCCTCCAATACCGAGAGCAGGCGCCACTCGGACCGGGCTACGCCGGCCCGAGCGAGCACCGCGTAGAACGGCGCCGACAAGGTCTGGTCGGCCTTGCGGAGCAGATACGGGAGGTACCGGTCCAGGAACTCCGATACCGGAGCGGTCGAGCAGTCAGGCACCGAAGGCAGAATAGATTCATACGAATACATAGGCAACCCGCTCTTCCAACCATCGAGACATTGACGTGACCCTTCGCTGGGCTTCCATGACCGATGCCGACCGGCAGCGGGAGTACTCCCCCAGTTCATGCCTCCCTGGCGGCGATTACCAGACCCACATCCGTGAATATCGACGGGCCAGCGAGGCTTCATGGGCCTGGGCCAACGACCATCCGGCGGCATCGACTACGACCATCCGGTACGGGGGCGACGATGCCCATGCCATCGACGTCATGGCACTCATAGGTGATCGCCCGGCGCCACTCCTAGCCTTCATCCACGGCGGGTACTGGCAGGAACTGTCGCGCGTCGAATCGCGCTTCCCGGCCGCGACCTGCATCCCCCGAGGCTGGAACTACGCGGCCATCGACCACACCCTGGCTCCCGCCGCTCCACTCGACCGGATCGTCGACGAGTGCCGCCAGGCCGTTCGCACCCTCGCGACCCAGGCCGAAACCCTGGGCCTGGATCCCAATCGGATCGTGCTGGCCGGTCATTCGGCCGGCGCCCACCTAGCAGCGATGGTGGCCGCCGATCCGGATGGAACCGATGTTGCCGGGCTGGTCCTGGTGTCGGGGATCTATGAATTGGAACCGCTGATCGGGACCACGGTCAACAACCGACTCGGCCTCGACCCGGACGCGGCAAGACGAAACAGTCCCCTGCTAATAGACGCCGCTGGCTCCCCAGCCACCCTCGTCGCTCACGGCTCCGACGAAACGTCAGAGTTCAAGGCACAGTCCGCTGCGTTTGGCCACCACCTCGAGGCAGCAGGTACGACCGTCACGATGCTGGAGATCGCCGAACGGAACCATTTCGACGTGATCCTGGACATGACCGAGCCCGACACGCCACTGGGCGAAGCGGTCGGCCAGCTGGTTTGGTCACTCTGACGTCTGGGAGCTTCGCTACCCCTGACCGCCGGAGGCGTCCTGAACTGAGACCTTCCCGGCGCTGATCCAAGGCATCATGGCTCGCAGTTCAGCGCCCACCTTCTCGATGCGGTGCTCGCGGCCCTCGTCCTCCAGGCGGTAGAAGTTTTCACGACCACCGTGGGCCTCAGCGACCCACTCCTCAGCGAACGCACCGGTCTGGATCTCAGTGAGGATCTGCTTCATGGTGGCCCGAACGTCATCGTTCACGACCCGGGGTCCACGCGACAGGTCGCCATACTCGGCGGTGTCCGACACCGAGTAACGCATACCACCAATGCCCTGCTCGTACATGAGATCCACGATTAGCTTCAACTCGTGGAGGCACTCAAAGTAGGCGATCTCCGGCTGGTAGCCGGCGTCGACGAGTGTGTCAAAAGCGCTCCGGACTAGTTCGGTCATCCCACCACACAGAACCACCTGCTCCCCAAACAGGTCAGTCTCGCACTCCTCAGTGAAGGTGGTCTCGATGACGCCAGCGCGGGCGCCACCCACGCCGTCGGCATAGGCCAGAGCGAGGGCCTTGGCTCCACCGGTCGGATCCTGCTCCACGGCAATGAGGCACGGCACGCCGCCACCCTCCTCATAGGTTCGGCGCACCAAGTGACCCGGACCCTTTGGTGCGACCATGATCACATCGACGTCGGCCGGTGGAGCAATCAGATCGAAGCGGATGTTGAAGCCGTGGGCGAACGCCAGAGCATCACCGGCGTCCAAGTTGGGAGCAATGTGCTCCTCGTAAACCGCAGCCTGATCGGTGTCGGGTAGCAGCACCATGATCACATCGGCCCATGCCGAAGCGTCCGACAGCGACCGCACGGACAACCCGGCCTCGGCAGCCTTGGCTGCCGACGACGACCCGTCGCGCAGTCCAACGCACACGTCGACACCCGACTCCTTCAGGTTGAGAGCGTGGGCGTGACCCTGGGAGCCGTAGCCAAGAATGGCTACCTTGCGCTCCGCGATCGCGGACCGGTCCACGTCCTTCTCGTAGTAGATGTTGGCCACTGGTCTCTCCTGGCTTCGGTTCGGTTGGGAACGGGTTGGGAACGGGGCTGACTCAGTCGAGGGCGTCGTCGAGGCTGGCGAGCGCCACCCGGCCGGTGCGCTGTATTTCGAGGATGCCGTAGGGGCGCAGCAGATCCTCGAACTCGTCGATCCGTCGCGGTGGTCCGACCAGCGACAGCATCATACGATCGGTGCCCAGACTCAGGACCTTGCCGCCGGCCCGATCCAGGTACTCAACGATCTCGTCGCGCCGATCCGGCTCGGCGGTCACTGTGACCAGCATCAGTTCGCGCTCCACGGCGTGGCCAGGGGCCAGTTCGCGGATCTCGACCACGTTAACTAACTTGTCCAATTGCTTGACGATCTGGTCCAGGGGCGCGGACTCCAGGTCGACCACCACGGTGATGCGGCTCAGGTTCTCGTCGTCGGTGGGAGCCACAGCCAGCGACTCGATGTTGAAGGCGCGCCGGGCGAACAGCGAGGCNACCCGGGCCAGCACGCCAGACTTGTTCTCCACGGTCACCACGAGGGTGTGGTAACGGTGCTCCGGTTCGTGGACGTTCATCGGGGCTGCCCCTCCTGAAATCCGGGCACAACCAACTCGGAGTTGCTGGCACCCGCCGGGACCATCGGATAGACCTTCTCAGCGGCCGCCACCCGGAAGTCAATGACCACCGGGCGATCGTCAATCTCGTTGGCCTTGGTGATGGCCACGTCGACCTCGTCGGGATCGTCGACCCGCATTCCCACGCAGCCCATGGACTCGGCCCACATCTTGTAGTCCGGGACGTCGGGCGACAGGAACACCTCGGAATACCGTTCGTCGTAGAACATCTCCTGCCACTGGCGGACCATGCCGAGGTACGAGTTGTTGAGCAACGCCACCTTGATGGGGATGTTCTCCACCGTGGCCGTGACCAACTCCTGGGCCGTCATCTGGAAACAACCATCGCCGTCGATGGCCCACACCGACCGCTCCGGAAATGCCACCTTGGCTCCGATGGCCGCTGGGATGGAAAAGCCCATAGTGCCGAGACCACCTGAGTTGATCCACGTGTAGGGGTGATCGAACGTCCAGTACTGGCTGGCCCACATCTGGTGCTGTCCCACACCTGAGGTAACGATGGTGTCGTCCGGGGTGGCATCCCGCAGTCGCTCGATGACGTACTGGGGCTTCAACGCCTCACCGGGCACCCACGGCTCGTAAGCCAGCGGATAACGCTCCTGCCAACCGCTGATGCGCGACCGCCAGGCCGACCGGTCAGTATCGCCGATGCCGTTATCCGACAACTCGGCGCATAGAGCTTCGATGGCCAGTCGAACGTCGCCCTGGATGGCCACGTCGGGCCGCCGAACTTTGCCTAGTTCGGCCGGATCGATATCGACGTGGATGATCTTCGCTTCGGGAGCGAAGCCGTCCAGCTTTCCAGTGACGCGATCGTCGAACCGGGCACCGAGGGCAACCAGCAGGTCCGACTCCTGCATAGCGGTGACCGCCGTGTAGTTGCCATGCATCCCTGGCATGCCAAGGCAGAGTTCGTGGCTGTCGGGAAAGGACCCACGGGCCATCAGTGTGGTGACCACCCCGATACCAGTCAGTTCGGCCAGGGCTCGCAGCGCATCGGCAGCCCGAGCCTTGAGGATCCCACCACCCACGTAGAGAACTGGTCGCTCGGCGGTCCGGATGAGGTCGGCCGCTGCCGCGATGAGGTCGACGTCGACCTCGGTCTGCGGGTGGTAGCCCGGCAGATCCATCTCGACACCGTCAGTCCACGTCATAGCCGACCGGGGGTTGGTCGGGTCCACGATGTCCTTGGGGATGTCGACCAGCACCGGCCCGGGACGTCCCGTGGTGGCGATGTGGAACGCCTCCTTGATAATCCGCGGGATGTCCTGGGCCTCGGTGACCAGAAAGTTGTGCTTGGTGATCGACTGAGTGATGCCCGTCGTATCGCACTCCTGGAAGGCATCAGTGCCGATCGCTGCGTAGGGCACCTGTCCGGTCACCACGACCATGGGCACCGAATCGAGGTAGGCGTCGCATAACGGCGTAACGATGTTGGTAGCCGCGGGCCCACTGGTCACCATGGCGACCCCGGGACGCCCGGTGGCGTGGGCATAGCCCTCAGCCATGTGGCCGGCACCCTGCTCGTGGCGCACCAGGACATGGCGGATCGACGAGTCGATGATCGGGTCGTAGACGGGCAGGATCGCCCCACCGGGCAGCCCGAACATCACGTCCACGCCCTCGGCCTCTAGGGCGCGGATGAGGGCTCTGCCGCCGTCCATCTGTTCTGTGGCCATGTCGGGTCCGGATCCTTAGAGAAACTGGTCGGAAGTTCGATCGAAAAGTGAAAGCGACCTCCCACTTCGGGAGGTCGAGGCACGCAACCGTCTGGGTCCCGCCGTGTGCAGGCGGGGCGCGTGCCTACGTCAGTACGCCTACCCCCCGGAACGGGATCGCGAAGAAAAAGGCGGTCTGCATGGAACGCAATTATGCGCTGGTGGCACCCCGGACCACAACCTGTCGGATAGTGGCCCCCCGTGCAACGATTGCTTGATGCGAACTGGCGTCCAACCGGGATCCTTTGATCCCCCGACTCTGGCCCACCTGGCCATCGCCCACGCGGCGCTGCGCCACCACAACCTCGAACGGGTCGTGTGGGCGGTTTCTCGCCAACCACTAGGCAAGGACGCCGGTCGGACCTGTGTCGACGACCGATTGGTCGTGCTCCACGAGGTGGCCGCCGACCATCCGTGGTTGACCATCGACGTCACCGACGACCGCCTGGTGGCCGACGTGGCTGACGGCTACGACGTCGTGGTCATGGGTGCCGACAAATGGCACCAACTCCACGACGTGGCCTTCTACCGGTCTAACCACCGAGGAGTCGGCATGGATGCCACAAAGGCCATGGAGCAGGCCCTCAAACGCCTCCCTACTTGTGCCGTGGCCCCCCGGGGCGGGCTGGACGTGCCTACCGAGTTGGCGTTACCGGTGCCTGGGTGGGTAGCTCACCAGTCCTCCTCCGACGCGGTGGCCGGCGAATCGTGGATGGCGCTGTCGGCCGCCCGAAAGGCTGGCCTGTGGGAGATGTAACTGCAGGATTTACGCCTGGGTGACAGCACCCTTCTCGGCCCCCTGGGCCAGGGCGGCGTATTTGGCGAGGAACCCCGAGGTGTAGCGCGGCTCGAAGGGCTTCAGGTTTGCCCTCCGCTCAGCCAGCGTGAGTTCGTCGACCATCAGGTCAATGGTGTGGCTCACCACGTCGATCACGATGCGGTCACCCTCGGCGACCAGCGCAATGGGCCCACCATCAACCGCCTCGGGGGCCACATGGCCCACGCAGAATCCATGGGTGCCACCGGAGAAGCGTCCGTCGGTAATGAGTGCGGCGTCGCCACCACGACCGGCGCCCTTCATGGCCCCGGTGATGGCCAACATCTCGCGCATGCCAGGACCCCCCTTGGGACCCTCGTAGCGGATGACCACGATGTCACCCGCCTCAATCTGGCTGCCGAGCACGGCCGCCATGGCCGCGTCCTCGCCATCGAACACCCTGGCCCTACCGTCAAACCGGTCTACGTCTATACCTGCCACCTTGACCACTGAGCCCTCTGGGGCCAACGACCCCCGCAGGATGGCCAGGCCACCCAGGGCGTTGATCGGATCACTGAAGGCGTGGATGACCTCGCCGTCACGCGCGGGGACCTCCAGCATGGCCAGGTTCTCTGCCACCGTCCGCCCGGTGACAGTGATCTCGTCAGCGTGCAGCAGTCCCTCATCATGGAGCATCTGCATGACCACCGGGACGCCACCGATGCGGTCGATGTCGACCATGTGGTACTTCCCGTGCGGCTTGGTGTCGGCTAGGTGCGGCACTTTGGCGGCCACACGGTTGAAGTCCTCCAATTCTAGTTCGACGCCGGCTTCGAAAGCGATGGCCATGAGGTGGAGCACGGCGTTGGTCGAACCCCCGAGGGCCATGACCACGGCGATGGCATTCTCGAAAGCAGCTCTGGTCATGATCTGTCGGGGTCGAATGCCCTCACGCAGCAGGTTCATCACTGCGTGCCCGCTGGCGAAGGCCACGTCGGCCCTCCGCCGATCGATCGCTGCAGCCGACGCCGAACCNGGCAANGACATGCCTATGGCCTCGCCAACCGAGGCCATAGTGTTTGCCGTAAACATGCCCGCACAACTTCCGATGGTCGGGCAGGCCGCGCGTTCGATAGCCAGCAACTCAGCGTCGTCGATACCACCCACGGCGTGGGCGCCCACGGCCTCGAACACGCTCACGACGTCCAGTTTGGAACCGTCGGTGTGTTCGCCGGGCATAATCGACCCGCCGTACACGAATACCGACGGCAGGTTGATACGAGCCGAGGCCATGAGCATCCCGGGAAGTGACTTGTCACAGCCGGCGAAGCTGACGAAGGCGTCCAGACGCTCGGCGTGCATCACGGCCTCGACCGAGTCGGCGATGATCTCCCGGCTGACCAGACTGGCCCGCATCCCCTCGTGACCCATGGAAATGCCGTCAGACACGGCGATGGTGTTGAACTCGATGGGAAAGCCCCCGGCCTCAGAAACCCCCTCCTTGCAACGCTTGGCCAGTGCATCTAGCGGAATGTTGCAGGGCGTGACCTCGTTCCACGATGAGGCGACGCCCACCTGGGACTTGGAGAAGTCGTCCTCGGTCATGCCGATGGCCCGGAGCATGGCGCGAGCTGGTGCCCGATTCGGACCGTCGGTGACCTCATGGCTGCGGGGTTTCATCCCCCCGTGGGTGGCATCCGTCATGAGCATGCAGGCTAGACCGCCGCCGGGGCCTGCCACCTAGTGTCTGGCGGTGCGATCTCGCCTCTCATATGACGGACGGGAACTCCTTACCCTCGCCGTCCCGGCCCTTGGAGCCCTGCTCGCCGAACCGCTATACCTGCTGGCCGACACTGCGGTGGTTGGCCGCTTGGGCACCGACCCGTTGGCCGGCCTAGGTGTGGCATCCGGAGCCCTGCTGTTCGGCTACGGCCTCTGCGTCTTCCTGGCCTACGGCACCACCGCCGCCGTAGCCCGCCTGACCGGTGCCGGCGAGGACCGTCGAGCGACCGACCAGGCCATTCAGGGCCTGTGGCTGGCCGCCGTCCTCGGCATGGCGTTGGCCGTGGTCGGCATCGCGACGACCGACGCCATCGTGTCCGGACTGGGCGCCACCGGCGCCGTGGCAGACCAGGCCGCCACCTACCTCCGGATCAGCCTGCTGGGCGCACCCGCCATGCTGTTGATGCTGGCCGGGGTTGGCTATCTTCGGGGCCGCAAGGACACCGTCCGGCCACTCCAAGTGGCCGTGGGCACCGCCGTCTTGAATCTGGGGCTTGAATTAGTACTGATCCTCGGCATGAACCGTGGCATCGGCGCCTCAGCAGCGGCCACCGTGGTAGCCCAATGGACAGGCGCTGCCTGTTATCTGGGATGGATTGGTCGTGACGTGGTCCGTCGACGCGCCTCGCTAGCCCCCCACCTGGGCTCGATCGGACGGATGCTCACCGTAAGTGCCCAACTCCTAGTACGTAATCTCTCCCTGGCCGGCACGTTCTTGGTGGGAACCTCGGTGGCTACCCGGATTGGAAGGGTCGACGTGGCCGCCCACCAGGTGGCCTTTCAGGTTTGGATGGCTACCGCCCTGACAATGGATGCCGTAGCCATCGCCGCCCAGGCGATGGTCGGCGAGCGCCTCGGGGCGGGAGATGCAGTTGGTGCGGTGTCAATCGGAAAGCGGGTCATCGCCTGGTCAGTAGGCATGGGTCTGGCCCTAGCCGTGGTTCTGGTGGCTGCACGCGAGTCGGTGGCCACCGTCTTCTCCGACGATCCCGCAGTCGTGGCCCTTGCTGGCTTCCTCCTCGTGCACGTGGCCCTCATGGCGCCACTAGGTGGTGTGGCCTTCGCCCTAGACGGCGTTCTCATCGGAGCCGGTGACCAACGGTTCATGGCCCGGGCCATGGCCGGTGCGGCAGTGGTGTCAGTGACTGCCATGGTGGCTGGCCGCCTAGCCGGTCAGGGAATCGGCTGGCTGTGGGCCGCCATCTGGCTCTTCATAGGGCTCCGGTCGATCCTTTTGGGTCTCCGGTTTGCCAGTGACCGCTGGCAGGTGGTGGGAGCCGAACGCTAGAGGTTGGAAACTACGCCCCAGCCCGGCGGGCCAAGATCTCGTTGACGGCCCGACCGTCGGCCTGCCCGCTAGTGGCCTTCATGACCTTTCCCACGAAGAAGCCGGACTTCTTCTTCCGTTCCTTGTCGTCGCCGGCCGTGAAGGCGGCCCAGTCCTCAGGATGTGCGGCGATCAGGTCATCCACCACGGATTCCAACACCCCGTCGTCCATGGCCTCGAACCCGAGGTCGGTAGCCACCGCGGCCGGGTTGCCGCCGTCGGCCACAAGGGTGGCCAGCACTTTCTTAGCCTGAGTGGCAGTCAAGTCGCCCCCGACCTCCATAGCCACCAACGCAGCGAAGGAGGCGGCGGTCAGTGCCCCGGCCCCATCGGCCAGGTTGTTCTCCACATGGACCAGCACCCGGGCCGAATCAGCGCCAGCCCTGATGGCATCCACGGCCAAGTCGTCCATACCCCGTTCGACGGTCAGCGACGCAGTCGCTGTATCCACACCGGCCACCTCAGCTAGGCGGTGGCGACGCTCACGGGGCAGTACCGGTAGAGCAGCCCGGACCGACTCGATCCATTCTTCAGACGGATCCACGGGCAATAGATCGGGCTCCGGGAAGTAGCGGTAGTCGTACGCCTCCTCCTTGGAACGGAGCTTGTGGGTCCGACCCTCGTCCTCGTTCCAGTGGCGGGTCTGCTGTTCGACTCGCTCACCAGAGGTAATCAGGTCGACCTGGCGGCGGGACTCGTAGACGATGGCCCGCCCCAGCGAACGCAGCGAGTTGATGTTCTTGATCTCACAACGGGTACCCAACTCGGCATCGCCCACAGGACGGACAGACACATTGCAGTCCACCCTCATCGAGCCTTCCTCCATCTTCCCATCCGATGCACCAATGGCCACCAGAATCGAGCGCAACTCGCTGACGTAGGCACGGGCGTCCTCNGCGGATCGGAGATCGGGGGCGCCCACGATCTCAATGAGCGGTACGCCNGCCCGGTTGTAGTCGACTAGGGAGTGGCCGGCCTCGTGGATGCGACCCCCGCCTCCCACATGGGTGCTCTTGCCTGTGTCCTCCTCAAGGTGAGCCCGTTCGATGCCCACCCGGCGACCATCGGCCAACTCCATCCAGCCCTCCTCGTTGATCGGCAGGTCGTACTGCGAGATCTGGAAGTCCTTGGGCATGTCCGGGTAGAAGTAGTTCTTTCGGGCGAACACNGACCGCTGGACCCGACAGTGGAGGGACAAGCCGACCCGGATNGCCANCTCCACNGCCTGCTCATTGAGCACGGGCAGCGATCCGGGCAGACCGAGAGACACCGGGTCCACGTTGGTGTTGGGTTCGCCACCGAAGCGGTTGGGGGCGTCGCTGAACAACTTGGTGGCCGTGGCCAACTCTGCGTGAACCTCCAAGCCGATGACCGTCTCCCAGCCGGGAACGATCTCGGTAGTCGCATCGTCACTCATGTCGAACCCCCGCAGGTGNNCCGGCCATCNTTCCCCCGACGGCNNGGTNTCCGTCGGGGGCGGCNGCTTCGAGCACCTTGGCAGCCCGGAACATCGTGGGCTCTCCGGAGGCCGGGGCCAGGACCTGCACGCCGACGGGCATCCCGTCTTCTCCCACCCCGAAGGGCACCGACATGGCCGGATGCCCAGCCAGGTTGGACGGGATGGTGCACACATCGTTGAGGTACATGGTCATGGGGTCAGCCGTCTTCTCACCGATTGGGAAGGCCGTGGTTGGCGCCGTCGGACTAAGGAGCAGGTCGAACTCCCCGTAGGCCCTGGCGAAGTCCTCCAGGATGAGCGTGCGAACCTTCTGCGACTTGCCGTAGTAGGCGTCGTAGTAGCCCGCTGACAGGGCATAGGTGCCAAGCATGATGCGTCTCTTGACCTCGTCGCCGAAGCCGGCTGTCCTCGTGGCGCTGTTCATGTCCCCGGCGTTGGGCGCGTCCACCCGCAAACCGAAGCGGACGCCGTCGTAGCGGGCCAGGTTTGACGAAGCCTCTGCGGGCGCCACCACGTAGTAGGCCGATAGGCCATACACCGTGGAGGGCACCGAAGTTGAGGCCACCGTCGCCCCAGCCGCCTCCAGGGCTACGACCGCCTCGTGCAAGCGGGCCCGCACGTCATCCGCTACGCCTTCGAGGCCGTCGCCGGATAACTCCTCAATGATCCCGATGCGGAGGCCCTCCACGCCATGGTCCAACACCGAAGACAGGTCGGCTGCCGGTCCGGGGACCGACGTGGAATCGCGGCGGTCATGGCCGCCGATGACCTCCAACATGAGTGCCGAGTCAGCCACCGTCCGGGAGAACGGACCGATCTGGTCGAGACTGGAGGCGAAGGCCACTAAGCCATAGCGCGACACCGCGCCATAGGTGGGCTTGACGCCGACAACACCGCAGAGGGCTGCTGGCTGGCGGATCGAACCCCCAGTATCGCTGCCCAAGGCCAACGGCGTAAACCCGGCAGCCACCGCGGCGGCCGAGCCACCCGATGACCCGCCGGGCACCTTCGTAGGGTCCAGTGGGTTACGGGTGACGCCGAACGCCGAGTTCTCCGTGGAGCTGCCCATAGCGAACTCGTCGAGGTTGGTCTTACCGACCACCACCGCTCCCGCCGCGACCAAACGCTCTACGACGGTGGCATCGTACGGCGGCCGCCAACCCTCGAGGATGCGAGACGAGCAGGTGGTGGGAACCCCACGGGTGCACATGTTGTCCTTCAGGGCCACCGGCACGCCCGCTAGCGGTCCCGGATCCTCGCCAGCAGCCACCCGGGCATCGATGGCATCGGCCACGATGCGGGCCTCATCGGCTAAGACCAGGTTGAAGGCGTTAATCTCGTGCTCGCGCGCGTCAATAGCCGCCAGATGCTCCTCGAGCACCGTGCGGGCAGACCGGGCACCCGATCGGATCTCGGATGCCAGTACCCGTGCCGTGGTCCTCTCGGAAGTGCTCACGGCGACTCTCCCAGCACCGGTGGGACTCGGAACTGCTCGTCCTCGACCGATGGGGCACAGGCCAGCACCTCGGCCCGGTCGCTGGTCTCACCCACCACGTCGGGCCGCAACACGTTGCGCATTGGCAGCGGGTGAGTCATCGGCTCCACGTCGGCCAGATCTAGGGCCTCCAAGTCAGCAGCGTGGTCCAGCACGTCGGCCAGTTGACCAGTGAAGGCGTCGAGTTCCTCATCAGTCAAGGTCAGGCGGGCCAGGTCGGCGACATGGGCCACGTCTTCTTTCGAGATGCGATCGGTCATCGGGGTACCTCGTCGAGAGTTTCAGCAGGGTGGGGGTCAGGCGGGGCGAACCACGAGGGTCACCGTGGTAGCCGGCATCTCCCGACGACCGGCGGGTGGCGTCTGGGACACCACAACCAACAGGGCTCGGTCCGCGACCTCCCCTTCGGCGAGGCCCTCGGACAGCCCCTCGACCACTACGGTTCGGAAACCTGAGGCGGCCAACCGGCTCTCGGCCGCAACCAGCGAGAGGCCCTGCAGGGACGGTACGGGACGGGGCTCGGCACCCAGCGAGACCACGACCCGCACATCGTCGTTGACCTGGATGCGGGTCCCGCCGACCGGTTCGACGCGCGACACTCGTCCGGCGGCGATCCACTCGTCGTGCTCCTCGCCCATTGTGGGTGCCAGGCGCAGGGCAATCAGCTCGGCCACCACATCGGCAGGCATGAGGCCCACCAGGCCCTCGGGCACTACGCGCGGCAGCGGTCCACCGGACACCACGAGGTCAACCTCGGAACCCTGAGGCAGCATCTCGTCGACCGTGATCACGGAGAGCACCAGCCCGACGGCCACGGCTTCGTCCTTTTCGCTTGACACCGTGCCCATAGCGAGGCCAGCGGCCTCGAGGCGACGGCCAGCCTCCTCGACGCTCACTCCGACCAGATCGTCGGGCACGGGCAGGCGGGCCGGACCGAGTGACACTACGAGCACCACCGTCTCACCGGCCTCGAGGCGGGTGCCTCCCGGTGGCTGCATGGACAGCACCTGACCCTCGAGAGATCCGTCNCGNCGGTCGTAGCGCTCTTCGACGAGCCANCCCAGCTCAACNAGCAAAGACCGGGCGCTNCTCCCNGACGTGTCNACCAGCGCCGGGATGGCACGGGTCGTCGTACGACCGGCCGACAGTAGGAGCCAGCCACCCACCACCGCTACGACCAGCAGAGCGGTGGTCACCAGCACGCCACGCCAACGGCGCCGGCGAGGCTGCGNGCCGGAGACCGGCGCGTGGGGCTGAACCGGGGAGTAGGACCCCACCGGAGTGTGGACGCGAGTATCAGGGCCGGGATCGACAAACACCGACGGTGCGCCGTGCTCAGCCTCTCCAGGCATCGGCGCGGCACCGACCTCACCGGGACCGACAAGAGGCAGGGGTTCAGGTCGCGACATCCGTCCGGCCACATCGAGNAGCAGGCGTCCCATCTCNCGCGCCGTCGGNCGGTTCTCCACCTCAGCAGTGCCAGCGCTAGCCACCACCGGCACCAGCGGTCCGAGAGCATCGGGGATCGGCACGTCGCGTCCCACACGGGCAGCCAGGGTCTCNGCGATGGTGTCGGCNANGAAAGGCAAATGGCCAGTGACGCCCTCGACCATGCACAGCGCCAGGGCGTACACGTCGGAGCGGCCATCCAAGGGTCGACCCTGGGCCTGCTCAGGTGACGCNTAGCGGGCCGTGCCAATCACCCCACCACCACCGAACAGTTCGCGGCTGACCGTNCCGGTCAGAGCNTCNGCGAGNCCAAAGTCGGCGATNCGGAGNCGGGCGTCTTGNCCGAACAGCAGGTTNGCCGGCTTCACGTCCCGGTGAACGATGCCCTGCCGGTGGGCGTGATCGAGAGCCCGGCAGGCCTCGAGAGCCACCATGAGCATCTGGGACGGGGTCAACGTCCGGCCTGANGANAGGATGCTGCGGAGGCTCCCGCCGCCCAAGTACTCGGTCACCAGGTAGGCCTGACCGTCGACCCCCCAGTCGTAGATGGCCACCACGTGCGGGTCNGCGAGTGAAGCCACAAGTCGNGCTTCGGAGCGAAACCGCTCCACAAACGCCTCGTCGCCGACGAGNGANGNGTGGAGTACCTTGACGGCTACCTGACGACCTAGAGAGAGGTCATCGGCGAGGTAGACGGTGCCCGAACCGCCGGTGCCGATCACGCCGCCCAGGCGATACCGGCCACCCAGCATCCGTCCCGGCGCGGGCATGGCGCCGCCCGGGCCGGCGGGGGCCCCGTCGGAGAAACCGTCGGTCACCCCCCAAGGCTATCCGTCCCGACCCCATGGATAGCCTGCGCCCGTGACCCGACGCCGCGCCCTAATCATCAGTGTGCTCATGGGGCTGGGCGTGGGGATCCTTGTGCTAGCCGCCCTACTCCCCAGCGAAAACCCTGANGACGTCTCAGTGTCGTCCAACCCAGCTGTGTCCGAACTCCTGCCCGACCGAGGGGACACCGTGCTTCCCCAAGCCAATGTAGGGGCGATCCTCGCCCCGGGCTGGGCAGGCGAGATCATCCACATCGGNGGAACAGCCATCCCGGTTGACCAGCAGNGGATCGAGAAGGCCCTGAACTCGGTGATCTTCCGGCCCGACGAGGGGCTGGCCCTCGAGCGCCTCCCCTCCCAGGACGTGTGCGCCACTGTGCGCTACTGGTCAGTCCGCAACCCCGAACGCACCTCAAATATCGACTGGTGCTTCCGGGTCGACGGCTGACCAGATAGCAAGTGGATCAGCCGGGGAGTTCGCCGCTGGCCAGCAAACGGTCGAAAGCAGCCTCGTCGAGGACGGGCACTCCGAGTTCCTCGGCCCGGGTCAACTTCGACCCCCCTCCCTCACCAGACACCAACGCCGTCGTCTTCCCAGACACGCTTCCCGGTGAGCGACCTCCCCGGGCCACGATGGCCGCCCTTGCCTCCTCACGTCCGTACCCGGCAAGCGTGCCGGTCACCACTATTGACATACCATCCAAAATCCGGGCCGTTTGGTCGTACAGATCGCTGATCGGCGCCTCGAGGTTCACCCCGGCGGCCCGCAACCGTGCCAGCAGGTCGAGGTTGTGGGGCTGGCGGAGCCAATCGTGCACGCTGGCCGCAATTATCGGTCCGAGTCCCTCTACGGCTTCTAGGTCATCAACCGTGGCTGACTCGAGTCTGTCGAGGTGCCGGAATGACGAGGCCAACAGGTCAGCCACAGTGGTACCCACGTGTGGAATCCGCAGGCCAAATAGCAGACGTCCGAGGGGACGGTCCCGCGATGTGTCCACGGCCCGACGGAGGTTCTCCACCGAAGTCTCGCCGAAACCGTCCCAATCGGCGATGCGCTCGTAGTCCAACGAGAACACTCCTGCCACGTCGTTCAACAGGCCCTCGCCTACGAACAGGTCAACCCGCTGCTCACCGAAGCCCTCGATGTCCATGGCGCCACGCGACGCGAAGTGCTCGATNCGCCCCCGGACCTGCCGGGGGCAGGCGTAGTTATTGCAGAAGGTGGCCGCCTCACCATCCGGTCGGAGCAGCGGCGCACTACACGCCGGACAAGCGGTCGGGAATGTCCAGGGCATCAGGTCNTCGGGTCGTTCCGANAGGACAGGTCGNAACACCTCGGGGATGACGTCACCCGCCTTGCGGACCACCACTACGTCGCCCGGCCGGACNTCCTTGGCCACCACCTGGTCGGCGTTGTGCANGGTCGCCGCGGTCACCGTTGACCCGCCCACAAACACCGGCTCCAAGCGGGCGAACGGNGTNGCCTGCCCACCCGGGCCGATGGANACCTCGATGNCNAGCAGTCTGGTNGTTCGCTCCTCGGGAGGCAGTTTGTAGGCGATGGCCCATCGGGGCGCNCGGGCGGTGAACCCCAGTGACTTCTGGGTGGCTAGGTCATCGACCTTCACGACCACGCCGTCGATCTCGAAGTCCAAATCNTGTCGGGCNANCTCGACAGCATCNACGTGGGCCACCACNTCATCGAAGTTGTCGAAGGATGCCACGTGNTCGTCCACCGGCAGACCCAGTTTGGCCAACCAGNTCAGGGTCTCCAAGTGGGAGGCCGGTTCGGGCCCATCGACCACCTCACCCAGTTGGTAGGCCCAGAACGAGAGGTCGCGTGTGGCCGTCACCGCTGCNTCCTTCTGGCGAAGCGACCCGGCCGCTGTGTTGCGGGGGTTGACGTAGGTCTTCTCCCCGGCCACCTCCTGAGCAGCATTCAGCGCTTCNAAGGCCGAGAGGCCNAGGTAGACCTCACCGCGTACCTCCANCACCGGCGGCGCCCCGTCGGCGAGGCGTTTGGGGACGTCCGCGATGGTGCGGACGTTGGCCGTGACGTCCTCNCCCACCTGCCCGTCACCTCGNGTGGCTGCCTGTGCAAGTAGNCCGTCCTCATACCGGATGGACACNGCCAGGCCGTCGAACTTCAACTCGCAGACCCAGGCCACCGCCGGTGGTTCGGCCGACCCCTCCCCGTCGATGGCAATTCGCTTGAGAACCCGCTCGGACCAGGCCCGGAGTTCGTCGATGTCGAAGGCGTTGTCCAGCGACCGCATGGGCACCCGGTGGGTCACTTCGGCGAACGTGGCCCGGCCTGCCGGCGCAACCCGCTGTGTTGGCGAGTCCGNGGTGACCAGGTCGGGGTACTCCGCCTCCANCGCCTTGAGTTCACTGAGGAGNGCGTCNTAGTCCGCATCAGGGATCTCGGGGTCATCGGCCTCGTGGTAGCGCTCGTCGTGGTGGCCGATGAGAGCGCGGAGTTCGTCAATCCGTTCGCTGAGCCCGTCCACGGACCGATACTACCGATGCCCCACGACACCCTCCGGAGTGGCCTCTAGCGTGTGGCGGTGGATCGATTCCCCTTCCTCTCAGACGATCCCGCCGCCCCCGGGCGACGGGCCGAGTGGGCCNACGTCTGGGGCCTACGATCGATCTGGCTACTCCTCCCAGTCCTAACGGGACCAGCGGTCGCTGACGCCCTCCACGACATGGACGCCGCGCCCCGTTCGACGGCTTCGGCAACGCTGTGGGTGCTGTGGGCGGTTGGGCTGACAGCCACCCTCGTCCCCCTGCCGCTGACCCTGACCGCTCTACGCCTTGGAGGTCCGGCCGTCGCCACTCTCGCCGCGTGGAGTGCGGAGGCCACCAGCGACGCCGTGCACGCTGCCTTCGCGCTGGCCNCCGCGGCTCTCGTCGTCCTAGCTACCTTCGCCGCCCCGGTGGCCGACCGATTCGTGGATGGCGCCTCCTACGGTGACGAACGCCGATTNCTGCTCCGGGCACCCGGGCCGGTCGCCCTCGTGCTNGGGCCGTTGGCCACCGTAGTCGCCATCGCCGGGGCCACCGTCGGCCCGATTCTGCTCTTGGAGTCCCGATGGGTCGCCGGTGGGGTAGNCACCGGTCTCGGGGCAACGCTGGCTGCNATGGCCGTTCGCTCGCTGCACCGTCTNGCCCGCCGGTGGATCGTGCTCGTGCCAGCAGGATTCGTGCTCCACGACCACCTGGCCCTNGCCGAACCCACCCTGCTNCAAAGGGCCGGTCTGGAACACCTCGGCGCAGCATCATCGAATACCCGTGCCGATGACCTCACTCAGCACGCCCGGGGACTGGCCATTGAAATCCGGTGCCGTCGGCCACACGACGTCCTACCTGCCGGTCCACGTGGCGGAGTTGAGGTGCGGGCCATCGACGCCTTCCTGTGCTCGCCCGCCCGCCCAGACGTGGTGCTGGCCGAGGCAGCCCGCCGACGGCTACCGGTGGGCTGACGCAGCCTTCCGCGAGACTGGTTGAAGCGGGTCAGCAGGCTATGGCGCCGCCGACCACCTCGTCGCCCTGGTAGAACACCACACTCTGCCCGGGCGCCACCCGTCGCCGAGGTCGCCCCCACCGCACCAGCCACTGGTTCGGTNCACCANCCACCTCNGCCGACTCAGCCATCCCGTGGGCACTGGTCTGTGCGGTGAGGTTGCTGCCCGTAGCGCGACCACCTGTCCAGACCAACTCCCCAACCGGGGTCGCGTCGACCAGCAAGTCCTTGGCTGAACCGACAGTGACGGTGGCCGTCGAGACGTCGACATCCACCGCATAACGGGGCGCTCCCGAACCTCCCAGNGCCATGCCCCGGCGCTGTCCGATGGTCACCAGTTCNACGGCCTGGACCGAACCGACCTCGTCACCCGNACTGTCCACCACCCGNCCAGGCGTCAANGNGATCCGACGNCGCAGGAAGTCCTCCCGACCGTGCTCCCGGGTGATGAAACACACGTCCTGGCTGTCCGGCTTGTCGGCGNTNCGCAGCCCGAGCACCGANGCATGCCTCCGAACCGCGTCCTTGGTCAGATCGCCAATNGGCANCAGGAGGCCAGCCAACTGCGCCTGGNCGAGCATGTACANCACGTAGGACTGGTCCTTGCCCGAGTCCACGGCCCTGGCGATGCGACGGGTCCCATNGGGTCGTTCCACGATCCGCGCATGGTGCCCGGTGGCGATCCGGTCGAAGCCCAGGGCAGCAGCCCGGTGCCGCAAGCGGTGGAACTTGAGGTGTCGGTTGCACTCCACNCAGGGGTTGGGCGTCCGGCCTGCCGCATGGTCGGCCACGTACGGCCCCACTACCTCACGCTCGAAGTCGTCGCCCAGGTTGAACACGTGGTGCTCGATGCCAAGGGCGTCGGCCACCCGGCGTGCGTCGTCCACGTCGGACATTGCGCAGCACCCCGAGTCGGACTCCCCGCCCCACAGGCGCAGGGTCACCCCTNTCACGTCATNNCCTGCGTCGCGCAGCAGGGCGGCGGCCACTGACGAGTCCACCCCACCCGACATGGCCACCATGACCGGGGATCCGGTCCTATCGATGGAGGTCACGACGGCCATCCCGACTGCAGCGACCGGGCNTAACCCCGGAGTCGCTCCACGGCCGCTGGGATGACAGCCAGTGCGTGGTCCACGTCGNCGTCAGTGCTGGCGTGGCCCAGTGACAGCCGAAGCGAACCGGCGGCCGTCACCCGGTCTATTCCCATGGCGGCCAGCACCGGTGATGGCTCCTGGGCCCCACTGGCACAGGACGCCGCCGCGCTAGCCGCGATGCCGTCCCGCTCCAACAGGAACAACAGTTCCTCGCTCTCAATCCTGTCGAAGCAGAGGTGGGCCACCCCGGGCGTTCGCGATGCGCCGTCGGGCACAGTTCGATGGACGCCATCGATTGCGTCCTGCAAGCCAGACTCCAGTCGGTCCCGCATGACACCGACCCGCAGCCCGAGGGCCTCGCGTTCGATCGCTATCAAGCGGGCCGCCTCGCCGAGGCCCACGATGGCCGGGACGTTCTGGGTTCCACTGCGTCGTTCTCGCTCCTGGCCCCCGCCGCGCAGCACGGGCGCCAACGGCACGCCAGGACGCACCACGAGCGCTCCCGCGCCCTTGGGGCCACCGAACTTGTGTCCGGTGATACTGACCAGTCCGGCACGCCGCACCACCGTTGGCAGGTCCAGCCAGGCGGCGGCCTGCACCGCGTCGCTGTGCACGAAGGCCTGCGGGGCGTAACGATCCACCACGTCGGCTACCGCATCGACATCAGTCACCACTCCGGTCTCGTTGTTGGCAGCCATGACTGAAACCAGTCGGACAAGCTCGCCGTCCGGCCCTGAGAGCAGGTCGACCAGCGCCTCGAGGTTGACTCGTCCCGCTGCGTCGGTCGGCACCACTGATCCTCCGGCATCCACCACCGGAGCCAGTACCGCCGGGTGCTCGGCTGGACTGCAGACCGGGAGACCACCGGTGGCCCGGATGACACCGTCCACGGCCAGGTTGTCGGCCTCGGTCCCGCCGGAGGTAAACACCACTTCACCCGGCAGACACCCCACTAGGACGGCCACATGGTCGCGAGCGTCGTCCACAGCCCGCCGAGCCTTCCGGGCCTCGGCATGGGAGCCCGACGGATTGCCAGGGTGGTCGACCAGCCACGGCAGCATTGCGGCCACTACCTCAGGTCGAACCGGCGTGCTAGCCGCATGATCCAAATAGACCTGTTCCTGAAGAATCTCGTTCGTCGGCTGCACTTCCACGGCACTAAGGCTAGGGCGGACCCGGTCCAGGGGTCCCTCTTGGAACCCGGTAGGCCACCCACCAGACTGTCGGCCATGGAGGGGTACGGCAGCGAGACCTACGGCGAAACTATGGCTGAGGTCTACGACGAGTGGTACGGAAGCGACGGCGGGATCGCCCTCAGCCAGATCGGATCCCCTGGCGAGGTGGCCGACCGGGTCGCCACTCTGGCCGGGCCGGCAGGCACGGTGCTGGAACTGGGCGTCGGCACCGGCCGACTCGCCCTCCCCCTGGCCGACCGGGGCTTGGCCGTCACCGGGCTGGATGCCTCTCCGTCGATGCTGGCCCGCATCCGGGCCAAGCCGGGATCCGACCGGCTCACCCTGGTCGCCGGCGACATGGCCGAGCCGACCGTCGCTGGCACAGGATTCGATGTGGTGCTGGTGGGCTTCAACACGTTCTTCAACCTGGCCACCGAGGCTGCCCAGCAGNCNTGCCTGCACGGCGTAGCCGNAACGTTGGCNCCGGANGGCCGNTTCGTGCTNGAGGCGTTCGTGCCAGAGCCCGACGCTCACGACGGNGTATCGGTNCGCGAAGTATCCGTCGACCGGGTGATGCTGGACGTGGTGGCCATTGACAGGACTGCCCAGACCATCACCGGGCAGCGGATCGTGATGACGGCAGCCGGAAACCGGTTCTTCCCGTACCTGCTGCGCTACGCCACCCCTGACCAACTCGACGCTATGGCGGGCGANGCCGGNCTGGAGCGGGTTGACCGAACCGAGGACTGGCGCGGCACCNCNTTCTCCNACAACTCGTCGTACCACGTGAGCACGTGGTGTCGAGCCGACGCCACGTAATACCGGTAGCAGCGTCAGAGGGTTGGAGTTACCCGGGACGCCCGGTGATNACCGGTAGGTCCAAACGTGGTCGCGCACTGCGCTTNAGTTCGGAGAACGTGGAGAAACCGCAGAGGGTGACCGTGGCGTCGTANAGCGCCAGACACTCCTCGTCGGTCTCGGGGACCGAGGAGATGACAGGTCCGAAGATGGACGGTCCGTCCGGCGGTCCGAANGTGATGATGGGCGTACCNACGTCATCCCCCGTCCGACCGACTGCCTCGATGGTCTCGGCCCGCAACTCGGCATCCCACGACGGATCGGCGGCTGCGTCGGCGTGCAGTCGGTCCACCCCCGCCCGGTCGAGCACCTGGGTCAGGTGGTCGGACGTCGCCACGTCGGCTCGGAAGTCNGCCCCATCGTCTACCTCCCGGTGCCAGATGGTCTCGCCGAACGCTCGGTANAGCCGGTCCATGGCCCCGGCACCCTCAGCGGCCCGGACGGCGGCGGCCACCCGCAGCATCCGCCGTCCCCGATCGTGNGACTCCCGGTAGCCCTNCGGGAACTCGTTGTCGTAGTCNCGCTCTTCNTTNAGNATCGACAGGTTGATGAAACGCCAGNCGACGGTCAGCCCCCTNAGTTGGGCGACTCGACGCAACCATCGCGACGTCTGCCAGGCGAACGGGCAGACCGGATCCCAGAANAATTCGATGTCCGGCGAGTGTTCCGGNAATTCGGANGGCTTCTGNTCTCGTGACTTGTCCGACATGGGCAGATCGTCCTCCAGAACGAACCTCAGCCCAGCACCGGGTCCCACCACCGACCGGCAGCCCATACCGCCCCGACGGCGAAGGTGGCAGTCGCCACCCATGGCACGGCGGTAGTCATCGCTCGCGGCAGGTCGCGGCGGTCGGCCACATCGACCAACCATGCCACCAGCGCTCCGCCGGCTAGGCCTCCGAGGTGTCCNCCAATGCTGATGCCCNGGCGTCCAAACGTGAACACCACGTTGACCAACAGCAGACCACCCAGGCCGGTCCCCCACGGGCTGATTCCCCGCCGGACCTGGTGAACAATCGCGGCGGCCATCAAGCCGAACACGGCACCCGACGCACCCACTGTCAGCGCCTGGGGGTCGTGCAGCATCACCCCGAACGAACCGGCTAGCAGCGAGCCCATGTACAGCCCGGAGTATCGGACCGGACCGTGGGCCGACTCCAGTTGTCGGCCCAGCATCCAGAGCAGGAACATGTTGACCAGCAGGTGGAGCAGGCCAGCATGGAGGAAACCGCCGGTCAGCAGGCGAGTCCACTCGCCCTCGGCCACGCCGATCAGCACCGGTCCGGACCGGCCGATGCCCAGTAGTCCGTGGTCCACGGTGACCGAGCCACCACCCGAGGCGAACCGGTCGTAGACGCCCGATCCCCCCACGACACCGCCCAGGAACACCGTGGCCATGAAGGCCGCCAGGTTCAAGGCCACCAGNACCAGAGTGANCGGTGGTCCTTCCACCGGACCGACCCGNACCTGTTCGACGCTCCGCCGGCCGGANCCCTGCTTCCGGGACTGGCGCCCCCGGACCTGGTGCCTCGCNGCGGAACCNGCCACGCAGTCGGGACAGTGGAAACCCACCGACGCCGTATGCATGCACAGCGCGCAGATCCTNCGTTCGCACCTCTGACACCGAACGCCAGCCCGGTTCTCCGGATGCCAGTGGCAGGTCTCAGGATCAACCCCCGACTGCGACTCGATCATGCCGGTCAGAACCGGATGATGACCGGTACGCCACCCGGATCAGTNACCCAGGCGAACAGCAGGAACTGCGGTTCATCACCGGTGATGGTGGCGTGGCGCACCCCAGTGTCATGGAAGATCGTCGCCCCGGGTCCGCGGGTTGACCACTCGTCGCCCCGCTGCCATTTCGCCGTCCCGCTNATCACCCAGTAGATCTCAACCGCCTTGTGCACGTGCGGCGGATACACCACACCAGGACCCTGGAGGGTCAAGCCAGCCTGCACCTCNTCGCTCAGGTATGGGGCTGACCCCGGTCTCCCCAAGATGGCGTTATAGGNCTGGCCGATGATCGGTGCGTAGGCGTANGCCGACCGCATGGCGTCCATATCCGGTTCACCGGCGTAGTCGGCGTACGGACTGGCCCAACTGGTTCGGTCCGCCACNTGNAGGGCGAGGTCGGCGANAACACCNACACCGGCCTGTCGGCTGGCCTCCAGGTGCTCNTCNACCACCGGGAGGCTGGCCAAAGTACCCACCTGGGCCGGCACCACCCGGGTGAGTGCATCGGCCAGCAGGANCATNGGGCCTGACAACGCTGGGTCCCGCTGGCCCTCNGAGCGAGCGAAGTCGCCGAAGGCGGTCAGGAAGGGGTCGGACATGTCTCCTGAAGCCACANCTCAAGAACCGGAGAAACGGGCCTTCCCAGGACCGTGCTCGAAAAACGACGCCACGCCCTCCCGGGCGTCGTCANTNTCGAAGACCTNCAGNAACANGTCCANCTCGAGGTTGATNCCGTCGACGAGGGGCAGGTCGACGCCCTCGTCGATAGCCCGCTTAGCGGCCCGGATGGCCACCCGGGGGCCAGACGCGTAGGTGGCAGCCAGCGCGCACGCCCGATCCAGAATCTCGTCATCACCCNCCNCCTCGTCCGCCAGGCCCAGAGCCAATGCCTCCGATGCCTTAACCGGAGCGCCGCCCCAGATCATGCGCTTGGCGTTNGGTCGACCGACCAGTCGTGTCAGGCGCTGGGTGGCNCCACCGCCCGGAAGAATGCCCAGCAGCACCTCAGGCTGCCCGAAGGCCGACCCATCACCGAGAATGCGCAAATCGCAGCACCAGGCCAGTTCGGCGCCGCCACCGAGGGCCAGGCCGTTGACCGCGGCAATGGTCGGGCACGGGATGCGTTCCACAGCCCCGAAGGCGTCACGGAAGGCATCGGCCTGGATGGGTCGCTGTACCGGGTCAGCAAAGACCGTCAGTTCGGCACCGGCGGCAAACATCCGACCAGCGCCGGTNAACACCACNGCTCCCGGCGGATCGTCGATGCAAGACCGGGCAAAGGCCTCNAACTCGNGTAGCAGCCCGGTGTCGAGCGCGTTCACCTTGGGTCGGTCNAGGGTCGCCACCACCACGCCGTCGNCACGACGCTCGACGCTNAGTTGCGCCNCGTCACCNGATTCGGCCACCACGGGTTCAGCCACTACAANCTGACCGCCGTGCCATCTTCGGTGGCGCCGATGGGGCCGTCTCCTGCAGCAGCGCTGCCGACGTTGTGGACGACCGTCACGCCGTCTACTCGATCCTTCAAAATCCGTTCGATCCCCGCTTTGAGCGTCTGGTCCGACGCCGGGCACGTCACACAAGCCCCCGTCAATTCTACGGATACCTCGCCGGTGGACTCGTCGACGTCATGGAGAACAATGTCGCCGTCGTCGGCCTGGATGGCCGGACGGATCACCTCGATGACCGTCTCTACCCGGGCACGTAAACCATCGGGGGATACGTCAGAAGACACATCGATGGACATGTCACCAGTCTCGCAGGACCGGCCGGCGGTGCCACCCCGGGCCGGGAGAAGGACACCCGTAGGATCGACAGGTGCCTCCGCTACCCCTGCTGACCGCCCACCAGGGCGGATGGGACGAGATCCTGCTCGTAGCAGGGCCACTGGCCGTCATCGCGGGGTTGCTCTGGCTGGCCGACCGGCGGGCCCGCCGCATTGGGTTGTTCGAGGAGGACGGGCCAGACCAGAAAGATGGGTCAGGTCTCCCCGACTGCTGAGCCGAGGGCCACGTCGGCCCCCAGGCGTGCCAGGTTGCCCACCAGATCCTGGTAGCCGCGCGCCACGTGATGCGCGTCGGCCACCACCGTTTCGCCCTCGGCAGCGAGCCCTGCCACCACCAGTGCCGCTCCGGCCCGGATGTCGGGAGCCCGAACCGGCGCCCCTGACAAGGCCTCAACACCTCGAACCACTGCGTGGTGGCCCTCCACCCGGATATCAGCACCCATCCGCACCAATTCAGGGATGTACCGGAACCGGCCAGCAAATACGTTCTCGGTGAGGATCCCCACCCCGTCGGCCACCGACAGCAGAGCGACCAACAACGGCTTGTAGTCGGTGGCCACACCGGGATACGGCAGTGTCGACACATCTACCGATACGAGCCGCTCAGTGGGTCCGGGGGCCGTCGCCCAAAGTCGGTCGCCACCGTCGTCGACCCTCAGGCCCATGGCGGACAACCGGTCGAGCAACATCTCCATGTGGTCGACCCGAGCCCCCTCGACGGCGATCGAACCACCAGCCATGCCAACAGCAGCCAGATAAGTGGCCGCCTCGATCCGGTCGGGAACCACGGTGTGCTCGCCTGGATGCAGCCGTTCCACCCCTTCGACGGTGATAGTGGACCCTCCGCCTCCTGAGACCTCGGCACCCATGGTGGTTAGGAAGGCCGCCAGGTCGGCGATCTCCGGCTCCCGGGCCGCGTTGTCAATCACCGTGGTGCCCTTGGCGGTCACCGCGGCAAGCAGCAGGTTCTCGGTCGCCCCCACGCTGGGGTACTCGAGCAAGACCCTGGCCCCGAGCAGCCGCTCGGCCCGGCCCTCGATTACTCCGTGGCTGGTGGTGAACGTGGCCCCTAGGTCCTCTAGGCCACGTAGGTGCATGTCGATGGGGCGGTTGCCGAAGTCGTCACCACCGGGCACCGATACCCGAGCCTCTCCGAACCGGGCCAGCAGCGGACCCAGCACCACAATCGAAGCTCGCATCTTCTCCACTAAGTCATAAGGCGCCTCCGGGTCCATCAAATCAGGCACGTCGATGGTCAGCACATCAGGATCGTCGGACCGACGGGACACCGTGGCACCCATACGGTCCAACAGTTCGGCCATGAGGGTCACGTCGGCGATCCGGGGGACGTTGCGCAGAGTGTGGCGACCAGGGGCCAGCACGGTGGCTGCCATCAGCTTCAACGCCGAGTTCTTGGCACCCGCCACTCGGACCGATCCCTCTAGAGGGCCGGAGCGGCGAACACGGATCACATCTGCAGAAGCNTCACCGTCGATTCCCACCCTCTCAGTATGGTGGGCGCTTCCGGCGACTGGAGGGCAGCCATCAACACCAGCACGCCCCGAGCCCNTCAGGTCGCCGCCCGATCGTCCANNTCGACGACGGTTCACGAGGTGGACNACACTGGTCTCGCCGAACTTCGCGCGGCTCGNNACGACTTGGTTCAAGAAGAGCACCNGGGGTCCGACCGGTTCACNCTGGCCCACGGGCCGTTCACCTNCTGGGAACGCACCCTTCGCGTCGAACCGNTGGCCGACGACACGNGANCAGAACTCCACCGGGTCGTCGAGACCATCGACTATCGGGCCGCCGTCGGTGTCTGGCGACCCTTGTTCGCCTGGCCGCTCCGCCGNGCCGTCAAACGCCGCCGGACCCCATGGTGGGCNCCGCCAGACCGCCTCGATGCACGGGCCGCGACCGTCCTATCGCTGCTGGCCTGNATCCAGGTAGTCGACGGATATCTNGGCACCGTCATCTCCCAGACCATTACCTTCGCGGCCGACGAGTTCGACCGGGGCGACACCGCNCAGGGNGTCACCTTGGCCACCGTGCGCCTTGGAATCATCGTGGCCCTNGCCGTGGTNGCCCTTGCCGACCNNCGGGGACGNCGTCGACTCCTGATGGCCACCGCCCTNCTCGCTGTGGNCGTCACGGCGCTAGGCGCCCTATCCCCTGGCCTTTGGTTCCTAGGGGGCACCCAGTTAGTGGGCCGGGGTTTGACAACTGGTATGGGCATCCTCATCGGCGTGTTCGCTGCCGAGGAACTACCCCGGGGGTCTCGGGCCTACGGGGTAAGCGTGCTTGCCCTGTCGGCTGCCCTAGGTGCNGGGATGGCCGTGTGGGTGCTGCCAGTGGCCGACATCGACCTTCGGGCGTGGCGATCTCTCTACCTTGTCCCGCTGCTGGCTGTCCCCGGGCTGGTGGCCGTCGGTCGGCGCCTCCCCGAGTCCCGACGTTTCACCGCCAACATCGGCGACGCGCCTTCTTCGANCGGNCCGGAGGANGACTCGGACCACNATGTCCGCCGCCGGATCGAAGGACGCCGCCTNCTTCTGCTNGCTGTCGCGGCATTCCTCTTGTTGGTGTTCGCCGCTCCGGCCAGCCAGTTCCAGAACGACTTCCTGAAGGACCACCGGGGGTTCAGTGCCTCGGGCATCTCACTGTTCACCCTGCTGACCACCACCCCAGCGGGCATCGGTGTGTTTCTGGCCGGCCGGGCTGCCGACACACGAGGGCGGCGTGGCGTCGCCGCGCTGGGACTACTGGGCGGCACGGCGTTCGTGGTCGCCGGCTACCACGCCACAGGGGCCCTCATGTGGGGCTCCACACTCGCCGGATCGATCCTCGGCTCGCTGACCGTCGCCCTCGGCGTCTACGGGCCCGAGCTCTTCTCGACCAGAAACCGGGCCCGGGCCAACGGCCTGGTGGTGACCCTCGGGGTGGCCGGCAGCGCCACCGGCCTACTGCTCGTAGGCATGCTCAGCGACCGATTCGGGTCCTACGGGCCGGCGTTCACTGTGGTGGCAATCGGGCCGGTGCTGGCTGCCGTGCTCGTACTGGGTTGGTTCCCGGAGACGGCACGGGTGGAGTTGGAAACGCTTAACCCGAGTGACGCCAACCTCTCCGAATAACCGGTACCTACGACCGCCCCTCTACCGAGGACGATCAACCCCCCGTGAGGGGGGCCACGAAGTAGACGTCAGTATCCGGACCGATGGCGAGGTACTCCGGCTCGGCGTAAATCACCCCGTCCACCCCCGCCGAGGAGCCATTGGTGAGCACCTCCCCAAGGCCCGGATAGCGCTGTTCCAACTCGGCGATCACCGCACCCACGGTCACCCCCTCCACGTCAATGACCGCCTCGCCATCGGTGAACCGGCGATGGTCGGACATGAGGTGGGCACGGGGCATCCCGATGACCTCAGCGTTCGTTCAGGGCGGCCAGNATCGCAGGCGGTGACATCGGCAACGCCGAGATCCGAAGGCCCGTGGCCCGGTTCACAGCGTTGGCGATGGTNGCCATGGGTGGAACGATCCCCGTCTCGCCCACGCCCCTGACCCCATAGGGATGGGCGGGGTTGGGCACCTCCACGATGATGGTCTCGATCATCGGTAGGTCGGAGGCGACTGGCACCCGATAGTCGAGGAAGCCGGCGTTGAGCATGGTGCCGTCCTCGCCGTAGACGTACTCCTCGTTCAGCGCCCAGCCAATGCCCTGGGCGGTGCCACCCTGCATCTGGCCCTCCACGTAGCTGGGATGGATGGCTGTCCCAGCGTCCTGGGCAGTCGTGTACCGAAGCACGGTGACCTGACCAGTCTCTTCGTCCACGGCAACGTCACAGCAGTGGGCGGCGAAAGACGGGCCGGCCCCACCTGCGTTCAGCGACGCCGTTACGGTCAACGGACCACCTGTGCCCTTGGCCTTGGCCGTGATGGCGTCCAGCGGGAGCGGGTCATGCCCCTCTGCCACAGCGGCACCGTCAATCCAGTCCACGGCTTCGCTATCGACACCCATNATGGTGGCCGCNCGGGCCTTTAACTCGTCAACCAGNTCCCGGCAGGCGTTCACCACCGCCATNCCCGTGGCAAAGGTGGCCCGACTGCCCTCGGTGACGTCAGTGAAGCCCACCGACTCGGTGTCGGCCACCACCGGGGTGATCCGGTGNACGTCGATNCCCAGTTCCTCAGCGGCCATGAGAGCCATNGAGGCCCGGCTACCNCCGATATCGGGGCTACCGGTGATGACGGTCGCTGTGCCGTCTTCGTTNAGGTTCACCGTCGCACTGGACTGTTCGCCGATGTTGAACCAGAACCCGGTGCCGANACCNCGGGCAGCACCCTCGGGCACCGGCGAACCGTANTGGTCCGANTCACGNATNGCCTCAAGGCACTCCACGAAACCGATCCGAGGNTGGGGCATNCCCATNGCCGTGGGNTCGCCTTCCACCACCGCGTTCTTCAANCGCACATCGATGGGGTCCAGGCCCAGTGTCTGGGCGATCTCATCGATCACCGACTCGACGGCGAATGCTGCCTGAGGCGCCGACGGTGCCCGGTATGCGGCCGTCGCCGGCGTGTTAGTCAATACCCCGACAGCCTCCAGTTTCAGATTCGGAAACTTGTAGGACGCCAGCGACATAGCGCCGATGAAGCCGGCCATGTTGTTNACGCACCCCACGGCGTAGCCGATCCAACCCTCAATGGCNGTCAGCTCACCATCACTGGTTGCNCCGATCCGGATTCNCGCCTTTGACCCNGGCGCCGGGCCGGTGGCCCGGAGCACCTCCTCNCGAGTCATGACGATCTTGACCGGACGACCNCTCTTCTCCGACAACCGGGCGGCCACCGGCTCGAGGTAGATCTTGGTCTTACCGCCGAAGCCACCACCAATCTCAGCCGGCGTCACCTTGATCCGTGCCGTATCCCACCCGAGAACCGCCGCTGTCTGGGACCGAACACGGAAGTGACCCTGTGAAGACGCCCAGATGTCGGCCTTCCCATCCGCGCCTACATCAACCACGCATGCGTGCGGCTCGATGTAACCCTGATGTACCCAGGAAGTCTCAAACTCCCGCTCGATGACCAAATCGGCAGCCTCAAAGGCCGCATCGACGTCACCCCGCTCCAGCGGAGTAACGCTGGCCAAGTTTGAAGGTTCATCGCTGCCGCTGAAGGCCGTCCGATTGTCCTCGTTGACCAGAGNCGAACCTTCAGCCATCGACTNGTCCAGGGACAGGATCACGGGCAGCAGGTCGTACTCGACCTCAATGGCGGCCNCCGCCGCCGCCGCCTCGGCCCGAGTGGACGCCGCCACGGCCGCCAAAGCGTGGCCGACGTAGAGGACCACGCCACGGGCCATGAGGTTGATGGCAGTGTCACGTTCGGGGTGTCCGGCCGCCAACGCCGGGAAGTCATCCCCAGTGACCACAGCCTTCACACCGGGCATGCCCTCAGCAACAGAAGTGTCGATCGACACGATGCGGGCGTGACCGTGGGGCGATCGCAGGAACACCCCGTGNAACTGGCCCGGNAGGNTGAGGTCNGCGGCGAANCGNGCCTTACCCACNACCTTGTCGTAGCCGTCGTGNCGGACGGGNCGGGNTCCAACCCACTTGTAAGCCGGGCGATCCTCGGTCANGGTCATCGGGANGCTCCCCTCAGCTGCACCGCAGCCTCCTGGACGGAACGGACGATCTTGTCGTAGCCGGTGCAACGGCAGAGGTTGCCGGCCAGGGCATACCGGATCTCGGTCTCGGTTGGATCCGGGTTCTCATCAAGCAGAGCCTTGGCCGAAACCAAGAACCCGGGGGTGCAAATCCCACACTGCAGGGCTGCACCCTCGAGAAAGGTCTGCTGGAGAGCGTGGAGTTGGTCGCCCTCGGCGATGCCCTCAACGGTCACGATGTCGCTCCCCTCTGCCTCAGGGGCGAACATCAGGCATGAGCAGTTGATACGGCCATTTACCAGCACCGTACAAGCGCCGCAGTCACCGGTACCGCAGCCCTCCTTGGCNCCCGTGAGGCCGAGTTCATCNCGNAGGGCGTCCAGCAACGACGTGNCGTCGCTGGCCAGNAAGTCGACCTCGTCTCCGTTGACCGTNCAGGTCACGTGGGTCCGNGACCGCTTGTTCATGGTGCTGTCGCTCATGGTTCAAACTCCGTTCTGCGCGCGTTCGACGGCAATGGNCGCGGCTCGCTTGGCCAAGACACCAGCTACCTGTCGCCGGTAAGCAATGGTGCCGCGCTTGTCGTCGATGGGATCACANGCGGCGGAGGCCGCCTCGGCCAANGCAGTCAGGACATTNTCGTNGATACTTCCGCCGGCGACCGNNGTGCCGACAAGGGCGGCAGCCGCGTCGGGCACGATGACAGCGGTCGGGGCGACGGCCCCGAGCACCACGATGGCGTCGCTGATCGAGTCGTCGTCCACCGTGACACGCACCGCAGCGCCGACGATGGCGATGTCCATCTCGGTTCGGGGGATCATCCGCAGGTAGGCATCACCAGTGCCGGCTGGAGGGTCGGCCAGCGTGAACTCGACAATGAACTCGCCGTCGGCCAGCGAGGTGCTNCCCGGGCCGGTCACGATCTCGGAGGCTGGAACGGTCCTNNTCCCATCAGCAGNGGCGATGACAGCCTGNCCGNCATTGGCGATCAGGGCCGGCACCGAGTCGGCGGCCGGCGANGCGTTGGCCAAATTGCCGCCCAGGCTCGACCGGTTCTGGATCTGGTCTGANCCAATCAGGCCAGCGCCCTCGGATANGCCGGGAAATGCCGCGCTGAAAGCCGCGTNNCGGGTGAGGTCGGCGGCAGGCGTCGCCGCCCCAATTGTCCACTGTCCNTCCTCGTGGGTCACTGCNGTCAACCGCTCGATCCTCTTNAGGTCGACCAGAACCGACGGCGCCGGTCGGCCAGACCGCATCTGTGGAACCAGATCGGTCGCTCCAGCGAAGACTTGTGAGCCGGGATTATCGGACAACAGCGCGCTGGCCTCATCTACCGTCGCCGGGGCGGCGTATCTCATCTGGCGTCTCCCTCTCCGCGGATCCCCGTCGGGACTCTCAACGATCCCAGATGTCTACCCGCACACCGGAGTTGGCCCCAACTCCGACCTCGAGGCATCAAGCAGTGAGGCCACCCAGCCAGCTGGCCACCGCATCGCACACTGCGCCGTCGGCACCCTTGAGGTCGTGCCGCTTCCCAGGTAGGCGTACCACGGTGACCGGAGCGTTAATGGCCCCGAGGTGCTCGTCGAACTCCGCCGGCGACCCGAACTCATCACGATCGCCAGATACGAACAGGCATGGCACATCAATGGAACCAAAGTGGTCAACTCGAAGGTTCTCCGGCTTCTTCGGCGGGTGCAGCGGGTAGCCAACGAGGACCAGACCAACCGCGGGCAGCCCACCAGCCACAGCCATCGAGCACATCCGTCCCCCCATGCTGCGCCCGCCCAGAACAAGGCGGTCTGGATCCACCCCCCGGGTGGCAGCCATGGCAACCACCCCGTCGCGGACGGCCTGCACCAGCACCGGCGCCCGATCCGGAAAATGTCTGCCGACCTTCCGGTACGGGAAGTCCATACGCTCCACTGGCAGAGGAGCCAGACGGTCCTCGAGGGCCACCAGTCCAGGATGGTCACGATTGCTACCCGCCCCGGGGGTCAACAGCAGACCCGAGACCGGCAAAACGACCGATGGGGTACGAGCCACCGGGCGAGGGTAGCCCCTCGCCGATCCGGCCCCGTCCAACCTGACGCCCCATGGCCTCCGTCGGTACGCTCGTCTCATGGAACATGAGGTCGCGGTGGCGTCGCTGACCGGGGGTATGGCCCCGACGCCGGCCCCGTTCGTCGGCAGTGACCGTCTCCACCCCGACGGTCGCCCGAAGGGGGCGTTTCGAAACTCACTCCGAACCGTGCCCGATGCCCGCAACGCCATTGCTGCAAGCGGTGCGGTGGCCTTCCCGCTGGCCGTGGTGGCAGCCGCAGTCGCCCTATCCCACCCTGCGGCCTGGATAGCAGCATTCCTGCTGATGCCCATCGCCCAGAACCGGCTATTCATCCTCCACCACGAGGCCGCCCACCGGGTCCTGTTCTCGAACCGCCGCCTCAATGACCTAATAGGCATCAACCTGGTGGGTTGGCTGACATTCGGCACCGGCGGGCACGGCTACCGGGNCGGTCACATGAACCACCACCGGGACGAGTTCGGACCCAAAGAGCCCGACTTCGGGCTCTATGCCCGCTACCCGATCACCTCTGCATCTATGCGCCGTAAGCACCGGAGGGACCTGACTGGCGTCTCTGCGTTCCGGATCATCCGACCCCGGTTCCAGCGCCTCGGCGAAGTACACCACCGACGCCTCACCTACCGATTCCTGGCCGGTCAAGCACTATTGCTGGCTGCCTTCTGGGCGTCGGGTCACCCATGGCTCTACCTGCTGCTCTGGGTACTGCCGTGGGCCACGCTGTATCAGGGTCTCAACCGGATCCGGGCCATCGCCGAGCACGGCGGTATGACCCGCTCAGATGACCGGCGACGCACTACCCACCATGTCCACCAATCGCTGCTAGCACGGACGGTGATGGTGCCATTTAGCGTGGGCTACCACCTCGCTCATCACGTGGACATGACGGTGCCGTACCGCAACCTGCCTCGCCTACACCGTGCGCTGGTCGCCGATGGCTACGTATGCGATTTGGAGTGGCCGACCTACCGATCGCTGTGGCGGGCGCTGCGGGCCGACTGAGTCTGGACACCGGGGCCACCATTGGCGGCCCGTGGCTCACATCTCGACGACGCCATGCACGTCCAAGTTCTGGTAGGTCGTGCCATCAGGTGCCGCTGCGGCGCCCTCTTGGGTGATCTCGTGCTCGTCGTTCTGCTTTGCCGCATCGGCCGAAGCAAACTCGGCGATCATGACGGTGACCCCCGGCCGGTCCCTGTCACCACAGATGGTGACCCGCTCAACCTTGACAGATTCGTCGCCCTTTGCCATCTCGGCGTAGCCCTGCACGTTGGTCAACTCGGTGNCNGGATCGCTCTCGGACTCGATGATCTGGATGAACCGCATGGCTTCNGCCCTCTCGTCTCTCCGGTCGGGTCGGTCCCAACCAGGGAACGAGGATCGCCCACCGNGGAGGACCGACGCAACCTACGGNTNAACCCNCGTTTNNGGAANTNGGCCGTNCTGCTTNAGATCGCACACGACGCCGGCGTGGCAGCGTGGTCCCTANGTTAAGTGNCGGAGGANCTCGGCCAACTCCCCGGCCATGTCCGACACCGCTACCGGCTCGGGGTCACCNGTACCCAGCAGGTCCACNAGAGCANTGGCGCGCTCNCCCAACNNGCNCCACATCCGCCCGTCGATNCCGAATGGCGGNCGATGGCCCACCAACACGGGGGCCAGNTCGGNNAGTCGCTCGATACCGGCCAGGTCCCGAGCATCGCGTCGCAGGCGGTCACAGGCCACGAACACCTCGCTGAGCANGCCGTTNGCATCCAAGCCCTCCAACTCCGGNCGGTCNTCGGCCCCGGCCTCAAANGNNTCCANTGCGGCCTCNACGNCCTCCTCGTCAGCNGCCCTGACAACCAAGTCGCCCTCGNCGTCAAACTCGTGCGGTACGCCCAGNCGCACCANCANGTCNCTGAATGCCGACTGCTCGTCGGCAGCCCANCCNTCCACCTCATAGGCCACCGTCTCCACCCCNGGCTCGATAGCCGGACCCCCTGCGTCCTCGGCNCTCTCGATGGCCCGGTCGACGGCCTCCTCGTCATCGGCCCGCACCACCAAAGTGGCCCCCTGCCAGGCATGGGCAATCCCCGCNGCGGTNAGGTCCTGATCCANGATCCTCCGGCTCTCACCGGCCCACTCGTGAAGCTCATAAGCCANTTGNTCTTCGTCGGAGGCCCCGACCTCGGNCGNGTCGGCCGGTGGTTCAGACACCAGNGCCACTCCNCACTCGACGCAGTCCTCAACCCCGGGNNCGTACTCGTTCCCGCATTGGAAGCACCAAGCCATGGCGGAAGTGTGCCACCCCGGCCGGTCTCCCACGCCCCCTAGGACAGGGGTAAGTTCCCGACCCATGACTGATAACGCTCAAGTACCCGACCGCAACCTTGCCCTCGAGCTCTGTCGGGTGACGGAGGCCGCCGCACTGGCTGCCTCCCGCTGGATGGGACGGGGCGACAAGGAGGGCGCTGACGGGGCTGCGGTCGACGCCATGCGTCACGTGCTGGACAGCGTCACCATGGACGGCATCGTCGTCATCGGTGAGGGCGAGAAGGACGAAGCACCAATGCTGTACAACGGTGAGCGCATCGGTAACGGAAGCCCCCCGGCAGCCGACATCGCCGTTGACCCGATCGACGGGACGACACTCACCTCCCTNGGGCGGGCCAACGCCATCGCAGTAATCGCCGTCAGCGACCGGGACACCATGTTCGACCCGGGGCCGTGCGTCTACATGGAGAAGATCGCCGTCGGACCCGAGTGCNCATCGGTCATNGACATAACCGCATCTCCCACCGAGAACCTGCGGCGCATCGCCGAGGCTAAGAGCGAGGATGTCCGCGACCTTACGGCGGTCATCCTGGACCGGGATCNCCACAACGACCTGATCGCCGAGGTACGAACCGCCGGTGCCCGAATTCGACTCATCCCGGACGGTGATGTAGCCGGCGCCATCTCTACGGCGTGGCCCGAGTCCGGAGCCGACGTGTTGTTCGGCATCGGTGGGACTCCNGAGGGCGTAATCTCGGCCGCCGCGCTGAAGTGCATGGGCGGCGCTATCCAGGGGCGCCTATGGCCCCGCAACGAGGCCGAGCGCGCTGAGGCGATCAAGGCCGGCTACGACCTGGGCCAGGTTCTGGGCACCGACGACCTGGTGTCCGGAGACAACTGCTTCTTCTCGGCGACCGGAATCACAGACGGCGACCTGGTCAAGGGCGTGCACTACACATCGGGAGCGGCCCGCACACAGTCACTGGTGATGCGGTCCAAGTCCCGCACGGTGCGGATGATCGACGCCCACCATGCGTTGGACAAACTTGAGGAGTTCTCCCCGGTCTACTGATACGGCCGTCGATCCACGAACAGACCGACGACAAGTTTGACCCGCCGGAGGCGGACAATTACGCAGAGGCGACCCGGAGGCGAAGTTCTGCCCGGGCCAAGGCGCCTGCGGCGTCCTCGTCGTCTCGATCAGCGGCCAACGCCTGCTCGGCTCCGGACCTCGCCTCCTCAGCACGAGCCACGTCGATGTCGNCGGCCGACTCGGACACGTCGGACAGGATGCTGACCTTCGTNCCAGCCACCTGAATGAAACCCTGGTGCACGGCGATGGTGTCACGCGCCCCGTCGGATCGGATCACATCGACCGACCAGACGGCCAGCACGCCGATGAACGGCACGTGTCCTGGCTGGAAGGCGATGTCGCCACCCTCAAGCGTCCGGGCAATGACCATCTCGGCCTCACCGCTGTAGGAGATGGACTCAGGAGAGACCAACTCGACCTGGAACGTCATGGTCGGCTCAGGCCTCGAGCTCGCGCGCCTTGCGCTGTGCGTCTTCGGCACCGCCGACGTTCAAGAAGGCCTGCTCGGGCAGGTCATCCAGCTCGCCGTCGACAAGGGCGGCGAACGAGTCCACCGTCTCCTCAACCGGGGTAGTCACACCGGGCAGGCCAGTGAAGACCTCGGCCACGTTCATGGGCTGGGACAAGAAGCGCTGAACCTTGCGAGCCCGGGACACGGTNATCCGGTCCTCTTCGGAGAGTTCGTCGAGACCGAGGATGGCGATGATGTCCTGAAGTTCCTTGTACCGCTGCAGGATCTCCTGAACACGACGGGCCGTGTCGTAGTGCTTCTGNCCTACGACCTCGGGGGNGAGGATNGTNGACGTCGAAGCCAGTGGGTCCACAGCTGGGTAGATGCCCAGAGCGGCAATGTCACGACTCAGCTCGGTGGTGCCGTCGAAGTGGGTGAACGACGTGAATGGTGCCGGGTCGGTGTAGTCATCGGCGGGCACGTACACGGCCTGCATCGATGTGATCGACCGACCACGGGTCGTGGTGATCCGCTCCTGCAGGTCGCCCATCTCATCGGCCAACGTCGGCTGGTAGCCCACGGCCGACGGCATGCGTCCCAGCAGGGTCGACACCTCCGAACCGGCCTGCACGAAACGGAAGATGTTGTCNACGAANAGCAGCACATCCTGNCCNTGCTCGTCACGGAAGTACTCAGCCATGGTCAGGGCCGACANGGCGACGCGCAGGCGCACCCCNGGCGGCTCATCCATCTGGCCGAACACCAGGGCNGCCTTCTCGAGTACGCCTGACTCGTCCATCTCCAGGCGNAGNTCGGTGCCCTCGCGGGTGCGCTCNCCGACACCGGCGAACACCGACACNCCNCCGTGGTTGGTGGCTACGCGNTTGATCATCTCAGTGATGAGCACCGTCTTGCCCACGCCAGCCCCACCGAACAAACCGATCTTGCCACCCTGCAGGTACGGGGTGAGGAGGTCGATGACCTTCACCCCGGTCTCAAACATCTGGGCCTTGGGCTCCAGCGAGTCGAACGACGGGGCCGAACGGTGGATTTCCCAGCGGTCGGCGCCCTGACCGGCCGTCGGGTCGTCGAGGCCCTGGCCGGTCACGCTGAACACGTGGCCGAGGGTGCTGTCGCCCACCGGCACGCTGATGCCAGCGCCGGTGTTGCGCACCGCGGTACCCCGGGTCAAGCCATCAGTCGGCTTCATGGCAATGGCCCGTACCCGGCTGTCGCCGATCTGCTGGGCCACCTCGGCGACGATAGTGACGGTGTTACCGTCAACCTCGACGTCGAACTCGAGGGCCGTGTTGATCTCAGGGAGTTCGCCTTGGGGGAACTCCGCGTCGATCACCGGCCCAGCGATGCCGACGATTCGGCCTTCGGTGAGAGCTGTGTCGGTCATGATTGCTCCTGGCTCTTCTTCGATGTCTCGGATTGGGTTGTTCTCGTTCAGGCCTCGACGCCGGCGGCGACGGGCTGTTCGATGTCGTTCTGGCTATCTGGACTGTCGTCGGAGCCAAGTGCCTCGGCACCACTGACAATCTCCATGATCTCGGTGGTGATGGCGTCCTGACGGGCCCGGTTCATCTCACGGGATAGCTTCGTGATCAGCTCCTCAGCGTTGTCGGTAGCTGCTTTCATGGCCCGCTGGCGGTTGGCGTGCTCGGATGCCGCCGATTCCAGCAGGGCGCCAAACAGGCGAGCTTCCACGTAACGGGGCAGCAGGGCGGCGAGCACGGCCTCTGGAGAGGGTTCGAACTCGAACGATCCGCTCGCCCCTGCCTCACCACCACCCTGGGTGGCGATGGTCTCGGTGCTTTCCAGTGGCAGGAAGCGGCGGGTGGTCACCTTCTGGCTACCGATGCTTATGAACTCGGTGTAGACCAGCTCGACGCGATCCACTCGGCCCTGAGTGAAGATGGACGCAACCGTGTCAGCCACCCGGCGGGCATCCTCGTAGGTCGGGTTGTCGCTGATCCCGTTGGTGTATGAGTCGACCGTGTAGTTCCGGAAGGCGAAGTAGTCGCGGGCCTTCTTGCCGATCACGATCAGCGAGTAGTCAGCTCCCTCCGACCGGGCGTTTTGCACCTGGCGCTCGGCGGCACGTATGACCGCCGAGTTGTAGGGCCCGGCCAGCCCACGGTCTGACGAGATGACGACCACGCCGACCCGCTCGACTGTGTCGGCCCGGCGGAGCAATGGGTGATCGACCTCGGCGCCACCGGCGGCCAGGTTCTCGATCACCCTGGTGATCTGCTCTGCGTAGGGCTTGGCCGCACGGGCTCGCTGCTGGGCCTTCACGACGCGCGTAGCCGCGATGAGCTCCATGGCCCGGGTGATCTTCTTGGTGTTCTGGACGCTGCCGATGCGACGCCGCAGGACCCGCTCCTTACCGCCAGCCACAGCACACTCCCTTCGCGCGGAGGCGCGTCACTGCCTCGTTGCGGTGCACTTCATTGCTGTGCGACGAACAGGTCACGACGTTCACTCAGTCTCCGAGATGTCCTCTTCAGGCAGCGTGGTGTCGGCGTCGACGATGTTCGAGGCGGTGTCGGTTGACTCCGCGTCAGGCGCCGAGCCGGTACCCACCGAACCTTCGAACTGGTCGGCGAACGCCGCGACGGCCGCGTCAAACGTTTCCTCGTCGGCGATCTTGCCTGAACCGCTGATGTCGGCCAGTACGTCGGCGTGACGAGTTCGGAACCAATCCAGGAGCTCAGCCTCGAAGCGACCGACATCGGAGACATCCACACCGTCGAGGTGGCCACGGGTACCGGCCCAGATCGACACAACCTGCTCCTCGACCAGTAGCGGCGAGTTGAGGCCCTGCTTGAGGAGTTCAGTGAGGCGGTAGCAACGATCCAGCTGGGCCTGTGACACGGCGTCCAGGTCTGAACCGAAGGCGGCGAACGACTCCAACTCGCGGAACTGCTGCAGGTCGGACTTGAGTGTGCCCACGGCGGTCTTCATGGCCTTGACCTGGGCAGCTGAACCGACGCGCGACACTGAAATGCCGACGTCGACNGCCGGACGCACGCCCGACTTGAACAGGTCGTCCTGAAGGAAGATNTGGCCGTCGGTGATCGAGATCACGTTGGTCGGGATGAANGCCGAGACGTCACCGGCCTTGGTNTCGATAACCGGCAGGGCNGTCATTGANCCGGCACCCAGTTCATCACTGAGCTTGGCGGCCCGCTCCAGNAGGCGGCTGTGCAGNTAGAAGACGTCGCCTGGATAGGCCTCACGGCCAGGCGGACGGCGCAGCAGCAGCGACATCTGTCGATAGGCCTCAGCCTGCTTGGACAAGTCGTCGTAGACCGCGAGGGCGTGCTCCCCGTTGTCCATCCAGTGCTGGCCNATAGCGCANCCAGCGTAAGGGGCAAGGTACTTNAACGGTGCCGGGTCAGACGCCGGGGCNACCACCACNACGGTGTACTCCATGGCCCCATNGGCCTCGAGCACNGCCACGTTCTGAGCCACGGTGGACGCCTTCTGGCCGATGGCGACGTAAACGCACTTCATGCCCTGACCGGCCTGGTTGATGATCGTGTCCATGGCGATCGTCGTCTTGCCNGTCTTGCGATCNCCGATGATCAGCTCACGCTGGCCACGACCNATCGGGATCAGNGAGTCAATGGCCTTGATCCCGGTCTGCATCGGCTCGTGCACGGGCTTACGGCCCATGATCCCCGGTGCCTGGATCTCCATGCGGCGGGGCTGGGTGTTGGTCAGCGGACCCTTTCCATCGATCGGCTCACCGAGGGCGTTGACGACGCGGCCCAGTAGGCCGTCGCCCACGGGCAGCGACAGGATGTCGCCGGTGGCGCGGACCGTCTGGCCCTCCTCGATGTTGTCAACCTCGCCGAGGACCACAGCACCGATGGACTCCTCGTCGAGGTTAAGGGCTAGGCCGAACGTGCCGCTCTCAAATTGGAGCAGCTCGTTGACCGCGGCGTCGGGCAGNCCCGACACGCGAGCGATGCCGTCGCCGACCTCGAGGACCCGCCCGACCTGGGTCTGTTCCAGGCTTGGGGTAAACCCGTCGAGGTTCTTGCGGATCGCTTCGGCGATGTCCGCGGTGTTNATCGTGAGTTCGGACATGGTGTGTCTCTCTTGTCTCTGGCTCGTGTCTGGCCGGGCCGATGGCCTAGCGGAAACTCTCGCGAAGCTGNTTNAGGCGCCGTCGGACGCTGCCGTCAATGATGTCGTCACCAATCTCAGTGACCACNCCACCCANGACNGTCGGGTCGATGACGACCCTGATCTCGACGTCCCTACCGGTGCGGGTATTGATGGCCGAGGCCAGCCGATTTCGCTGTTCGGCAGTCAGGTCGATCGCCGATCGGACGGTGGCCACGGACTTGTTNCGGGATGCGGCGCTGCGCTCAACCAGTGCGTCGACGATGGCGGGCAGGTCAGTGGTGCGACCAGCACCGACCACCATCGAGACCAGGGCCGTCGTAGTGGCCGAGGCCTTCCCCCCGAGCAGGTCCTCTACGACCTGCTGACGGCGGGAAACCGGAACACCTTGATCGGCCAAGGTCGAACCGAGCTGATCATCGGACCGGAGGGCCTGGGCGAACCGGAACAGTTCGTCCTCAACCGCGGCGAGGTCACCCTCTGCCGCGGCGACGGCGAATAGCGCGTCGGCGTAGCCGGTCACCCTCGAGTCAGCCATTACCGCCGGCCACCTCGTCGATGTAGGCGTCGATCAGACGGCCCTGCACTTCGGCATCAAGGCTGGACTGGACCACGCGCTCGGCGGCGCCGAGGGCGATNCCGGCCACCTCAGCCCGGAGGTCGGCTATGGCCTGGGTGCGCGACGACTCGATGTCGGCNNCGGCTCGGNTTCGNAGCTCNGCCATNTCGGCCTCGTGGCGGGCCATGAGGTCGATCTTGACCTGGTCCGCCGCACCGCGAGCCTCGTCAATCAGCCGGGAGGCCTCAGCCTTTGCGTCTGCGAGACGTGCCTCGTAGTCCGCTTGGACCGCCTGGGCGTCTGTCCGGGCCTGCTCTGCGGCGTCAAGATCGGTCCGGATCTTCTCNGCTCGGGCGTCCATAGCGCCTTTCACAGCCGGAAAGCCCTTCTTGACCATGAGTACGAACAGGATCAGGAAGGCGGCACCACCCCAGACGATCTCGTTCAGTTCTGGGAGGATCGGGTTGGGTGCCTCAAAGCACTTCTCCAACTCATCCTGTACGTGCTCGTCATGAAGCACATCGTGATGGTCTTTTCCATGATGCTCCTCAGCCTCAATCACTTCCGCCATACAACCGCCCACACTTTCGNCCGAAGCTTGGGCCGGGCTAGCAAAAGCCACGATGCCTAGCAGGGCGAACAGCGGGGCCGCCAGCAAGCGGTTCCGTCGGATTCGCATAGTTCGTCTCTCTTCTCGAAGGGTCTCGTGAATACCTAGAGGGGGTAGAACCCAATCAGGGCAGTAGAAGGATGAAGACGACGAAACCGATCAGGGCGAGTGCCTCGGTGAAGGCAATACCGAGGAACATCGTCGTACGGACCATGCCAGCCGACTCTGGTTGTCGNGCCATCGCGGAGATGGCGTTACCGACCACAGTGCCGATACCGACACCCGGTCCGATAGCCGCTAGGCCATAACCGAGACCGGCACCAATGGCCTTGAGGCCCTCGAGCATCTCACCAGGTCCCGTCTGCGCCAAAACGTTGAGCACTTGGATTCTCCTGTTTTCTCATTCACCCGGCCGGTGTTTCCGGTCCGGAGACTTGTCGTTATTTGTTGGTAGGGNTTTCGTGCCCACCCTTTGGCGGACNACGATCTGCGGNGGTCGGATCAGTGCGCCGGGTGGAGCGAGCCACCGATGTAGACGGCNGTNAGGATCGTGAAGATNAAGGCCTGTAGCACTGACACCAAGATCTCGAAGCCAGTCATCATGACGAGCATNGAAAAGGGNGCCACAGCACCCACAAAGCCATTTGACCANAGCGTGTGAGTCAGNACNGCGAAGGTNACCAGNAGGAGGTGNCCGGCGACCATNTTGGCCCAGAGTCGGATGGCCAGCGAGAACGGCCGCACCACGAAAGTCGACACCAGTTCGATGGGGGTCACGATCAGGTACAGGGCCACGGGCACACCCGGGGGAAACAGCGAGTTTTTCAGGTAACCGCCAAAGCCCTGGGCCTTAATGCCCACAAAGTTGTAGATGACCCACACAACCAGCGCCAGGGTGATCGGGATCGCCATACGGCTGTTAGCCGGGAACTGAATACCCGGGATGACCTCAAAGATGTTCGAGAAGAGGATGAAGAAGAACATCGTGGTCAGGAAGGGCATGAACTTCTTGCCCTCCTCGCCGATGGTCTCCATTACCACCGACTCTTCGATGAAGGTCACGCCCGACTCGGCAACGTGCTGCACACCGGCCGGCACAAGCGAGCCGGTCTTGCGGCCAGCCAGCAGGAAGATGGCCGCAGTGATCGCGACGGCGGCCAAGTAGATCAATACCGTCTTGTTGATGGCGTAAGCCGTCCCGCTGAACAACATGTCGGGCCACTCGAAGAGGTGACTGACCGGCGGGAACTCGAGTGCGAGCACGTTCACGTGGAGCGCTTCTCCTGTGGGGATCTACTTGGTGGGCTTCAGGCCGGGGACTGCGAGCGTCATGGCGACGTGCCGGGACTCCCAGGCCAAGAGGCCGAGATGGGTGACGAGTAGGGTGATGGCAAAGGGCACCGTAGCCAGCAATCCAATGGCCTTGACGGTCAGGACGACCGCGGTCATCAATGCCAGGCGAGCGACGTAGCCACCGAGGACAGCGCCGTACAGGGCATTAATGGAGATCTGGGCGGCGCGAGAGATGATCGCCGCACCCAACCGGAAGTTCACAGCCACCAGCACGAGGGCAAGCACCGACGAGAGCAGGCCGTTGATGCCCCAGCCCACTACGCCTACCAGCAGGAAGACGGGCGCGACCCAGATGGCCCGACGGGTCAGATCGCGTGCAATAGCACCCTCGGTGGCGGTTAGATCGTCCACGATCGGAGCGCCGTTCACTGGAGTGGACCCTCGGCCTGCCAGGTAGCACGACGCTCGGCGCGAGCCTCCTCGAGGCTCTGGCCGTAACTGTGGGCCAGCCGGTAAGAGGCGTAAGCCAGTGTGACCACGGTGAAGGCGATGGTGAAAACCGGGGTCGTTCCGATGCGTCCGTCCAGCAGCCAGCCTAGGAAGCCGAAGATGGCCGGGGTTACCGCGAGCTCAAAGGCCGCAGCGAAGGCGTCGCCGAAGCCCTGTCGCATCTCGCGCGTCTCGGCAGTGGTCATCGNNGTGATCCTCCGCCGGCGAGTCCCATCNNACCCCCGGGCGTACCGATCCTGGTACAGGTCGTCGTNCATGTCGGTCCGACGATGGCGGTCGACGAACGCGCTTGTGAATCTAATCACCAAGTCTCCCGCGGACAACCCTAGAGCCTTCATGACACGACAAATCCGTCACACCCGGTCCTCGGTCGGCAATTCGACCACCAACCGCCGCCTCGGGTGGAGCACGGTGAACAGGAGCAACCCGATGGCCGCGATGCCAATGGGGACGATGGCATCCCCGTCGCCCGAGTAGGTCGGCCAGAGCACGAAGCCCGACAACAGCGCGCTCCAACCCCAGAGGATCACCACGGCACGCCGGTGGCCGTGGCCCAGCCTCAGCAGACGATGGTGAAGGTGGTCCTTGTCGGCCGCCGTTACNCGCAGGCCCGGNGTAGCGGCCCGACGNACCACGGCGAAGACCAGGTCGAACAGCGGCACCCCGAGGATCACCAGCGGGATGAACACCGGAGCGAAGAAGAAGAAGGACTGTCCGCTAAACGCCGCCTCGGTCCGACCACCCACCGACACCGTCGAAGCGGCCATGAGCAGGCCCAGCAGCAGTGCCCCACCGTCGCCCATGAAGATCCGCGCTGGATGCACGTTNTGGGGCAGGAACCCCACACAGATCCCNACCACGATGANGGCCAGGACCGACCCCGGGTTGCCCTCGAACAGGAGGCCCTCGTCGCCTAGACGCAGTGCGTAAAGGAAGAAGGTTGCAGCGGCTATGGCCACGATGCCTGCCGCCAGTCCGTCCAGGCCGTCGATGAGGTTCAATGCGTTGGCTAGGAGCACCACCCACACAACGGTCAGCAGCGCCGAGAGATCCGGAGAAAGAAGGACCACGTCCAGAAACGGGATGCGCAGGACCACGAGGGCCACNCCGGTCAGCGANAGGACGCTGCCGGCCAGCACCATGCCNGCCACCTTGGCTGGNGCCGAGACGGGCCGNACATCGTCGATCACCCCCACCACNCAGATCACNACCGCAGCCGAGACCACGCCCAGCATTTCCGTCGGGGCGGCGAACACTTCGGAGAAGTCGCCGACCATCCACGCCGCCAGAATGCCGGCCAGNAGTCCANCCAACATCGCCGTNCCACCGAGGGACGGGGTAGGCGCAGTNTGGACGTTCCGCTCGTCCGGGGCTACCACCAGCCCGGAACCGATGGCGAACCGACGCACCATCGGCGTGGCCGCGGCGGTAGCCAAGGCAGCCACCGCTCCAACGATTAAATGGGGGACGATGCCGGGCACTGGCTCAGGGCTCCTGACTGGTCACCCGGGAGGCCGGTCGCTGCTGGGACAGGGTCCCAAACGGCTCAGGCGTAGACGGGGAAGCGAGCACAGAGGGCGTTGACATCGGCACGCACAGCGGCGATCTCGGCGTCGTCATCCCGACCGCGCAGGGCACGCACCATCAAGTCGGCAATACCGGCCATCTCAGCCTCACCCATGCCCTGGGTGGTAGTCGAGGGAGTACCAATCCGCACACCGCTCGTCACAAACGGCGACCGCGGATCATCGGGCACGGTGTTCTTATTCAGAACGATGCCAGCCCGGTCCAAGGTGTTCTGGGCCACCGCCCCGGTCACCTCGGCATCGAAGGTCCGCAAGTCGACGACCATCAGATGGTTGTCGGTCCCACCAGTAACCAGCCGGAAGCCGTGGCCAACCAGCGAAGCGGCCAACGCCGAGGCATTGGCCACGATCTGGCGGGCGTANTCGGCGAAGGACGGATCGGCCGCCTCCCGAAACGCCACCGCCTTGGCCGCGATGTGGTGCTCCAACGGCCCACCCTGCGANCCGGGGAAGACCGACTTGTCGATAGCCGTCGCGTACTCCTCACGNCTCAGGATGCAGCCACCACGCGGGCCGCGCAGCGTCTTGTGGGTGGTNAAGGTGACGATGTCNCAGTGCGGCACCGGGTTGGGGTGCGCACCACCGGCGATCAAGCCGGCGATATGAGCCGCATCGAANAGCAACAGGGCGCCCACNTCGTCGGCGATCTCCCGCAGGGGGGCNGGCTCGATGATCCGGGGGNAGGNCGTAGCACCNGCCACGATCAGTTTGGGTCGGACCGCCCGAGCNTGGTCGCGNAGNTGNTCCANGTCGATGCGCTCGTCGCNGCCNGTCAGGCCGTAGGACACGAANTCGTAGAGNTTGCCACTGGCGTTGACCGGAGAACCATGNGTGAGGTGGCCGCCGTGGTCCAGGCTCAGGCCTAGCACCGTGTCACCCGGTTCGAGGAGGGCCTGGTACACCGACATGTTGGCGTTAGCGCCCGAGTGAGGCTGGACNTTGGCGTGGTCGGCNCCGAACANGGCCTTGACCCGCTCGCGNGCCAGGTCCTCGACCTCGTCCACGTGCACATTGCCGCCGTAGTACCGCTTACCGGGGTAGCCCTCGGCGTACTTGTTNGTCAGNACCGACCCGCTGGCCTCCAGNACGGCTGGCGAGGCAAAATTCTCCGACGCGATNANCTGCAGCGTGGTGTTCTGGCGCTCGACCTCCTGGTCGATGTAGCCGAACAGTTCGTCGTCGCGTGACATGGGCCAGGGCATAGGGACCACCTGATGGTCGGCGCGGGGNCNGCCCGCGCGAGTGAATTGTGTTGACCGGTTCTCCACGACCCCAACCGCCGTGGATCCGGTCCGGTTTCGGTCGCGGAAGGCTACCGGTTCAACCCGCGACGAGTGCCCCCGCGAGAGCATCGACTGCGGCGTCGGCCACCATGTCGGCCCGACGGGCCACCACCAGGCGGCGGGTCCCGACCGGTCGCCGTCGGACACGGACCAGGGGTTCAGCCCCCGACTCAGCCTGGGCCTCTGACAGCACCGCCCANCCCATGCCGAAGCGGACCATCTCTCGGAGAACTTCGGGCTGGTTGGATTCGGCNGCCACGATAAAGGGTGCCCCGATGGCGGCCAAGCCGGCGGCGATGACCTCACGGGTGTGCGACCCTTGGGGGTAGGTCACCNACGGGCCCCACTCCTCGGGCGGCCCGACGTGGACACCGTCGGGAGCGTAGGCATGTATCGGCTCGTCAAGNCACGGCGANGTGGTCACCCCGGCNATGAGACCGGTCGGCTCGACNCAGACCACGAGGTCCAGGTCCCCGACCAGCAGTGCGTCGAGCAGAACGCCCGAAGGGGCGACGGTGAGCCGTAGGTCCAGACCCGGTACCTCACGACGGTGTCGTCGGATCACCTCGGCTCGATAGTGGACGGCCACCACGTCGATGGTNCCCAGTCGGACCACCCCGGCCCGACCGGTGCGCTGTGCCTCGGCCCACCGGGCCAGATCGCGGGTCTCGGCCACCACCCGCCGAGCGTGGGCCAGCACCTCGGTGGCCTGCGATCGGGGGCGGGTATAGCGACCATGGCGTTCAAAGAGTGGAACACCGACCCGTCGTTCCAACTCGGCTAGGCCCTGGGTGAGAGCTGACGGGGTAACGCCGAGTGAGGCGGCTGCGGCTGNCCGGGNCGGTGACCCGGCGGNGGCCACCAGGNACTCCAGTTGCNNNANGGNGAGGNTCGGGAGAGTGNAGNTCGATCCATCTAAGGGGGTCCTGTTCGAAACTTTAGTCTTCCTGAATCTTAGTAGCAGACCATTTCTAGATACTTATGCTTCTTCTCCATGAACAAACCTCTCGACATCGCACCCGCTACCGGCCGCCTCGGGGTCTTGACCCCGGGAATGGGCGCTGTGGCCTCCACCTTCATCGCAGGTGTCATCGCCGCCCGTCGAGGCCTGACGGCCCCTATCGGATCGGTCAGTCAGATGGCCCACATCCGTCTCGGCGACAGGGAGAGCGACCGCAACCCCCTCATCCGCGAATTCGCGCCCCTGGCCGAACTGGACGACATCGTCTTCGGCGGCTGGGACCCCATCTCGCCCAACGTGCTGGAGGCCGCCCGCACCTGTGGCGTACTCGAAGATGCCGACCTCGCCCCCGTTTCGGCCGAACTTGAGGGCATCGTCACCATGGACGCCGTGTTCGATCAGCGCTGGGTCAAAAAACTCAAGGGCACCAGAGTCAAGTCCGAGAACAGCAAGTGGGACCAGGCTCAAGCCCTCATCGCCGACATCGAGAACTTCCGGGTGGCCAACGAGTGCGAACGCCTCGTCATGGTGTGGTGCGGCTCGACCGAGGCCTACCAAGAGCCCAGCGCGGTGCACGACACCGTAGAGGCCTTCGAGGTCGGCCTGCGGGACGGCGACAAGAACATCTCCCCCAGCCAGATCTACGTGTACGCGGCGCTCATGAGCGACGTGCCGTTCGCCAACGGTGCCCCCAACCTGAGCGTCGACCTGCCCTGCATGATCGAGTTGGCCGCTCGACGTGGCGTGCCCATCGCAGGGAAGGACTTCAAGACCGGCCAGACGCTCATGAAGACNCTGCTGGCCCCCGGCTTCAAGGCCCGGATGCTCGGTCTGCGCGGCTGGTACTCGACCAACATCTTGGGCAACCGGGACGGCGAGGTCCTTGACGATCCGGAGAACTTCAAGACCAAAGAGGTCTCGAAGTTGGGTGTGCTGGACACCATCCTCCAGCCTGAGTCCTACCCGGACCTNTATGGCAACATCGACCACGTCGTCCGCATCAACTACTACCCACCTCGCGGCGACAACAAGGAGGGCTGGGACGCCATCGACATCTTCGGNTGGATGGGGTACCCGATGCAGATCAAGGTCGACTTCCTCTGTCGCGACTCGATCCTGGCCGCACCCATCGTGCTCGACTTGGCGCTGTTCCTTGACCTCGCCCACCGAGCCGGCCAGTCAGGCGTCCAAGAGTGGCTGTCCTTCTACCTGAAGGCACCGCAGGCAGCCACCGAAGCCGGCGCCGAACACGACCTGTTCATCCAGCAGACCAAGCTCAAGAACACCCTCCGAGAGTGGATGGGCGAAAAGCCCGTTACCCACTCCGAAGCTGGATAACAGCGTTTTCGATCCGGGGTCTTCGACGGAACCGTCAATCAGCATTGGCTGTCGTAGGTCGTCNTCCCGCNCNGGTCGTNGGCNTCCCNGATTCGNCGTCGCTCNGACNACTCGGCCAANACGCNGTCCATTCCNCTCTGCAACAGTGCAATCCACTCCAGTCCAATGGCCCCCTCAGGCAGACNGCGCCGGCCTCGGCAAAGGTCTGNACCTGCTCGTTGGTGACCGGTCCGAGCCCCTTGGGCGCGGACCCTAGATCCGGCTCTGGTGGCCTGCCCAGTACTCGTCCTTGAGGAGGCGCTTGTAGAGCTTTCCGGTGGGATGTCGGGGTAGCTCGTCGCGGAAGTCAACGCTGCGCGGGCACTTCACGTCGGCCAGCTGCGACCGGCAGAAGGCCACCAGCTCGGCGGCCAACTCCGGTCCGGCAGCGGCCGGNTCGATNGTCTGGACGACTGCCTTGACCTCCTCACCGAATTCGTCGTTGGGCACGCCGATGACGGCCACGTCCAACACCGCGGGGTGCATTGTCAGGATGTTCTCAGCCTCCTGTGGATAGATGTTCACCCCACCGGAGATGATCATGTACGCCTTACGGTCGGTCAGGAATAGGTAGCCGTCCTCGTCGAGTCGGCCCACATCGCCCAGCGTGCTGGTGTCGGGCCGTAGTTTGGCCTCGGCGGTCTTCTCCGGGTCGTTGTGGTACTCGAAGTCCGAGTTGCCCCTGAAGTAGACGCCACCCTCTTCGCCGACCGGCAACTCGTTGCCGTCGTCGTCGAGGATCAGTACTTCGCCCAGCAGAGCCGTGCCCACCGTGCCCGGGTGGGCCAGCCAGTCCACCGAGTTGGTGTACGTCAGGCCGTTGCCCTCGGTGCCGGCGTAGTACTCGTGCAGCACCGGGCCCCACCACTCGATCATCCGCCGCTTGACGTCGACCGGACAGGGCGCAGCGGCGTGGATCGCCGAAACGAGCGTCGACAGGTCGTAGGCGGCCCGTACCTCGTCGGACAACTTCAGCATCCGGACGAACATGGTCGGCACCCACTGGCTCCAAGTGACGCCGTGGTCTTGGATGGCCGCCAGTGCCCCCTCGGCGTCGAATCGCTCCATGACCACCACGGTGCACCCCAGCCGGTGGGCACCTAGGCAGAAGCGGAGCGGAGCGGCGTGGTAGAGGGGCGCCGGTGAGAGGTACACCGATCCCGGGACGGCCCCGAATAGAGCCTCGGCCATCATTGTGATCGAGTTGGCCTGGCCGAGCGCCACTCCCGGCAATGGCGACTTGACACCCTTGGGACGACCCGTGGTGCCCGAGGAGTACAGCATGTCCAGGCCCTCGGTGCGATCAGGCAGGGGCTCGACCGCCTGAGCGGCCACTGCGTCCTCAAAGCAAGCGTGATCCTCGACCGGACCCCCGATGGAGAAGCGGGCCTCGACAGCGGAAGTGGCCGCCATGATCTCGACCACGTCGTCAGCCTTGTACGGCGAAGTCACGAAAACCCGAGCCCCGCAGTCATCGACGATATAGGCGATCTCGTCAGCGGTCAGGCGCGACGAGATGGCGGTGTAGTAGCANCCGGCGTAGTGGGCACCCCAGGCCAGAGCTAGGAACTCGATGCGGTTCTCGAGGCAGAACGCCACGTGGTCACCANGCNCGATGCCTAGACCCTGGAGGAGCCGGGAGATGCGGTTGGCCTCGGCGTCCAGTTCTGCGAACGTCATGGTCTGGCCGGATTCGGCCATGACGATGGCCGCCCGGTTAGGAGCCTCGGCAGCCCATCGACCGGGGTACTGCAGGCCCTGTTCGGCGTCGTCCATGGTGCTGGAACCTACTGTTCAGGCCCCCACACCCGGGAAGTGGGGCATACCCACTGTCACAGAACCCGCTTAGGTTTGTNTCGCCATGGAGACGAAGATCCTGAGGACCAGATACGGCCNGCCAGCCACGGCGACGCTGGCCGAAGTNATCCNCGCCTCAAAGGACGGCGACCCACTCGCCCAGATGACCGTGGTCGTACCCGACCATACGCTCGGGCTCACCGTCCGCCGGCAACTCGCGGCGAACGCCTCTGGCCTGGTTGCCGTCGACTTCATCACCCTGCTCGACCTGGCCCGCCGGATTTCCGCCGGTTCACCGCTGATCTCCAGTCGTCGACCAGTCAGTGACGCTGTGGTTCTGGCCGCTACCCGTCGGCTGTTAGCCGAACGCCCCGGCGCCTTCGCCCCAGTGGCCGACCACCCCTCGGTGGAACACACCGTGATGGCCACTCACCGGAACCTGCGCGAGGTCCATCCAGAGGCCCTGGACCGCCTATCGGCCATCGGGGGTCCGGTGGCCGACCTGGTCGACCTCCACCGGTCTCTTGTCGAACGCCTCGAGCCCACCTTNCACGACGAGCGGGAACGAGCCGTTGTCGCCGCTGCCCAAATCGTCGACGGAACGACAGACCTCCCACCGATCGTCCTCTACCTTCCCGGTGCCCTCGTCGCCTCCGAACGACGNCTCGTGGGTGCCCTGGCCGCCGCAGGTGGCCTCACAGCGATCGTTGGCGATGCCGACGGGGCGGACGGCTCGGTGTCTGCTGATCCCCACCTCGCAGCCTTAGCTGAGACCCTCGGTGTCGAAGTCCCAGAAGCCGGACCCGCCGAATCACGGGTGCCCTGCACGGTGGCGTCCACTCCGGAGCAGGACGAAGCGGTGCGCTACGCGATCCGCCGGATCGTAGAGGCCGCANAGGCCGGCACCCCATTGGACCGCATCATGCTCGTCCACCCATCCTCCGCCGAGGACGCCCGTCTGATCCATGAACGGCTCGCTTCGGCGGACATTCTGTTCCATGCCAGCGGCATCAGGCGTCTCGACGAGACGATCGCCGGCCGCTTCCTCGGCGGCCTGCTCAACCTTTCCGATCGCGCCGTTCGTCGGGTCGACCTCGANGCTCTGATGTCCGATGTCCCCCTCTGGGACCCCGACCACGACCTGGTTCCGGCACGTGCCTGGGCGCGACTGGCCGCCCGGGCGGGCGTCGTCGCTGGCATCGACGACTGGACGCACCGCCTTGGCCGACTAGCTACTGAACTGGATGCCGAAGCAGAGGTCGAGGCCGGTAGCGAGGGGCGGTCCTGGCTGGTGGGCCGCCTGTCGGCCGAGGCCGCCCGGGCTCGGAACCTCTCAGCGTTCGTCGAGCGACTCGATCGATCGCTCAACGACCTTGCCGCAGACGCCTCGTGGGCGGGACGGTGCCGTCGCGTCCGCGATCTCCTCCGCCAATACCTCGGCGGCAGTGCCGCCCATCAGGAATGGCCCACTGACGAGATCCTCGGACTCGACGAGGTAGGGGCGGTCCTCGATGCCCTGTCCGAGTTGGGCGATATCGAGCCCGACCCGGTCTACCGGAGTTTCCGGGGTGCGCTGGCCGCCGAACTCCGCCGCCCCCTCGGGCGGACAGGTCGTACCGGGGTCGGCGTTCAGGTCACCAGTATCGATCGTGCCATCGGGCTCAACGCCGACCTTGTGATCGTGGTTGGCCTCGCCGAGGGCTCCATGCCAACCCGTCCTCCGACCGACCCGCTCCTATCCGACCGCCACCGGACCGCCGCCCGCACTGGCCTGCCCACTCGCCACGAACATGCCGCCCACCAGCACCACGCGTTCCTGGCCGCCCTGACCAGCGCCGCCGAACGAATCGTGCTCGTCCAGCCACGAGGCGACCTTCGCCGATCCGGGGATCGCCCAATGTCGCGCCTACTCCTAGCGGAGTTCGAGGCACTGGCCGGCCACCGACCCGAGCCCGACGACCTAGACCGATTCACCGCTCCCTGGTTCGACCATGTGGCCTCGTTCACCAATGCTCTCGACCATGACGACCCGGCCACAGCCCAGGAGTACGACCTGGCCGCTGCGGTCCGTTACGGCCGCACGGCGATCGACGGTCTCCGGACCGACGACCCGGTGGTGGCCCGGGGCATCGAAATGCTGGATGAACGAGCCAGTTCAAAGTTCACCCGCTTCGACGGGAACCTGTCCGGCGTCGCCCTCTCCGTTCTAGACCAAGAACTATCGGCCACCCGCCTCGAGAAGTGGGTGAGTTGCCCGTTCGCCTTCTTCGCCGAGTACGTCCTCGGGGTCCGGCCGCTCGAAGAGCCGTCGGAGCGGACCGATCTGGCTCCGCTGGTTCGCGGTTCGATCGTCCACCGGGTCCTCGAGCGACTAATAACCGAAGGCCTCGCAGACGAAACCCTCCCCGGGGCCGGTGACCCATGGACCTCCGACCAGCGGGCCCAGGCCGGGATGCTCCTGACCGAGGAGTGCGACCACGCCGAGGCACGAGGAGAAGCGGCTCACTCCCGCTTCTGGCCAACCATCCGCTCCCGGCTGGCTGCCGAGTTGGATGACTTTCTCGTCTCAGACTCGATTTTCCGGGCTCGGCTCGCCAGCCGCCCTATCGCCGCCGAACAGCGCTTCGGAGGCGGTGACGCCCTCGTCGTCACTCTCGCCGACGGTCAATCCTTGCGCTTCCGTGGTTCGATCGACCGCGTGGACCTGACCGCCGCCGACGGCCTCGTCGTGGTCGACACCAAGACCGGTAGCCCGGATCGATACAAGAAGATTTCCGGTGACCACTTCCCCGGTGGTTCGTTCCTCCAACTTCCCATCTACGCATTGGCTGCTGCCATGGACGGTCGGATGACCCGACACGCCACCTATGCCTTCGTCGGCGAAATAGCTGACGGTGACCGTCATCTGGGTTACGAGATCGACGACGAGGTCACCACCGCCTTCCTACGAGTGGTGGCATCCATCATCGGCGGCATCGGCGGCGGCTCTTTTCCCCACCACCCACCAGACAACGACCGGCCGGAAGCCCACCGGTGTCCCCACTGCTCTCCCGACGGTCTCGACGCCCGTCGGGTCCGCGCAGCCCGTGCCCGTAAAGCAGCTGATCCCCTGCTCGCCCTCCATGAGAACCATCTCACCACCGACTTCTTCACCGCAGCCGAATCAGAGACGATGACCGAGTTGGAACCCACTGTCGGTGACGGCACGGGGGTTGGGCGGTGACCGATCCCATGCCGCAAGACCAGAGGCCCCGAGATCAGGAGGCCCGCGACCGAATCGGTGGGTCTCTCGATGAGAACCTCTTTATCGAAGCCGGCGCCGGTACGGGCAAGACCACGGCGCTGGTCGGACGGATGGTCGCCCTAGTGGTCGACGAAGGCGTCGCCGTCGAGGGGATCGCTGCCATCACGTTCACTGAGCGGGCGGCCGCTGAACTCGGCGACCGCTTCCGCCGCCAACTCGAGGACGTGGCCCGCCAAGATCCCGATCCGGTGCGACGCCGACGTGCTGACGTAGCCCTCACCGACGTCGACCTCGCCTCGCTGTCCACGCTCCACGGCTTCGCCCGACGCCTCCTGACCGAGCACCCCCTCGAGGCCGGCCTGCCAACCGGATTTGACCTGCTTGACGACGTCTCAAGCCAGCTGGCGTTCGATGACCGCTGGGACGAGATCCAGCGGAGCCTCCTCGATGACGACGACCTCGCCCGGACCATCCTGTTGGCCGATGCCCTCGACATCCGTCTGACCAACCTCCGCGACCTGGCCCGCGCACTCGATGACCGCTGGGACCTTCTCGATGGCCCACCCGTGCCCTCCGAGCCCCAGCCCGTAAACGTCGACCAGATCGTCGACCTCATGGAGCGAGCTATCGCGCTCGATCGCGACGACCTCGACGAAAGCGACACCCTCCGAAGCCGTCTGGCCCGCATCCGTGCCGCCCAAAGAGCCCTAGTTGGCGCTGTCGACGAATTCGACCTGGTGGGGCTCCTGTGCAACGACAAACTCCGAAAGTCACTCAATGTAGGGAACTCGGGCCTGAAGGACGTCTGGGGTGACGACAAGAACGATGTTCGGGATTTCGCCTACGCCGCCCGTGACCTTTGGGACGAAGTCGTACGGACCACGGCTGGCAACGTGCTCGATCGGATACTCGCTGAACTGGTGGGCGCCACGCTCTGGGCGGCCGACGAACGCCGTCGTGTCGGATCGCTGACCTTCCACGACCTGCTGGTCGTTGCTCGTGACCTGCTGGCCAACCCCATTTCAGGACCGGGGGTCCGGGCCACTCTGCACGATCGCTACCGATACATCCTCCTCGACGAGTTCCAGGACACCGACCCCGTTCAACTCGAACTGGCCCTGCTACTGACCGATCCCGACACAGCAGCCGATTCACGGATCGACGGCTTCTCGCCAATCCCGGGTTCGCTATTCCTCGTCGGCGACCCCAAGCAGTCCATCTACCGGTTCCGCCGGGCAGACATCTCCCTGTACCTCCTGGCCCGACAATCGCTGGCCGCCAACGATGTGGCACTAACGGAGAACTTCAGGACCACCGTGCCGATCATCGACTGGATCAATGCAGTGTTCGGCAACCTCATCGGATCCGGTCCCACATCTGGGAACCCCACCTCCGGAGATGGTCCGGGCCGGGTCGAACTGGTGCAGCCCGTGTACACCCCGCTGGCTGGTCGTCGACCCGCCGCATCGGTCGGGCCGGCGGTGACCCTCCTCGGCCGTCAGGCTCACGGAGGCGAGGTTGACGCCGATGGTCTACGACAACTTGAAGCCGCCGACGTAGCCGACGCCATAACCACGGCGGTCGCCGAGGAGTGGACTGTCGAGGACCACGCCGGACACCAGCGTCCATGCGCATTCGGGGACATAGCGGTCCTCCTCCCCACCCGGACCTCGTTGCCAGACCTGGAAGCCACCCTCGAAGCCGCTGGTATCCCCTACCGGGCCGAATCCAGCTCCCTGCTCTTCGCTACACCCCAGATCCGCGACCTGCTAATGGTTCTACGGGCTATTGACGACCCCACCGACGATCTGGCCGTTGTCGCTGCCCTCCGCACCCCCTACCTCGGTTGCGGAGATGACGACCTCGCCCGCTGGCGGGTCCACCACGGCGGTTCGTGGAACCATCAGGCCGACCAGCCTGTCAGTGACCGTTCCGACGACGTCGTGGCCTCGGGTCTCTCCTGGCTGGACGAGATGCACCGGTGTCGCCACCATCTCGGACCGTCCGGGGTCCTCGAGCGACTGATCGATGACCGCCGCGTCCTGCAGATCGCCCTCGGCGAAACCCGACCACGCGACGCCTGGCGTCGGGTCCGCCTCCTGTCCGACCGCGCTAGAGCCTTCACCGACGCCAGCAGCGGCTCGTTGCGCGGCTTCGTCGACTGGTGTCTAGCCCAGGCCGACGAGAAGGGTCGGGTCGCAGAGACCGTCCTCCCGGAGGTCGACGACGCTGCGGTCCGGATATTGACCATCCACGGAGCCAAGGGCCTGGAGTTCCCCATCACCATCCTGTCCGGCATGTCTACCGCTACGGCGAGGTCCGACCGGGGTGTCTATCTCCTGGTGGACAGCGCCGGATCGGTCGAGGTCAGCGTCCGAGCAGGCATCGAGACTCCAGGCTTCCAAACAGCCCACGAGATCGACCGCCGATTCCAAGATGCCGAGGCCATCCGACTCCTGTACGTGGCCGCCACCCGAGCCCGGGACCACCTCATCGTGTCGGTCCACCGGGCCATCAACATCGATCCCGAAAAGCCCGGTCGACCGGGTCCCTCCCGCCTGCTTGCTCAGGCACTCGGCGAAGTCGGTCGTGCCGCGCTAGACGTCGACCTGTCGCCGACCACCAACACGCTGCCCGACGCAGTGGCCCCGTCCGGCCGCGCTCTACCCGACCGCCACATGTGGCTCGCAAGACGGGACGACGCTCTGGACCTAGCCGGCCGACCAAGCACGGTGTCGGCCACTGCTATCGCCGGACACGCCACCAGAGACCTTGCCGAAGACCGTGCTCGGCCCGGCGAGGTTGGCCGTCACGGCACCGGCGTCGGACGGGCCGTCCACGGGGCCCTTGAACTCCTCGACTTCGACGCTACCGATCCCACGTCGATCATCCGTGAGCAGGCCGTGGCAGAAGGAGTGATCGGGGACCTCCGCACCGTCGACGCCCTGGTCCGGACCGGGCTGGCCGCCGACGTAGTCCGCCTGGCCGCCAAGTCTCGCCACTGGCGCGAGCTCTACGTTGCCGCACCGGTCAACGAGGACTCCGACGCTCCGGTGATCGAGGGCTATATCGACCTCGCCGTCCTAGAAAGCGGTTCCGACGGTCCGGGTCTCATCATCGTCGACTACAAGACCGACGCGGTGGCCGACGCCGCCGATCGGGCGGCCAAAGCTGAGCGTTACCGCCTGCAGGGTGCTGCCTACGCACTGGCCGCCGAGCGGTCCACCGGACTACCAGTCCGGCGGGTCGTCCTCTGCTTCCTGGCCGCCGACGGCGCCACCGAGCTCGAGGTCACCGACCTGACCGAAGCGATGGCCGAGGTTCGATCCGCTGCCCGGGAGTTGGCCGGGGCCTGATCAGGCCCCGCTCCGGGCTGGTCGGTAGCGTCAACACCATGGCCCCCGAATTCGGTACGCCGACCGACCTCGTCCTACGCAGCCTGCTGTTCGCTCCCGGCAATCGAGCCGAGGTGCTGCTCAAGTTGCCCCGGTCGGCACCCAGCGCAGCGGTCATAGACCTCGAGGACGCTGTCCCACCGGACCGCAAGGCCGAGGCCCGGACCGTGACCCACGAGGTGGCGCCCGCCCTGATCGGCGATGTCCGTCTGTTCGTCCGCGTAAGCGCCACCCATACCGACCACTTCGCCACTGACGTCACCGACGGGCTGCCCCCAGGGCTTACCGGCGTGGTTGTCCCCAAACTCGAGTCGATAGCCGCCGTCGATGCGGCATCTGCCGCCCTCGACGCAGCGGGCCACCCCGACCTTCCCATCGTCGCCGGACTGGAGACGGTGGCCGGGGTGGTCGACGCCCGGACGGTTACGACCCACCCCCGGGTCCAGTGGTGCTACTTCGGCGCCGAGGACTATGTCGCCGATCTCGGCGGCGTCCGAACGGCCGCAAACCACGAGGTGGCCACTGCCCGGGCCCAGGTCGCCCAGGCCGCTCGACTCGGCGGCATACAGGCCATCGATATGGTGGTGATCGACTTTGGTGACGATGAGCGGTTCCAGCGCGAGGCCACCGAGGCTCGCCACCTCGGCTTCTCCGGAAAGCTCTGCATCCACCCCGCCCAAGTACCCCTGGCCGCCGCCGTGTTCCGGCCGACTGCCGATGAACTCTCGTGGGCCACTGCGGTAACCGAGGCCTACGAAGCCGCCCTAGCCCGAGGCGACGCCTCGGTCGCCGTGGACGGCGAGATGGTGGACGAGCCAGTGGTTCGCCGAGCCCGGGCCCTCCTCGCCGACGCCGGCTGACCCGCCACCCAGGAGACCAAACGAACCATGGCCAGCATCACCCCTGAAGGCAAGGCCCTCTACGGCATTCAACTCCCCATCCAGACACTTACCCGGACGCTGGCCGATCCCTGGGAGGATGACGCCACCCCAGACGACCTCCTACGAGTCGCCCAAGCCGCCGAAGCGGCAGGGCTTGACTTCGTCGGGGTGTGTGACCACGTGGCTATCCCCGACAACGAGTACGCGTCTGGCATGCGCACTACTTGGTACGACCCCGTGGCCACTCTGGCCTGGCTGGGCGCCCGTACCGAATCCATCCACCTACTCTCGGTGGTACTCGTCGCCGCCTACCGCCATCCCCTTCTGACAGCCAGTTCGTTTGGAACTCTGGCCCACCTCACCGGCGACCGGGTGGTCCTCGGAGTAGGCGCCGGCCACGTGGAGGGCGAGTTCGAGGCCCTCGGTGTCGACTACCACCGCCGGGGGAGGATCCTCGACGAGTGCATCGACGCCGTCCGAGGGGCCTGGTACGACACTTACGTCAGTCATCAGGGCGACCAGTACTCCTATCAGGACGTTGGCGTCTCTCCGGGTCCGGCCTCGGGCGATCTGCCCATCTGGATCGGCGGTTCAGGAGCCCCCGCCTGGCGGCGGACTGGACGACGGGGCGACGGCTATATCCCCATGGGAGCGGCCCGCGACCAGTACCCGGAGATCATCGACACCATCCGAAGGGCCGCCGACGATGCCGGTCGGGGTGACGTCCGCTTCGATGTAGGAATCATGCCCGGCTGGGCCTACATCGGAAATCCCCCCGAGGGCCTCCCCCCAGCATGGCTGACCGGCGACCCAGAGCACATCGCCGCTGAGCTTCGAGCCGACCGTGAGGTGGGCGCCAACGTGTTCCACCTGAAATTCCGCGGCCGCACCCTCGAGGAATACCTCGACCAGCTGGCCGCCTTCGGCGATCAGGTCCGTCCCCTCCTCTGAGAAGAACCCGGAACCCAAATTTGCCGAGAATCCGGATCGAGGGTGGGACTGGCCCGCGGATCAGCGATCATGGGGGCCTGAAGTTGGAGGAAAGATGAAGGTCGACGACGACACTCAAAAGGCGCTCCTGCTGTTCAACCGGCGCGCCGAAGCTGCCGAGGCGGCCAAGGCCACGGAACGGCGACTTGCCAAAGCCACCAAGGCCAAGGACGAGGCGGCCGAGGCACTCAAGCGCGCCCAGGACGGTGGCGGCGGGGCACAGGCGGTCAGCGAGGCGGAGGCCACCTGGCGAGAGGCCGTCGACACTTGGCAGCGCCTACGCGACGGCGAGGAAGTCCCGGAGCAGAAAGCAACTCCTGCTGGAGGGGAGCCCACAGAGGAACCCGCCGACGACAAACCCGACAACGACGACGACGCACCGGCTACTGCCCCCGACGAGGAACCCGCACAAGAACCCACCGACGACAAACCCGACAACGACGACGACGCGCCGGCTGCTGCCCCCGACGAGGAACCCGCACAAGAACCCACCGACGACAAACCCGACAACGACGACGACGCACCGGCTG
>PAXM01000005.1 GCA_002714485.1 Acidimicrobiaceae bacterium
GATGTAACCAGACGCCCAGTTCGCACGACACATCGTCAACGACGTGCCCTCGCCTGGCATGGCGGCGGCCGACTCGTCGGCACCACCAGGTAGGCCGATGGTGTAATCGATGAAGCGGTTGGTCGAGATGTCCGAAGCCGACAGGTTCGCCGGAATGTCCATCCCGACGTCCCTCATCAGATCCAGCACCCCGTTGGTCCGCTCGTCGATGAAGTCGCCGAGTGCTCCGTTGGGGCCATTGGAAACCAGCCCTGTGTCTGCCTGGAACTGTGTTGCCCACTCGGCTTTTTCAGCGGTGTACTGCCACCACGAATCAATTGTCGCCACCATCTCAACGATGATTGCATTGGTCCGAGCAGGATCGGCCATGAAGTCGACCTGGGCCTGCTGGACGATCGGTACCAGCTTCTCAAGGCACGGTGCCATCTCGTCAATCTCGTCAGCCCGAACAGCCAACGCCGACTTGTACACCGAGAAGCCGGTGTCATGGATCAACTGCAGACGAACGTCTTTGCCGTACTCGGTGAACTTGTACTTGTATTCGTACGGCTCGGACGATGCGTAGCCCTGCTGGGCGATGTTGCCTTCAGCAATGAACCGGGCTGGCGACCCGTCGTAGGACGGATCCACCTGGTCGTTAGACAACACGCCCGCCGCGATCAACCACTCCATATAGGTCCCGCCGGCGAACACGTTGACCGTCACACCTGCATTGCCCAGGTCGGCGATCGTGTAGATGTCCGGATACACCTCCGGATCCCACATGATCATCTGCGGGTTCTTGTCCAACGGCGTTACCACCTGGATTGCCGGAGCGTCGTCCCAGTAGAACGCAATCGAATCGGTGTCCGCATACGCCAACGTGATGTCCATGTCGGTGTACATCTGCGCCACGGTGTTCTGGCCCCCGATCGCCGGACCACCAGCTCGAACCTGGATGTCGACCCCGGTATCAACCCCGGATGCCATCAAAGAACCGGTCGCTGTCTGCTGGTCGCCATCGATCACGTAGTCGTCGCCGACCATTTNGTACATTCCGCCATGCTCAGACTCGGGGAACCAATCGGTCTGGATCACAACGGTTGCCGGACAAACACCAGCCAACGCTCCTGCAGGAACAGCTGTTGTTGCCGGCGCAGCCGTCGTAGCCGGGGCGTCCGAAGAATCCGAAGAATCCGAAGAATCCGAAGAATCCGAAGAATCCGAAGCTGCCGGAGCTGCAGTAGTCGCTACCGCTTCTGTCGTTTCCTGCGCNGCGGTGTCGTCATCATCGGAACCACAGGCTCCGGCAACTAACGAAATACCCAGCAAGAGGCTCAAAGCGATTCTGCCTCGTCGATACATATCTACTCCCCTTAGCGGATGGTGTGTTCTGAAGGCAGTCGCGAAATCCCGGGTTGTCGGGCGAACATTAGTTGGACCGCTATTTGGGACATTAGGCGCGGNCGCCGCGATGATCCACTGTCGTGGCCATAGAACCCGTTACCGNTGACGCGGAATGCTTCCGATTGAACGACTTACCCGATCTGAACTACCCGCGCTCGGGCAACTTCTCAATCAGGAAAGTCGAAGCCAGCGATCTCCCTGAGTTGGCTGGCCATCGCTCCAACCACCTCGTCGAATAGGGCGCAGCCCAGGTCCACTGTGGCCCCTGTGGGGTCGCCGATATGGCCCTGGGGCCCGAAGTCCCGGCTGGTCCAACCGAACTGGACCGAACCGCCAAAACGCACCCATTCATTGGCCGCCATCCACTCCGGAACACTGCGGACCGCCTGTTTCATGTCGACTTCGTCTGGTCGNAGGTACGCGAAGAGTGCTGTCTCATGCAGCCCGCCGTGAACTCCCATCCCGAGTTCCTCTTCCGTGGACGGTCCACCCGAGGCCGGGGGGATAAACGGGTGGACAAGGAACGTGAGTAGACCGTGTGCTACCCGAAGGTCTCGACAGGCGGTAACTAGAAGAGAGGAGTTCCCCCCATGGCCGTTCAGGAAGACCAGGCGACGAGCTGGGGTGGCGGCTATGCAGGTCGCTAGGTCATCAAGTACCCGAAGCAGCGTCTCTGCGCTGAGCGACAGGGTTCCCGGTGACCAGAGATGCTCGTTCGACTTGGAGACGGCCAAGGTAGGCAGGAGCCAAAGGTCGATATCGCCTCCCACCGCGTTCAACAGAGCCGAAGCAACTTCGTCTGCGATCACGGTGTCGACGGACAAAGGCAGGTGGGGCCCGTGCTGTTCGATGGCCCCCACGGGAAGNACAACCACTGAGTTCGGGGTTAGCGAATCCGCGACCTCAGGCCCCGACAAGTCGGCTAGGCGTCCTGACACGAGGAAACCCTACCTTTTCGTCTGAGATCACAGCCCACCAAATCAACCCGCTGCTGGGCTCCCAACAGGACCCTCCCATCGGCCTAGCCCCGGTACCTCCATGCCCAACTGCGCCAGCGCCCGCGCCGTCGTGCCGGTAATCAAGGCCTCGAGGTCCACTGGCTGCTCATAGAAAGCGGGTACCGGAGGGAAGACGACGCCACCGATCTCGGTGACGGTAGCCATCAGGCGAAGATGGCCGAGGTGCAGGGGTGTTTCCCTCACCATGAGCACCAGGGGTCTCCGTTCTTTGAGGGTCACGTCAGCAGCTCGAGTCAACAGGTCCGCACTATGGGAGTGGGCGATGGCCGAGAGGGCACGAATGGAGCACGGTGCGATGAGCATTCCTGCGGTCGGAAATGATCCGCTGGCCGGTCCAGCGGAGATGTCTCGAATCGGATGAACGACGTCAGCTAGTGCCTCAACGTCGTCAACGGACCAACTCGTCTCGAGTCCCACGGTTATCCGGGCAGCCGCTGTGAGCACAAGATGTGTTTCGACATCAGACTCGGTGGCTAGCAACTCCAATGCTCGAATCCCGTAGGCAACACCACTCGCCCCGGTCATACCAATGACAATTCGTCGCGGTTCCGACATGACCGATTTCCTAGCAGGTAGCGCTCTTGTGGGCCCTACCAGTCGACTGGCTGGAGGATTGTCTCGGCGCACTACCATCACTTTGTGTCCACCCGGCCCCCAGAACTGGCACCTGATTTGGTGTTGGCTGGTGGCCACCTTGGTGACGGCCGTCTAGTCGATGTCCACGTTGTAAATGGCTCGGTGTCGGCTGTTGCCGAATCCGGGACACCAGTTGCGGCAGGCACCGCGAGAGAAGACCTCGCTGGCTGGCTCCTGCTTGGGGCAATGGCTGAGCCGCACGCCCACTTGGACAAGGCTCTGACCGCCGAGAAGGTGCCCAACCCAAGAGGCGACCTACTGGGAGCCATCGACGCCTGGATGACTGCCGCATCAGCTGGACTGTTTACCCCGGAAGACACCGCCGACCGAGCTACCGACGCTCTTGAACTGCTGTTGGCGAACGGCGCCACGGCGGTCCGGACCCACGTCAATATCGGTGCCGGCGCAGAAGCCCTCCAGGCGGTCCGGGAGGCCCGTAGCCGCATGGACGGCCTGTTAGACGTGCAGATCGTGGCTTTGACGAGTAATCCCATTACCGGTCCGGAAGGTCGGGAAAACCGTCGGGCTCTGGCCGTTGCTCTGGAAGTCGGGGTGGACCTGATTGGTGGCTGCCCGCACCTCGACCCAGACGGGACCATGCTGATGTCTGATGCCTTCGCCGCAGCCTCGGACGCCGGGATCGGCCTGGACCTGCATGTAGATGAGGTGCTGGACCCTCAAGTCCTATACCTCCGTGAGCTCTCACGTATGGTGAGCGACAGCGGTTTTGCACATCCGGTAACTGCCAGCCACTGCGTGACTCTCGGCCTCCAGTCGCCGGACGTTCAGGCTGCGGTCTCAAGGGAGGTCGCCGATGCCGGCGTGAGCGTGGTGGCCCTCCCGCAGACAAATCTCTTCTTGCAGGGTCGAAACCACCCGACGGCCACTCCCCGCGGCCTGACGGCGATCGATGCCCTAAGCCAAGCCGGTGCCTTGGTATGTGGAGGAGCGGACAACGTCCAGGATCCGTTTAATTTGGTCGGACGAAGTGACCCGCTTGAAACGGCGGCCCTTCTGGTCATGGCTGGCCACCGTCTTCCTGACGAGGCCTTCCGCATGGTTGGAGCCGACGCGCGCACCTGTCTGGGTCTGCCGTCGGCTGAACCCGTTGTTGGGGCGGTTGCTGACTTTGTAGCAATCGATGCACCTTCGGTGCGTGGAGCCATAGCCGATGCGCCCATGGCTCGAAAAGTTTTCCATCGTGGGAAACTGGTTGCCACCACTTCTCAGTCGAGGACGATCTACCGATGACCGATATCCACGATCTACGTACATTCATTGATGCCCTAGAAGACACCGGGCAATTGGCCCGGGTTTCCCAGCCGGTTTCCATGCAGCACGAACTGGCCGACGTGGGTGCAGCACTCGAGCGAGCAGGCGCGGCAGCTGGCCTCTTCGAACGGCCGGAGGAAAGCCCGTGGCCCATCTTTTGCGGTGGCGTAGCTTCCGGTCGTCGTGCTGCCATCGCCCTGGGTTGTCAACCGACCGAGATGGTTGACGTCATGGAACATGTCTTGGAACCGGCTCATGGAATCGGCCCGGTCATAACCGACGACGCCCCTTGGAAAGCAAACACCGTGGTCGGGGACGACGTCGATACCTCGCTTTTACCCATCCCGGTCCACTCCAGGGGTGATGGCGGCGCCTTCATTACCGGCGCCGTGACCGTGGCCCGGGACCCGATTTCAGGCAGGGGAAATCTCGGCTACAACAGGATGCTCCGGATGGACCGAACCCGCTTCGGCTTCAATGTCAACGAGTGGCGGGACGTAGGAACGTTCTGGAAGTCCCGGGAAGATCCCGACGCGCCCTTCCCTGTCGCCCTAGCCATCGGACTGGACCCAGCAGTCATGATCGCCGCCGGGGTCAAAACACCGGTAGATGAACTCTTCATCGCAGGAGCTATCCGAGGTCGAGGGATCGAGGTGTGCCCGGCAACCACGGTGGACGTGAATGTTCCTGTCGATGCCGAAGTAGTGGTCGAGGGATTGCTACATCCGACAGTGCGGCAACCCGAAGGTCCACTAGCGGAATTCCACGGCTACCACGGTGAGGCTTGGGACAGCCCTACGTTCGAAGTGACCGCCATCTCGTGGCGGGACGATCCGATCTACCAAACCATCGTTCCCGGCTCGTTTGAACACATCTACCTCGGAAACGTTCTCCCCCGTGAGCCCCTTCTGCGTCGATTCGTCCGCCACCTCGACCCAGCCGCCGACGTTCACATCCCTCCCTACGCCAATGGCTTCCTAGCCGTAGTTCAGATTGATCGGGACAACCCGGGGACTCCCAAGAACCTTGCTCTAGCCGCCATGGCTGCCCACCTGAACGTGCGCCAGGTGGTAGTGGTGGATCGAGACGTTGACATGTACCAAGCAAGCGAAGTCCAGTGGGCGCTCACAAACCGGGTTCACTGGCCGGAAGACGTCTTCACTGTGCCTGGCGCCCAGGGCCACGAAATGGACCCGGTTGGCAACCTCCGCGGTGTAGGAACCAAGGTGGGCTTTGACGCCACCTATAAACGGGAGCGGCGCGAGTACGGCGAGCGAGTCAGTTACCCCGCAATCGACCTGAACAGTTACCTGTCCTAACTGGTGACTTCGGCGCCGAATATTTCAGCAGTACGGCGGATACTCGCTGCCGCGGCCTCCACTCCGGCGGCAGCCGAGAGGGAAGGCAGTTGAAACTCGTCGATCCCGCAGCGAGCCATGGTTGAAAGCATCTCGTCAGCTACCGCCTCCGGTGAACCAATAAGCACGAAGTGCGGGACCCACTCCTCACGGACGAGATGGGCGGCAGCAGGTGGTCCACCGTGACGGAGAGCATCACGGATAGCCCTTGTGTCGTCCTCGGTCATGCCGATCATCTCCTTGACTGCAACTGGTGAGTCAGGGAGTCGAAACGAGAGGGACTCCCGCGCCATCCAGAGGTCAGCATCGGTGGTGACCAGCATCGTGGACCAGACAATCGTGAATCGCCGACCATGAATCTTGGCGGCCAGCCGCAAGGCGGCCACGTGGTCGTCCAACAGGGCCCGGTGCACCCAACTCAGGACAAAGCCATCGGCCAGCCGGCCTCCCAAGTCGGTCATGCGAGGACCCCGGCCTGCCAGAAATATCTCCGTGTCGGCGCGCCCGTAGTCGAGACGGGCTGACCGAAATCCGAAACCCTCAGACTCAACGTCTACTTCCTCACCCGCGTACAAGCCGCGGAGCGCGCCCACCATGGCCTCGACGGCAACTACCGGTCGCCGACGTTCAATCCCCATCGGACCCAGGGTCATACCCCCACCGGCGCCAATCCCGACAAACGCTCGCTGACCACTCAACTCGTCAACGGTGGCGATAGCCGAAGCTGTAGTACCTGGGTGTCGTGAGTAAGGGTTTGTGATCCCAGTGCCAACCCGGATAGTGCTCGTCGCCAGAGCAACTGCGGTCATTGCGACATATACATCCCGTGTCGCCAGGCCCTCGTCATACACCCAGCAGCGGCAGCAACCAAGATTCTCGGCTATCCGGGCGAGGCCCACCAGGTCAGCCACTGGTCCATGAGGCATGAGGCTGATCCCTAGAGGAATTGTCACCCAATTCTCCCAGTCGGACCCTGAAGGTCAGCCAGCACCACTCGAGCCGCGTTGCGGCCCGACGCCCCGATGATCCCGGCACCCGGGTAAGTCCCCGCACCGGTGAGGAATAGGCCGCCTATCGGCGTCCGATAGCGGGTCAACTCAGGAGCGCGCCCCAAGAAGGCATCCAAAGGCGAACCGGCCCAAGCCGGCGCATATCCCTGATGCAGCGAAAACTCCGTCTCGTAACGATCTGGGGTCGTCACACGCCAATCCATGATCAAATCACGAGCGTCGGGAACCATCTGGCCGGCCCATAGGTCGATCCAACGGTCGGGCTCGCTCGATGACTTCCAGCCCCCGGGATGGTCATAGGGGGTGAAGAGCACTTCGAGGCTGAGAACATGCCGACCTGTAACCGGGGACATCAGCGGGTCCACCAGGGATGGCACATCGATGAGCAGGGTCGGTCGGTCGGCTACCTGCCCGCAGGCCCGACGCTGATGGGCCTGCAGCAACTCATCGGGTGAGGGTGAGACCACCATCGTGTGTCCGACCGGATCGAAGCCCGGGATGTGTTCCCGGAGTCCCCCAGCCACCGTAGGAACCGGAATGCCGCTTAGCACAGCGTCCACCTTGGACTGGTAACCCATTGGTGCGGACCTTCGTTGCCACCGTCTCACAATGCGACTAGCTGCCGGGGGAGCATCATCTCTAAGCCAGCGAACAAACACGTCGGACGGGTCGCATGCCGCAACCACATTGTCTGCCCGGAGATGCGTCCCGTCGGACAGAACGACGCCCTCGATGAGACCATCGCTCAACAGCAGTGACTCCACCCGTGTTTCGTATCGAATCCGGCCTCCAGCCGCTTCGAACGAACCACGGATGGCTTCTACCAACGCTCCACTACCCCCAGCCGGCCGGCCGCTCTCCACCAGGTGTCGCATTGAGTAAGCCAGGGCCGCTAACCCGGTTCCCGGTGTCTCAGGTGCCAAGCCCCAGACCGTGGGTCCCATTCCTGCTGCAGGCATGGTGAGGCGCCAATCGTCAAAGTAGCCGCCGAGGATTTCTGAAGCACTGGCCCGCGACCATCTCAGGAGTCGGCTCAATCCTCGAACCCGCCGACGGAGCACGCTGGCTGCCAACCCTGGTGCGGTGGGCGGGGTCCTCAATATGTCCAATAGCAGATTGGCTACCGGCAGGGTGTCGGCAAGATAACGGCGGTAGCCGGGGACTGAACGCGGATGGGTGACGGCAAGACCTTCAAGGGTGCGTTCGGCGTCGTGAAACAGGACCCAGGGGTCTTGGCCGTCGTGGAAGGAGAACACTGAATCAGCGTCCGTCGAAAGGTACGAAAGGCCGTGATCATCGAGGTCCAACTCCTCGACTAGCGGGAGTGTCCGAATCAGCGAGTGTGTGCAGTGACACACGTTGAAGCGAGCTCCGAGACCCTCGACCGTCGAAGCGCAACCACCTGCCGTTGGACGGGCCTCCAGCACAAGGGTGTCGATGCCAGCCCGGGCCAGGTAGGCGGCACACAACAGACCGTTGTGACCACCACCTACCACTATCACCTCGGCTTCGCGAGCCGGCAGGGAACTCACTCTGATCTAGGGCTCATGAAAGAAGTGGCAGAACCTCTTCGGCGAGGCGCGCCATCTGCTCCTCAACGACGTCGTAGGAGTCCCCTGGCATGCCGGGGAAAAGTAGGAGATCCTCGACCCCCACTAGGTCCCGATACCAGCCGATCGAATCGGCCAGGTCTTCCGGAGAACCAGGCAGAAAGATCCGTTGGTCGATCGACTCCTCGAGAGTCGGGACCAGACCAGCCGGTGCAGGGCGACCATCCGCTCCCATGTACCCCTTGCTCCAGCCGTACGGGCCGAGGAACTTCCAGAACTCATCGTGACCGGGACGCAACTTCTCGACAGCCTCCTCCCGAGTATCTTCGACCCGGGTGCACAACACCAGCATCCGTTTCTCACCACGCGCTAGTTCCCGACCGTGGGCCTCCTCATAGACCTCAGCAAACCGGCTCCAACGCTCTGTGAGGAAAGTTGGATGGTTGTTCCAGAAGACTCCTCCCCAACCACGCCGGGGTACCTGCTCGAGGGTGGGAGGCGAAGTGATGGCCTGCCATGTCTCATAGGGGTAAAGGGGTCGAGGTACCAGCGTGAGTTCCTTGACAGTGCCCCCACGGTCTGGGATCCCGGGCGGTGGGAAATCGTATATCTCACCATGGAACGCAAAGGTCTCCTGGTCGAGCGCCATCTGGATGACCTGCATGGCCTCGTCGAACTGTTGACGGTTTAGATCGTCAGCCTCTACCTGACTGGGATTATCGAAACTCCCAATCTTCGTTCCCAGCGTCTCAGCTTCCCGTGGCACCGTGCCCCGTCCCACCCCAAGGATGGCCCGACCGCCCGAGATGTTGTGCAAGGTGGCGAAATCTTCGGCGAACCGCAAAGGGTTCCACTGGGGAATGATGTTGAAGGCCATTCCGAGGCGGATGCGCTCCGTCCTTTCGGCAATGATTGCACCCAACATCAGACCATTCGGCACCACCTCGTATCCCTCGTACTGGAAATGATGTTCGGTGAGCCAATAGGAGTCGTAGCCAAGCCGCTCGGCCGTTAGCCCAGCATCAACTAGTCGTTCGGTGGCGTGCCATACAGCGTCGTTGTCGTACCTCCGGTCCGTCGAGGCCGGCGGCCCACTGCCAGCGTCGTCCATCTCCACCCCACCGAAAAGAAATATTCCAGCTCGCATTGTCACAACGTACGCGCCTCACTAGGGAATCACTTGATCGGCTACAACTCGTTTCGAACCGTATTGCTCGGATACGGTGCTGCTCGCACTATTCCACTAACCAGGTCATCAGGGGTGGAATAGCAAGTTGGGGAATAGACGGAGCCGGAGAATTGATGCAGCCAGACCAAAAAACGTCAGTAACCGGATCACTGGCGTTCGAAGAAACCGGCATGGTCTTCCCTGACGGAACCGAAGCCCTGCAAAACATCTCCTTCACCGTGGATAAGGGCGAATTCGTCACGGTTGTAGGCCCATCGGGCTGCGGCAAATCAACACTCTTGAAAATCGCTTCCGGGCTTCTGGAACCCTCCAGCGGCTCTGTGCGCGCTGACCGAGACCAACTGGGTTATGTGTTCCAGGACGCCACTCTCCTGGACTGGCGGACCGTCCAAGACAACGTGGAACTATTAGCTGAACTCCACGGCGTCGGAGCCCAGGAACGCAAACAGATCGCAGCCGAAGCCATCGACTTGGTTGGTTTGTCAGGCTTTGAGAGTCACTACCCGAAGGCTCTCTCTGGTGGAATGAAGATGCGTGCCTCATTAGCCAGATCACTGACCTTGAAACCTCCGGTTTTCTTATTCGACGAGCCATTCAGCGCAGTGGACGAGATCACTCGCGAGCACCTGAACGATGAAACGCAGCGCCTATTCCAGACCGAAGAATTCGCCGGGTTATTCATCACCCACTCGATCAGCGAGGCGGTGTTCCTCTCGACACGGGTGTTGGTGATGTCCGCGCGACCTGGCCGCATCGTGGCGGAGTTCGATATCAGTTTCGATTACCCCCGCCTCCCGGAACTCCGATTTGATCCGTCGTTCGCTGAACTCTGTGGTCAGGTCTCCTTGAAACTCCGGGGGTCGCACTCATGAGCAGCCGATCCGCAACCAAGGGACCGGGAACGGTCCGGAGCCTCTCCGAACGAGTACTTCCGCCCATCTTCCTCGGTTCCGGGTTCATAGGCATCTGGTATCTCATTTCCTACGGGATATTGGAACCTCGACGTCGCTTTCTGCTCCGTCCACCCCACGAAGTGTTACAGGTGGGTTTTCTGGATTGGGACAACTTCTCACCCATCCTCAGGGCCCTCTGGTCCAGCACCAAAGTGGCCATGATCGGACTGGGCATCGCCATCTGCATCGGATTCGTCCTGGCAACCCTGATGAGCCAGGCAAAAATTGTGGAGCGGGCCATCTTTCCGTTCGCGGTCACACTTCAAGCCATCCCGATTTTGGCCATTGTCCCCCTTATCTCCTTCTGGTTCGGAACCGGTCAGACGTCGCGGGTCGTGGTCTGCGTGATCATTTCGCTTTTCCCGATCATCATGAACACCCTGTTCGGGCTGCAGTCGGCTGACCGTGGCCTGCATGACTTGTTCACACTTCACCATGCTGGCCGGATGACGCGAATGCGTAAGCTCATGTTCCCGTCTGCTCTGCCGGCGGTCTTCGCTGGACTGCGCATCTCGGCTGGGTTATCGGTCATCGGTGCCATCGTCGGAGACTTCTTCTTCGGAAAGGGCGACGCTGGTATCGGACAACTGCTGCGCAAACACGCCAGCCAGCTCGCTGGCGAGGAGTTGCTTGCTGCCGTACTCATGTCTTCTGCCCTAGGGGTGACGGTTTTTCTGTTCTTTGGCTGGATCCAGGAACGGGCGATTGGCCGCTGGTACGAAACGACTACTGGCGTCGATTGACCCCTAGTTGATCAGCCGTCAGCCGACGGCGATGACCGCCACTTCGACTTTCCACTCCGGCTGGGCAAGTTCTGGTACTACCACCAGTGTCGAGGCAGCCAAGTGCCCCTCGAGCGCCCGGTCCCGCTCTGCCATGACCACTCCAAGGTCCTGACCTGGAACCACGTAGGTGGTTACCGAAGCAACGTTGGCTAGCTCCATGGATGCCTCGGACAGGATCGCGAGGACGTTGGACCACACTGTTGATGCCTGCTCGGCGAGGTCTTCTGGCACGGTTCCATCTGGAAGAACCGGTACCACGCCTGCTGTGTGGAGGATCTGCCCTGAGGCCTCGGACAGCACCGCATGGGCATAGGTCGCTACCGGAGGAGCTATGCCATCGGGCCGGATTGGTGTACTGGTCATGGCTGGACAGTAGGCCCTCAACGGTGCCGAGCGCTGTGAGGGCGCGGACTAACGTCACCGGCCATGCAGCAGCGAATTGCCCTCTACTTTCAGGACAAACACCCGGTCGCCTACGAATTGGAGATGGCCCGGTACGCAGAGGAAAGGGGCATAACGGAGATCTGGCAGGCCGACACCAGGTTGGCTCGAGACTGCGTGGTAATGATGGGAGCGCTGCTCGCCGAGACCCGAACTACCCGCGTCGGATCCGGAGTGCTCCCAATATGGACACGAAATCCTGCGGTGATTGCCGCCTCGTGGAGCACCATGTGGGAACTGGCCGGACCAACTCCTGATGGCCGTAGTCGCGCCATGCTGGGTCTGGGAGCCTGGTGGGAGCCCATCGCTTCTCGAGTAGGAGAAGACCGGCGCCGTCCCCTGAAGGCCCTTCGGGAAAACATTGAAGCCATCCGGTCTCTGTTCACGATGGAGGAAGTCAGCTACGAGGGAGAGTTTGTGAACCTCGACCGCGTGCGACTAGACGTGGCCTATGGGGATCGGGGCCCTCGGGACATCCCGATCTACCTTGGCGCTACTGGTCCAAAAGCCCTGGAGCTGGCCGGAGAGCTATGCGATGGGGTCGTCCTCAACTATGTGGTTACACCGGACTACATCCGCCAGGCGGTCGGTCGCGTAGCCGAGGGGGCTAGCCGATCTGGCCGCAATATCGACGAGATTGACCGACCCGAACTTCTGGTCTGCTCCCTGTCCGACGAAGATCCGGATGAGGCAGTGCGAACTGGGAAATCGCTCGTCGCCTACTACCTGGGCACCGAACCGCACATTATGGAAGCCAGCGGTGCCGACCCTGATCTGGTCGCCCGCGTCCAAGAGGTGGTTGGCTGGCCAGCCACCGAGGCTGACTACCGTCGGGCGGCTGATTTGATTCCGGACGACTTGGCTCGGTCTCTGATGGCTGTTGGAACAACCACCGAGTGCATGGATACGGTCGCCGAGTTCGTGGATGCCGGAGTGACATGTCCGATCCTGTATCCGCTAATGGACGACATGGTTCCGGTGATTGACGCTTTCGCCACCTGGGCACCCTGATGTCAGGCCCTGGGGAATCGGACCAACCTGGTTCCACGCTCCTAACCGGTGGCGCGGTAGTCACCGTCAACGACCAGGGCACTGTCCACGACCCTGGATGGGTGCTAGTCAATGGACCAGTTATTGCCGACGTTGGTGCTGGCGAACCGCCGCACTCGGCTCGTCGGAATGCCGAAACGGTGATCGACACGTCGGGCTCCGTTGTGATGCCGGGCATGGTGAACGGACATACCCACCTCTTCCAGACCCTGTTCAGGGGCCTAGCCGACGACAAGTCTCTCCTGGATTGGCTTAGGGACTGCATCTGGCCAGTCGCCGGAGAGATCGACGCCGAAGCAGCGCGCGCTGCGGCCACCCTCGGTCTGATCGAGAACCTCCGGTCCGGTTCTTCGACCGTGATCGACCACCAGTACGTGCACGCAGACCCCGATATCGATGACGCCATCTGCCAGGTGGCGGCTGATCTGGGTATTCGGTTTGAGCTGGCCCGGGGTTGGGCCGACCGCAACTATCACCCGCCACTTACAGAATCGGTCGAGACGGTATTGGAAAGAGTCGAACCACTCCGGCAGACCTGGCACGGTTCTTGCGACGGCCGCATCACCATCGGCCTGGCTCCTCTCATCCCCTGGGGGTGTTCGGACGAGGCCATGGTGGCCACCACAGCTGCAGCCCGGTCGTGGGGCGGCCACATCCACACTCACTGCGCAGAGACGGAAATCGAAGTGGTGATGAACCTCGAGGAGCGAGGGTTGCGCCACGTCCCATGGTTGGACTCTCTCGGTGTGTTGGGACCCGATGTTCAGTTGGCGCACTCGGTATGGCTGGACGAAACAGAAATCCAACTCATAGCCGAACGCGGCGCATCGGTAGTCCACTGCCCAGTTTCCAACATGTACTTGGAATCAGGCATCGCCCCAATCCGGGCTCTCCTAGACCACGGGGTAAACGTGGCCCTGGCCACTGACGGGGCGGGCAGTAACAACCGCCAGGACATGTTCGAGACGTGCAAGACCACTGCACTGCTCCAAAAGGTGGGGCAACTAGATGCCATGGCCCTCCAACCGGAGGAGGTTCTGGCGATGGCTTGTCGAGGCGGAGCCAGGCTCCTGAACCGATCCGACGATCTCGGTGCCGTTCAGCCCTCCTGGAGGGCTGACCTGGTTGTCGTCGACCTCGCCAGTCCTTTCGTGGCCCCGGTGCATCGACTGCCGTCGGCCCTTGTTTACTGCGCCACGCCCCGCGATGTCGTCCATGTCCTGGTGGACGGTCGTTTCATCATCCGAGATCGGAAGTTGACCACCGCCAACGAGAGAGCCGCTCTGGCGGATGCAGCCGCTGCTGCCAAGAAAGTCTTCGGCCGTGCGGGCATACCGACCCGGGCTTTGACTACCTACCCTGTGGGATGACCGAGAACGGGATCGGACTTCCTACGGGGCTGGGAACGGGCACGCTCTCCGAGGCGCGCTCGCGCCAAATAGTCGCCAGCGTCGGTATCCCGGTATCGGATTGGGCCACAGTCGGCGATCCGGATGCTGCGGTTGACGCTGCTCGTTCCGTTGGCCTACCGGCGGTCGTCAAGTTGTGCGGCGATGCCATCGCCCACAAGACCGAGCGAGGCCTGGTCCGCCTGTCGCTGACCTCTGAGAACGAGGTCCGGGAGGCATCGATTGGCTTACTGGCCGCCGCCCGACCCGAGGACGGACCGGTCGAGTTGCTGGTCTCCGCCATGGTTCAAGGCTCCCGAGAATTGATCGCCGGAATGGTCCGCAACCCGCAATTCGGCCCATGCGTGATGCTTGGGGTGGGCGGCATACTCGCCGAGGCGGTGGCCGACGTGGCCTTCCGGTTGGCACCATTGGACCGCTTAGACGCCCATGACCTAATAAACGACCTAGGCACTCAAGCCCTACTCGGAGGGTTGCGCGGTGAACCGGCCGTGGATCGCGACGCCCTGGCCGACATCCTTTGCGGCTTGGGTGACCTTGCGGCCGACCCCGACGTGGCCTCAGTTGATCTGAACCCGCTCATCATCGTCGACGGCCGGGCCATTGCCGTAGACGCCTTGGTTGAGACCACCGGAAACCGGAACCCGATCTGATGGTCCGAGACCTGACGCCGCTGTTCGAGCCCCGAGGCGTAGTGGTGACCGGCGTGTCCAGCCACCCCGGCAAATTCGGATTTGTCACCCTCCACAACCTGTTGTCGTGCGGCTACGAGGGCAAGGTATTCGCCGTCGCACGAGAACCCGGAACCATCCTGGACCACCCGGTTCTGACGTCTGTAGACGAGATTCCCAAGGGCGCTGCCGACCTGCTGGTGGTATGCACCCAGGTATCGGCCAACGAGCAGATCATCCGCCAGGCAGCTGAACGCGGCGTGCGGGCCGTGTTCGTGACCGCTGGTGGCTACTCAGAGGCCAGCGACGAGGGAGCAGCCGCCGAGGCCAGCCTGGTAGCGCTAACCAACGAACTGGGCCTAGTGCTGGCCGGGCCGAACGGACAGGGAATCACCTCGCCGCCGGTCGGCCTGTGCGCCCAGATCGTGGCTCCCTTTCCACCCCGTGGTCGAATCGGTGTGGCGTCGCAGTCCGGCAACTTCGTCTCGGCCTTCCAGAACTACGCCGGACAGACCGGCATCGGCATCAGTCGATCTGTGTCGGCCGGGAACTCAGCCGCCACCGGAATCGCCGACTACCTGGAGTGGTTCGCCGAGGATCCCGAGACCGACGTGGGACTCTGCTATGTGGAGGGCCTTTCCGACGGTCGGGAATTCTTCAACCGGGTCCGGGATGTGACCCCTCACATGCCCGTAGTCGTGGTCAAGGGTGGCGCGACCAGCGGCGGGCAGCGTGCTGCGGCATCCCACACCGGTTCGCTGGCGTCTGACGACCGGGTGTTCGACGGCATGGCCCGGCAGGCCGGCCTGGTCCGGGCTGCCACCATCGAGGCGGCGTTCGAGGCGGCGGCTACGTTTGCTACCCAGCCCCTGCCTGACGGTGGTGGCGTGGTAGTGCTGAGCACGGCCGGAGGATGGGGAGTAGTGACCGCCGACGCGGTGAGCACCCATAGGTACTTGGACCTCACCCCGCTGCCTGACGACCTGCTGGTTGCTATCGATGGGATGCTTCCGCCGCGTTGGAGTCGCAACAACCCGGTCGACTTGGCCGGTGGCGAGACCCGGGACACCATTCCCGAACTCCTCGCCCTGGTGGCTGGGCACCCAGAGGTCGACTCGATCGTGCAACTCGGGCTGGGCATCCAAGGCAACACTGCGGCACTCACCCGCAGCGGGTCGTTCTACCCCGACCATGGTTTGGAACGCATTGTCGACTTTCATGAACGCCAGGAGTGCCGCTACGCGGAGGCGGCCGCCACGGCCTCGAGCACCTACGGCAAGCCGGTGTTGGTGGCCTCCGAACTGGCCGTGACCCAGCCTGCCAACCCGATGGTGGCTGCCGTGCGGAACACCAACCAACTCTGCTACCCGTCGGCCGACAGGGCCGTGGCGGCCCTCGGCCACCTGGTTCAGTACGCCACTTGGCTCCGGGCTCGTGCCTGATCCGACTGTTCCCCACTCTGGCGGAATGGGCGCCTGAGACCATGGCAACCGACAATCGGCCGCGCCTTGCCCCGATGCCTACTGGATGGTGACCATCACCATGACCCTCTCGTCGATGGACCAGGGAGCGCGTGATCTATTGAGGCACAGCCAGCAACGGTCTTCCTCGCTGTAAAGGCTGTCGTTGGGCCTGGTTTGGCCCCTTGGGAGCGAATCACGAGGGTCCACTGGCAAGGTCGGGTGCGACGCTGTTTAGATGCCCAGACCCCCATCCTGGCCGCTACCGCCCACGAAACCACGTCGAACCAGAAGACCACTTCTCGAAGCATCCGCCCGAAACTGCTCCCACCTGCTTACGGACACACCCTCCTGGTGATGGGGCCTTAGCGCCGGACGGCCCGCAGGACGGCTGCCAGGTTGCCCCGACGGCCCACCTCTACAGTCTCGAGGCCCAGAAACCCGGCCANGCGATCCAACTCGACCGAGAGTTCAGTNGCCACNTGCTCCCNGTCCACNCCATCCTCAGCAAAAACCCCCCGGGCCAACAGCCGACCGGTTCCTCCAGCGATCCTTCTGGCAGTCGTCCGGTCAGCCTTCACGTCGACCCGACCCACCAGTNGNTCCCCNAGTAGGAACGGCAGGACGTAGTAGCCGTACTCCCGCTTCGGCTCCGGTACGTAGATCTCGATCCGATACCGNAAGCCGAAGAGGCGCTCGGCCCGCGGCCGAAACCACACCACCGGATCNAANGGTGACAGCAGGGCCCGGGCCGAAACGGTCCGTGGACNCTTCGCATCGGGATGCAGGAACGCCGGATCCCGCCAACCCTCCACGTTTGCNGGCACCAAGCGACCGGCCTCGACGAGGNCCGCTANCAGNGGACGGGCCTCACGGGGNCTAATGCGGAAATAGTCGGCTAGGTCTNNGGCCGTGCCGATNCCGTGGCAGCGNGCGGCCAGCANTANCAGGTCCCGNTGGGCATCGGACTCGGTCGGCGTGGGCCGGACCAGCACCTCGGCAGGGACCACCCGTTCAAAAGCCTCGTAGACCCGCTCGAAGTTGCCGACCCGGCGACTCCCCACATCACCAGCCCTGAACAACCAGTCCACAGCCCGCTTCCCATCCGACCGCCCGTCCCACCACGAACCATCCCGGGGCCGGGGATCGCTNAGGTGCGCCGCTNTNACCGGACCGTTGNTGCGAACCTCGGCCAGCACCTCAGCCACNTAGTCGGCCCTGTTCTCGGCCAAGGCGGCNAGTCCGGCCCAGGTCTGTCCGGCCCGGGCCCGGGCCTTCAGCCAGCGAAGCGACGGCTCAAGGTCAATGGGAGCGATGGACGCCTCGTGAGCCCATGTCTCGAACATTTCGCCTGAATGCCACAGCCATTCATCGAGGCGGCCCCGGTCGTAGGAACCGAGTCGGCTGTAGATGGGCAAGTAGTGCGACCGGCAGACGGCCTGGACCGAGTCGAGTTGTAGCAGCCCAAGACGGCTCAGCACCCGGCGGAAATGCCGGGTGTCCACCCGACCGCTGGGTGGACGGTCACAGAATCCCTGAGCGGCCAGGGCGATGCGCCGGGCCGCCGAGGTGTCGAGGGTGACCGATCCGGGGATCAGATGCCGTTTCCGACCCCACCCCGGAAGGGCAGCAGGTCGTCGAATTCGCCCTGGCGGCCCTCAGATTTCGCAGCAAAGGACTCTGCCATGTCCGAAATCTGGTACATCCCGGCCTGCCATGTGGCGATGTGCTCGAGCGAGTCGGCCGTGGAATGGTCGCGGCTGTAGGTGATCATCTCCTTGGAGCCGTAGACAGCCAACGGTGGCTTGGAGGCGATAGTCCGGGCAACCTCCTGGACCCCGGCTAGCAGGGCTTCGTGATCGGGGAACACCTCGTTGACTAGACCCACCGCCTTGGCCTCGACGGCTGGCATGCGGCGTCCCGTGTAGGCCAGTTCCCGACACACCCCCTCGGGAATGAGTTTGGGGAGGCGCTGGAGGGTGCCCACATCAGCCGTCATGCCGATGTTGATCTCCTGGATGCAGAAGAAGGCGTCCGCGGAGGCATAGCGCATGTCGCACGCTGTGACCATGTCCACCGCTCCCCCAATGCATCCGCCCTGAATGGCTGCCAGTACTGGCATGCGGGCCTNCTCCAGGGCCGAGAAGGTCTCCTGGAGGTGNAGGACGTTGGACCGCATGTTGGCCCGGACGTGTCCCTGGGGNGCGTCCTTNTGGGGTCGGTTCCCACNGTCGAACACGGCNANGTCCATGCCAGCCGAGAAGTGCCGCCCGGTGGATGCCAACACCACCACCCGAGCCTCACCGGTGGCGTCCAGATCTCGCACCAGTGCCGGCAGTTCGTCCCAGAAGGCCGGGACCATGGTGTTCAACTGGTCGCCCCGNCTGAGGGTGACCGTGGCCACCCCACCGTCCATCTTNGTCTCGAANCAGGTGTATCCGTCGCTCATGGACACGACGGTAGACGCCCGGCCTCGCCGCGACTCAACCGAGGATCGAAGCGGCTACTGCCGACAGCAACCGGCCCGGACGAGCCCCCAGATGGCTGATGACCTCGGCAGCCGCAATNCTGCCCAGNCGGGCCGCGTGCGGCAGATCGGCACCCTGGCTGAGCCCGAACAGCACGCCCGCNGCGTAGAGGTCNCCNGCNCCNGTGGTNTCGACCACGGCTTCNAGTTCNTCNGCCTCNATCCGGATGCGGTCCGACCCCGACACCACCATCGAGCCCTGCTTACCGAGGGTCACGAAAGCTAGGTCTACGTTGGAAGCCACGGCGTCGGCCGCTTGGTCCACGTCGTTGACTTCGAACAGGGAGCAGAGCTCCGAAGCGTTGCCGAACACCACGTCTACCCGGTCAGTCAACANGTCCAACCACTCGTCGCGGTGGCGNTCNACACAGAANCCGTCGGACAGGGTCAANGAAACTGTCCGNCCGGCNGCGTGTGCGAANTCCATGGCGNGCCGGATGGCCCCCTTGGCCTCCTCGGTATCCCACAGGTAGCCCTCGCAGTAGAGATGGGCAGCCGAAGCCACCAGGTCACCGTCGATTTCGGAGGCCGACAGGTGCGACGAGACCCCGAGGTAGGTGTTCAAGGTCCGCTGAGCGTCGGGTGTGACCTGAATGAGGCACCGGGCCGTCGGGTCGCCCCCCACCGCTCCGGGCATGTCGAAGCCGACGCCTACGTGGCGAAGGTCACGGCGGAACACCTCTCCTAGGAAGTCGTCGGCCACCTTCCCGATGTAGGCAGCCCGGCCGCCGAAGGAAGCCACCCCGACCATCGTGTTGGCCGCCGATCCGCCAGACTCCTCCAACCCCGGCGGCATTGCAGCGTAGAGTTCCATGGCCCGCTCGTTGTCGATGAGGGTCATGGCACCCCGGGCGAGGCCGTGCTCGTCGATAAAGCCGTCGTCAACCTCGGCCAGTACATCCACGATGGCGTTGCCGACGCCGACTACGTCCAGTGCGGCGTCTGTCCTGTCGTCGGCCACGGGCGTTCCCTTCTCGAACGGCGGTCTCGGGGGGCTCGACGGCCCGCACCCCCCATCCTGCCCGCTAGATCCCTGATATCGCCGGACCGGTACCGTTCGTCGGGTGACCCGCTCCCATGAGAAGCCTGGACCCCATGATCCGCCGGGACCCGGGCGCCTCCCCCGCCATGTCCTCCCCCGCCACTACAACCTCGAACTGCACCCCGATCTGGATGCCTGCACATTTACCGGCACTGTGGCCATCGACGCCGAGGTGGTCGTCGCCTGCAGCCGGGTGCTCTTGAACGCCTCCGAACTGGAGGTGGAATCGGCGACGGCCGTGGTGGGCGATCTTCGCTGCGAACTGGTCGCCACACTCGACGAGGCGGCCGAGCACGTCGCCCTGACCGGCGTCGACCTGGCCCCTGGGCCGGTCCGCTTGGAAATGACCTTCACCGGGGTCCTCAATGACCGCCTCCGAGGTTTCTACCGGAGCACCCTGATGCTGGACGGCGTAGAGCACACCATCGCCACCACCCAATTCCAGTCCACCGACGCCCGCCGTGCCTTCCCGTGCTTCGACGAACCGGACCTCAAGGCCACATTCGGGGTCACGCTGGTCGTGGACTCAGACCTGCTGGCCGTGTCTAACGGCGCTGAGACATCCCGCACACCAGTCGGCGACGGTACCGACCGGGTGGTGTTTGCCGACACCATCCCGCTGTCCACCTACCTGATCGCCTTCGTGATCGGCCCGTTGGAGGCCACCGACCCGATCGACGTGGACGGTGTGCCAGTCCGGGTCATCCACCCACCGGGCAAGGGCGACCAAACGGCGTTCGCCCTCGATGTGGCCGCCCACTCGCTTCGCTGGCTTGCCGCCTGGTACGACCTGGCCGTACCGGGCGGCAAGGTAGACCTAGTGGCATTGCCAGACTTCGCCTTCGGCGCCATGGAGAACCTGGGGTGTATCACCTTCCGCGAGGTCCTGCTACTAATCGACCCGGAAACGGCCGACCAGCGGGAACTGGAGAGCGTGGCCGCAGTCCTCAGCCATGAGTTGGCGCACCTGTGGTTCGGCGACCTAGTCACCATGCGCTGGTGGAACGGCATCTGGTTGAACGAGGCGTTCGCCACCTTCATGGAGATGAAGGCCGTGGAGGCCTTCAGGCCCGATTGGGAAGTATGGGCGGGGTTCACTACGGCTCGCTCGGCGGCCATGGACGTGGACGCCCTGACCGCCACACGACCCATCGAGTACCCGGTGATCACCCCGGCTGACGCAGAGTCCATGTTCGACCTACTCACCTACGAGAAGGGAGCGGCCGTCGTCCGGATGCTGGAGCAGTTCCTGGGCGAGGATGCCTTCCGCGACGGAGTCCGTCGCTATCTGGCGACCCACCTCTGCGGAAACACCGACAATGAAGACCTGTGGTCGGCTCTCGAGGAGGCATCGAGCCAGCCGGTGGGCGACCTGATGGAGAACTGGATCTTCCGGGGTGGCCATCCCCTCATCGAAGCCATGGTCTCAGCCTCGCCCGATGCCAACGACACCTCGTGTCGCATCTCCCAGCGCCCGTTTCGCTACCTTGACGAACCGGTGAAGGAGGGACACTCCTCCGAGGACCTGTTCTGGCAGGTGCCGGTGCGCCTCCGTACCACGGTTGGGGAACACCGTGTCCTGCTTGGGGCCGAACCGTTGGACGTGCCCCTGGACGCCCCGCTGCTGACTGTGAATTCGGGAGCAACCGGCTTCTACCGGGGTGTTGGGCTAGATGGGATAGACCCTGCGACCCTGACCGCAGTGGAGCGGGCGGCCAATGTCGACGACCGCTGGGCCACCACCCTGGCCGAACTCACCGAGCCCGCCGAGTTCATGAACCTGGCCGCCACGGTCACCGGACGCCCCGGGGGCGAAGCCGACCTGGCCGTGTGGCAGGCCGTGCTGCGGGGACTGGGCACCATCGACCTCGTAGCCCCCGAACGCCATGCCCACTGGGCTACCGCAGCAGCGAACCTGCTGGCCGAGGTCGTCGAGCGGCTCGGTTGGATACCGCAGCCAGACGAAGACGACCGGCCCCGCCAGCTCCGGGGATCGATTCTGACCGCTGCGGGGACCCTCGCCGACGACCCAACGGTACTGGCCGAGGCCCGTCGCCGATGGGACGACCCGACCATCGACAGCGCCCCCGCGGTGGCCGCCGCGGTAACGACCATCGCTGCCACCCACGGAGACGCAGCCACCCGTGCCGAGTGTCGACGACGAGCCGAGGCCGCGGTCACCGCCCAGGACGAACAACGACACCTCCGGGCCTTGGCCCTCTTCCCCGACGACGCCCAGATGGACAACCTCCTAGCCGAGGTGCACGACGGCACCATCCGCACCCAGGACGCCCCGTTCCTGATCCGCTCGGCCCTGGCCCACCCCACCGCCCGGGGAGCCGTATGGCGATCGGTTACCGACCGATGGGACGAGCTGACGAGCCTCCTGCCGTCCAACAGCATCGCCAGGATGCTCGAGGGGGTACGGGCACTGGTCGGTGAGGTGGACCCTGACGTGGACTCCTTCCTGAACGACCACCCGGTGCCTCAGGGTGCGCTGATGGTGGCCCAGCACCGGGAGCGCCGTCTGGTCAACCAACGGCTACGGCGACGACTCCTCGACGGCTGATCCCTCAGCAACCGAAATTCTCAGGTCAGCATCCAAACGGAACCCGCCTGCAGCACCAAGCAAAGTGGCCACCAGGGCGATCTCCCGTCCATCCGGGTCAGTGGCCATGCAGGCGAACGACTCCCCCGAAAAGGCCACCCGGACGGACGGCGAACAAGCCACCCGGGCATCTACCCCAGTATCACCCCGCAGGCGCTCGGCAACCCGGGCCGCTAGATCCACAGCCACCACCACTTCGATCGGTGACCGGACCCGGACCCGTCCATCAATACCCGGCCGGTTGACGTGGACGGGAACCGAGGTGTCGGCTACCAGAGCAGTGCACGACAGTGGGCCGAGGCCCGCCGGATCGGGCGAGCCGCAGTCCACCTCAGTGACTAGGTCAGGGTGACCGGGGAGCAGCACACTGGGAATCTGGCGTTCCACGGCATCGATGTCCAGTGTCACATCACCGCCAACACCACAGGCCGCGCCAACCAGCGTCGCCACCAGAAGAGCCGGTAGGCCAGGTCCATTCAGTCCCAGTCGGCGGCGAAGGCCAGCGCCTCGTCCCACGTGGCCCCCTGCTCGAGCAAACCCTTGGACTGCATCACGTGCCGAGGCCGGTTCATTCCCAGGGCTCCGAGAAACCGCCCCGCGTGCCCGTAGTAGGCCACGAACCGGTGCTCCTCGACCGAACCGGTCACCACCGACACCTCGGCATCGCGATGCGTTCGACCNGCCAACTGGACCTTTCGNTCGTACTGGTCGCTCCANAACCACGGCACCGGACTGAACGGCTGNGCCTCCTCNTCAGACTGCAGCAGGCGTCGNGCCGCATGGACCCCCTGCTGNACGGCGTTGTCCCAGTGTTCCACCCGCATCGACTCGCCGTAGCGCGGGTTGGTCCAGCGGGCCACATCACCGGCGGCCACCACGTCCGAGGCGGCGAGACAGGTCTCGTCGCATACCACCCCGTCGGCCAATTCCAGGCCCGATCCCTCTAGCCAGTCCACGTTGGGAACCACGCCTATGCCGGCCACCACCAAATCGGCCGGTACCTCCGAACCATCACTCAGCCGGACCCCAGCCACCTGGGATCCGGCGCCGAAGGCCGATTCAGCCAGCACCTCGTCGACCCCTATACCAGTCCGAAGGTCCACGCCATGGCTACGGTGCACGTCGGCCAGCACTTCGCCCATCTCGACCCCCAACACCCGGCCGAAGGGGGCCTCCAAGGCCTCGACCATGGTCACCTCCAGGCCACGTTCGATCGCGGTGGACGCCACCTCAGCGCCGATGAAGCCCGCCCCCACCACGACCATCCGTCGAGCTCCGGCGTCCATACCAGCCCCTATGGCATCCGCGTCTTCCACTGTTCGCAAGGTGTGTACTCCAGCCACCCCGTCGGTACCGGGCAGTGTCCGGCATCGGGCCCCACAGGCGATTACCAAACCGTCGAAAGGTTCGGCCACTCCATCTACCTCGAGGGTTCGGGCGGCCAAGTCCAAGCCGGTTGCCCGCTGGCCTAGCCGCATTTCTAGGTCCAGGCCAGCCAACTTCTCGGCGTCACTCAAGTCCAGCCGGTGGCGCTCCACGCCACCGGCCAGGTACTTCTTGGATAGCGGCGGCCGGTCGTAGGGAACGTGCGACTCATCACCGATCAGGGTGACGGCGCCCTTGAACCCGTCGCGACGCAGCGTCTCGGCGGCCCAGTATCCAGCTAGCGAGGCACCGACGATGGTGACCCGGTCCCGCCCGATAGGCACCGATCAGTCCTCTAGGGCGATGGCCTGCTTGGGGCAGCGCTGGACAGCCTCCTCCATGGTGGCACGCTGATCATCGGCGGGGGTCTCATTGAGGACATAAAGGAAGTCATCGTCCCGCACCTCGAACACGTCCGGCGCGATCTGCATGCAGATCGCGTTGCTCTCACACAGGTCGAAATCGACGACCACTCGCATAACAACTCTCCCTCTCGGCAAATCGGATCAGGGCCCGCAACCCCGGGCCCAGTAGGAACCTAGGCGCCGACAACCCCTCAGGGCTTGTCCGCACCCACCACCCACATGGCGAAGTACTGGGCTCCACCACCGTAGGCGTGTCCAAAGGCCCGCCGGGCACCATCCACCTGGTGGTCACCAGCCCGCCCGCGTACCTGCAAGGCAGCCTCTGCGAAACGGATCATTCCTGAGGCACCGATGGGGTTGGACGACAGCACCCCGCCAGAGCAGTTGACTGGAAGGTCTCCACCCTCGATGTCGGTCGAACCATCCTCCACCATCCGCCAACCCCGGTCGGGTTCAGCAAAACCAAGGCTCTCCAGCCACATGGGCTCGTACCACGAGAACGGCACGTAAATCTCAACAGCATCGATCTCGGACCGGGGATCGGTTATGCCCGCCTGGGAAAACACTTCGACCGCACAATCCCGGCTGGCTTGTGGATTGACCTCGTCACGACCCGGGAAGTTGTTGGCCTCCGAACGCATGGCCGTGCCGTGCACCCACGCCACCGGCCCAGCGGCTGCGTCGCCGGTCGCCTCGTCTCCCAAGACCATGGCGCACGCTCCATCTGACGACGGGCAGGTCTCGGAGAACCGGATGGGGTCCCAAAGCATCGGCGCGTCGACCACCTGGTCGAACGTCAGGTCGGGCTGGTGCAAGTGGGCGTAGGGGTTTCGAAGGGCATGGCGACGGTCCTTGAACGCCACCATGCAACCGATCAGTTCAGGCGCACCGGATCGGGCCATGTACCGACGGATGATGGGCGAAAAGTATCCGCCAGCCCCCGCGTTGATGGACACCGAGAACGGCTGGGGCAACGAGAGAGCCCACGTGGCATTGGACTCAGACTGCTTCTCGAAGCCCAGCGTCAACACCCGACGGTGGATCCGACCCTGGATCAGCGAAGTGGCCACCAACGCGGTAGACCCACCCACCGACCCAGCGGTGTGGACCCGCAGTATTGGCTTGCCCACGCAACCGAGGGCATCAGCCAGGAAGAGTTCGGGCATCATTAGGCCCTCGAAAAAGTCGGGTGCCTTGCCAATGACCACGGCATCGATGTCTGCCCACGTGCAGGAAGCGTCCTCCAGAGCCCTAAGGGCCGCCTCACGAACAAGCCCGGCGATGGACACGTCACCCCGAGTCGATTGGTAGCGCGTCTGACCCACGCCGAGGACCGCTGTGAGCTCACCGAGGCTCCCCACCGTCACTGGCCCTCCAGGAAGCACACCAAGTTTTGCTGGAGGCACGGCCCGGACGAAGCGTGGGCCAGAGCCCGGTCAGCGTCGCCGGATGCCACCTGACGCGCTGCCTCAGCGATCCGCACCAGTCCAGCGGCCATCAGGGTGTCGCCAGCCAATGACCCACCAGACGGGTCGATCCGGACGTCGTCGCCAAGAGACAGTTCCCCGGTCAGGAGGTGGACCTGGGCAGTGCTTGACGCGTGCAGTTCGGCCACATCCACGACGTCAGCCTCGAACCCCGCCTGTTCGGCGCTCCGGGCCGCAGCCAGGGCGGCTGACGGGGCCCGGGTGAGGTCCCGCACCCCAAGGCCATGGGCGTCTACCCGGTGGTCAATGCCCCGGATCCACACCGGCCGGTCGCAGAGTTCGCGGGCCCGGTCGCCGGCGACGAGCACCACAGCGCATCCACCGTCGGCCTCGGCCGCCAAGTCGGTGGCCCGCAGCGGGTCGGCCACCACTGCACCGGCTAACACGTCGTCTATCGTGACGTCGGCCGAAGCCCTTAGGGCGTTCGGGTTGCCCACCGCATTGCGCTGGCTGCGTACGGCGATTCCAGCCAACTCCTCGACAGTCACGCCTCCCGATTCGAGCAGTCGCCGAGCCTGTAGGGCAGCCACGGAGTGGGCATCGGGCCACAGGGGCGTCATGGTGTAAGGATCCAACTGCACGGCCAGCACGTCGCGACGGGACCCCGGTGAGGATTTCCCATACGAGTAGACGAGTGCCGTGTCCACCTCGCCGATCTGGAGCTTCACCCACGCTTCGTAGAGGGCGAAGGCGCCGTCCATCTCGACGTGGCTCTCGGCGATCGGCGGGAAGGCCCCTACGGCGTCCAGCGTCTGGACGAACGAAAACCCCTGCCCAGCCAAGAAGTCGCTACTACCCGAACAGGTGAACCCGATTTCGTCCTGACAAAGGCCTACAGAATCGCGAGCTTGGTTGATCAACGGCACCATCAACTGGACGTCGGTAGTGAACGTCAGCGCCTCCACCTGGTGGACAGCCGACGAGACGACTGCCACCTCACGCATCTTCAACCACCTCTCCAGGAACGGAACCCCGCCAGGCCTGGTTGCCAGCCCGCTCCACCGGGACGTCGGGCTCCCCGGTCGGCTCCCAGTAAAGGACATTCTCGGCAGTGGCCCCTAGATCCTCTTCGGACTTCCACACCGCCCTGACCCGCATGCCAATCCGCACGTCATCCAGATCACAGCCCGCTACGAGGCCCAAGAAGCCGATGTCGGCGCCGTCTAGGTGGATCCATGCACTGACGTACGGCGTCGGCAGGTCATCGCGACCCGGGATAGGCAGGTGGGTGACGCAGAAGTTGCCGACATGGCCGGAGTGGGCCAACTCCACCATCTCGGTGGCTGCCACGCCGTGACGGGGGTCCACGCCACGGGGCGGCACAAAAACCGCCCCGTCAACCGGTGATCGATTCCCCAAGATGCGCTTGTCGGCGTAGGCGTGCAGGTACTCCTGGGCCGCCGCGCTGGGAATGAAGTCGTACTCCAAGCGCATAGGCGTCCGGATGGACCGCACCGTCTCGTCGGTCCCTTCAGCGGCGCTTTCCACACCCTCCACACCGTTTTGCTCCTGCCCGGTGCCCTCGGGGACGAAGCCCATCAGGTCGGTGATGTGGCCGACACGCTCGCTCCTCCAGACGGCCTCCACCCTCATGCCGGTGGCCATATCGTCGGCCGACTCCACGAGCACCCCGTGGAGCATCGGCGTGTCGGCCCCGTCAAGGCGGACGAGGGCCAAACCGTGGGGTTCCTCCCAAGGCGAGCCGGGACGGGGCGGGTCCACCCAGGTCCAGGTCTCGATCACGCCTGTGGATCCCACCTCGACGATCTCGGTGATGGCGTCTCCCGTCTCCGGATCCACCTCAGCGGCAGGTACGAANACCNGACCGTCAGNTCTGCGGGACCCCACGATCCGACCGTCNCGNAGNCCGGTCATGAAGGCGCCCACCACCGGACCNGTNGTCCGGGTNAACGGATACTCGATGACCAGGTCAGCCCGTAGGCGCCCTCTNGCNTCGGAAACGNCGGTCATAGCGTGNCCTCNNGCGACCNTTGCNGGAATCCAGCGACCCTTGCGGGAACAGGTCGGATCANAAGTCGATGACCTGACGGATTACGTCGGCGTCACCTAGGCACGCCATGGCGTCGTTTACCTCGTCGATACGGATGCGCCTCGTGATCATCCCCTCAAGGTCCAGGCGGCCCGCCTTGTATAGGCGCAGGAAGCGGTTGAAGTCGGTCCGCACATCAGCGCCTCCGTACATGGAGCCCACCAGGGTCTTCTCAGAGAAGAACATTTCGAACGCCGACAGGGCGAANGTCTCCTCGGCCCGTCCTACCCCGACGATGCACGCNGTNCCGCCCCTNCGGGTCATGTCGAANGCCTGTCGCATGGTGGCNGGCATGCCTATGCACTCAAGCGTGAAGTCGAAGCCCTCTCCACCGGTGATCTCGGCCAGCGCCGCNGGTAGNTCATCNGGGAGCACNCCGTGTGTAGCACCGAACGCNTTGGCNCGGTCCAGTTTCCCCACGTGGAGGTCGACNGCCACGATCTCNGCCGCTCCGGCGATCCGGGCNCCCTGGATAGCGGCCACGCCGACACCGCCAGCACCGATGACCAGCACCGAGGAGCCGGGGGTGACCTTGGCGGTGTTCAGTGCTGCACCTACGCCGGTGGTGACACCACAGCCCACCAGTGCAGCCACGTCCAACGGAACGTCAGCGTCGATCTTGATGGTTGCGATTCCGGGGACGATGGTCTCCTCNGCGAACGTGCCACAGCCCGTCATCGACGAGACGACCTCGTCTCCCCGNCGGAACTGCTGGTTCAAGAACATCGACGTCATGCCGTTCATGCACAGATTGGGCTGGCCGCGGCCGGTGCAATACGGGCAGGTACCGCACGGCGGAGCGAAGGCGATAATCACATGGTCGCCGGGCTCCACGTGAGTCACCCCGTCACCCACGGCTGTGACCACGCCGGCCCCCTCGTGGCCAAGTACCGCCGGTGGTGCCAGCGGGATGGTGCCGTTCATGGCCGATAGGTCNGAGTGGCAGACNCCGCTGTGGGCNATCTTCACCTGGACNTCGCCNGGCGCGATGTCCCGGAGGGTCACGTCGTCGGCGATGACCAGTTCCTCGGTGGGCGTCTCGGTCAGGATCGCAGCGAACATCGGTATCTCCAGTTCCGTCGNACCCGAATGGTGTTCGACACGGCGAACGTACCTGTCGACCCCGGTCGGCGAGAAACCCGACCAGAAGGCCCGAGGGGATGATCTCCCACTGTCGAGGGATGGATCTCAGGGGCTCCCGCTTCAGGCGGGTCGTCTCGCCCGAGTTCATCCGGCGGTCCCGGCCAGAATACCTGGACTGGCCACCTTGATGACCAACTCCATGGCCCGCTTCGATAAATACATGGGATCCGACGACTAGGTCAGGGCTCCCGGGCGCTTACCGAGGAGCGTCACTCCGACTTACGATGAACTGGTGTCAGGTGGCGCTGGCCGCGCAGATCTCAGCGATAGCGGCACCCAGTGCGGCGTCGAACTCAGCGGCGTCCTGGTCGATCGACAAATCCTCCACGAGCGCCCGCGAGAAGCTGGCCACCATGCCGAGGTTGCGCGCCAGACGGTCGTTGGCTTCCTGGCGGGAGTAGCCGCCGGAAAGCGCCACCAGTTTGAGCACCTTCGGGTGATCCACCAGTTCCCGATAAAGGCCATCCACCTCGGGCAGGGTCAACTTGAACATGACCTGGTCGCCGTCGGCAACCGAGTCCAGACCAGCCAGCAGGGCCACCTTCAGATGATCCTCGGCCTCNGCCTTGGACGGACTGTGGATATCAACCTCCGGCTCGAGGATGGGAACCATGCCCTTGGCCAGGATACGGACCCCCTCGGCGAACTGTTGGTCAACGATTGCCCCGACGCCCGTCTCNCCAGCCTCCTTGATGACCGAACGCATCTTGGTGCCGAAGATCCCTTTGGCCCGACCACGGTCCAAGAGCTCTTCCAGGCCCGGGTTGGGCTTCATCAGNTGGACGCCATTCGACTCGTCGGCNAGTCCCTTGTCGACCTTGAGGAACGGAACCACACCCTTGGCATCCCACAGGTACTCGGCCGAGGGGCGACCATCGATCTCACGATCCATCGTGCCCTCGAAAAGGATGGCCCCGAGGACCCGGTCACCGCCGAANGACGNGCTGGTGACGATGCGGGCCCGCATGGNGTGGATCTGGTCGAACATCTCGTCGTCGNCGGAATACGCATCCGNATTAACGCCGTACTTGGCCANNGCGCCNGGTGAACTNCCGCCGCTCTGGTCTAGGGCGGCGATNAAGCCCCGATGGTCTCGGACCGATTCGTGTTGGGTCTGATTGATGGTCGACATTCCTCTGCCGTTCTATCCGGTTGGTGTATCTGATCGGTCTCGGTGGTGAAGCCGGTGCATCAGGCCGTGGCCTCTAGGTCTCGGTCGGCGACGACGATCCCGTCGTGGTCGGCCCAAAGCCACGTGCCGGGCGTCAGGTCCACGCCGGCCACCATCAGTACCCGACCCTCACCCGGCTCCTCAAGGGCGTCACGGACCAGCGAGTTGTCCTCAAAGACGTCGAGCGTTGAAATCGGTCCACGGAAGACGCCCACTGCCCCGTAGGAGACGAACCCGCCGACCAGCACGCGCACAGCGTCGCCATGATGATCGCAAAGGTCAGCCGTAGCCATCACCGACGGGTCAACTCCCACCGATGAACTCGTACAAGCGCTCCTTGGGCCGGCCCACAGTGGCCACCAGTGGACCGCTGCCGGCCAGATCACCCCGGATCAGCACGGGTCGTTGGAGCAGCGCTTTGCGGCGGGCCAATAGTTCGACCACGGCTTGGACGTCACCCACGTAGTCGCCCTCGACCAACTCCAGCTTCTTGAACTGTGAGTCCTTCCGAACCAGGTCCTCCACGGGGTCGACCAACCCGGCGGCGATGCGCCGTAACAGCGACTCGTCGGGTGGCTCCTTCATGTAGAGCACAACTTCGACCTCGACCCCCAGTTCCTCAGCGACCGCCAAGGCGTTCTTGGAAGCGTGTCAATGAGGGTTGTGTAGAACGGTGAGGTCTGCCACGGGAGCTCCTGTCGGTCTGGTCGAATCTAGGGGAGAATTGGGCGGAGCGACGATCAGTCAGGGTGCTCGACGTGGGCCCGGAGGTGGGTGCCGGTCTCGTCGGTCCAACCTTTGGAACGGGCGTAGTCAAACATGCCTGAGAAGCCCTCCTCCCAGGCCTCGTCGGTCCGACCGGAGAGCCAGTGGCGGATGGCAGCCTCGGCGATCCATAGGTGATCGCCGCCGGCCCAGGTGCCCTCGCCCATGATGGCCGCCAAGTCCTCGGTGGTGAACCCGGCCTGAGTCTCAACGTGGAAATCGGTAAACACATCGTGTTCGTCCACTTGGACATCGCCGGCTGCGTCGACCCGGATGATCACTGATCCGGGTCCCGATCAACCGCCTGCATCTGGTGGGCGACCTCTGGCCGCCTGCATCGGACTATCGCCACCGGACCGACCCTAGAAACCGCGCCACATGGGGTCGCGACGCTCGCGAAAACTGGCAATACCCTCAGCCGAGTCGACGGTTCCATTGTTGAGTTCCACGGCCCACGCCTCGTTGTCCTCCAGCGTGCGGCGATCGACGTCCAGTGACCGGTTCACCAGCCACTTGGTCAGCATGAGGCTGCGGGTCGGGCCACTTGCCAGACGTTCGGCCCAATCGGTGGTGGCCTTGATCAACTCGTCACCAGAAACCACCCTGTTGCAGAGTCCAAGTGAGAGAGCCTGTTCAGCGGTGACGTCCTCGGCGAAGAACATCAGTTCCTTGGCCTTTTGGATTCCCACCAGCCGGGGCAGGATCCAGGCGCCAAGCCCGTCGGGAACCAGACCCCTCCGGGTGAAAATCTCAATGATCTTGGCGTGGTCAGCCATGATCACTAGGTCGCAGCAAAGCGCTAGGTGGGCACCCACGCCGGCTGCCGTGCCGTTCACGGCTGCGATCACCGGCAGGTCGCTGTCCAGGATGGCCGGCATCAGCTTGAGTTGGCCCTCAAGCATCATGCGACGGGATTCACCGACGGCCGACGGTGGGGCATCGTCGGGCCGGGGAGCGAATTCTCGATCGACGCTGATGTCAGCGCCCGAGCAGAAGAGCTTCCGACCCGTTGCGGTGATCACGATGGCCCGGGCCTCGAAGCGGCCGTTGCAACCGTTGATTAGCACGGCCATGCGGTCCCGCATCTCTGGCGAGAGGGCGTTGCCCTTATTGGGGTTGTCGATAGTGATCCACGCCACCTGGTTCCGGATCTCGAACCGGACCAGTTCCTCGGGATCCAGCGCCCTGGGGGTCTCTTCATCGGTCATTGACGCCGACGGTAGTCTTCGCCCCCTCCGCACGCGGTCACCATGCCTCTCAGGGCGCGTGACATGGCTGTCCATCCGCAGTTTGGCGATCCCTGTGGTGGTGGTTCATACGGCGTCTACGCCGCGTTCGCCGGTCCGGATGCGAACCAGGTTGCCGACATCGGTCACCCAGACCTTGCCGTCGCCGATCTTCTCGGTACGGGCGGCGGCCACGATGGCGTCCACCACCTGATCGGCCACACCGTCGTCGACCACCACCTCGACCCGGGTCTTCGGGGTGAAGAGCACCTTGTACTCGGTTCCTCGGTAGGTCTCGCTGTGACCGCCCTGTCGTCCAAACCCCTGGACCTCGCTGACCGTCATGCCCTGGACACCCAGGGTGGCGAGGCCGTCCTTCACGTCGTCGAGCTTGAAGGGCTTGATGACCGCTGTGACCAACTTCATTCTGTGCTCCCATCGCTCCCGGATAGCTCGGGATTGTCGTCATTAAGTTGATACGAATAATTTTCTGTACCAGGAATTTATGCAATGGCTTGCCACTTCTTTGGCTATTTCTGTCCTTTTGTACCACTACAATAAACGATCATGCGAATGGGTCCAGCCATTGTGGAATCCTTCGACCTCACGGGTCGACCTCGGAGACTCGTAATCCGCCTCGACGAGAACGGCGTCGCCCCCCTCTACGAACAGCTCCGGGCCCAGCTATCGGTGATGGTGGCCGTCGGCCACCTCGTAGCCGGCTCCCGCCTCCCGACGGTGCGCTGCATGGCCAGCGCCCTCGGTCTGGCCCCCGGCACGGTGGCCCGGACCTACCGGGAGTTGGAGTCCGACGGAGCACTTGAGGGTCGGGGTCGCCGAGGCACCTTCGTGGTGGACGAACCCCCCCACTCCGAGCCCCTTCGCCAGCGTCGTGAACGACTGTCGTCGGCTGCCAACCGCTTCGCCTTCGAATTGCGCCAACTCGGCGTAGACCGTGAAGCAGCCCATCAGTTTCTGAATGAGGCCCTCGACCGGTCGGCCGAGGACGAACCACATCCTTGAATCAGACTCCGAAGACGGGTGCGGGATCCGGGCTCTCAGAGATCGAACGATGTACGGCATCGCCCACCTCTTCAACGGCGAACCGACGCTCCCCCACCGAGATCACGCTGCCATGCTGCCAACCATCGCACACGTTTAGTTGTCCTCCAGTGGCCTCGAAGACCCGACCGGTCACGTCACAGGCCGAACTGCCGAGCCACACCACGAGCGGCGACACGTTGGCCGGATCCTTCTCGTCCCATGATTCCACCGGCGCCTCGCCGTAGAACAAGCCCTCGGTCATCCTGGTCCGGGCATCCGGAGCCACCCCATTGACCAGAACGCCGTAGCGGCCCCACTCGGCCGCTGCCTGGACCACCATGAGGGCGATGCCCGCCTTGGCCGCCGCGTAGTTGCCCTGCCCGATGCTGCCCATCAGCCCGGCACCCGACGAGGTCATGACGACTCGGCCAGCCACCTCCATGCCAGCCTTGGACCTATCGCGCCAGTGGGTGATGGCGTGGCGGGCTGGTGCGAAGTGCCCCTTCAAGTGGACCCGAGTCACCGAATCCCACTCCTCTTCACTCATGTTGGCCAGCATCCGGTCGCGCAAGAACCCGGCATTGCAGACCAGCGTGTCCAGACGCCCCCAGGTGTCAACGGCCCGGGCCACCAGAGCCCCGGCCTGGTCCCAGTCAGCCACATCCGCACTATCCACGATGGCCTCACCGCCCAGGTCTTCGATGGCGGCCACCACCTCGTGGGCTGGGCCCTCACTCGCTTCAGCGCCCTGGCCCTCGCGGCCCACACCCAAGTCGTTGACCACTATGCGAGCACCCTCGGCGGCGAAGGCCAACGCGTGGGCCCGACCCAGCCCCCGACCGGCACCGGTCACGATGACCACACGTCCGTCGCAACTTCCCATCGAACCGACCCTCAGGTCTCCGTTGTCCCCAGTCGGCCACCCTACGGACCCCGAGCCACCACTGAACCACGTCAGGCTCAGACCACCTGAACTCGGCCCACCTCCGTGCCAGCCCGGTTGAACAACAAATCATGGTCTGATGTCGGAAGACGCCCTAGTTGCGCCAGAAGGTGCACTACCGCTGCGTCAGCGGCCCGTCGGGCACCATCGCGAACCTTCAAAGCCAGCCCCAGTCGATCATCAGGCAGCACGGCACAGAACACGCCTTCGGCGCCCGTCTTGCACACGGTTGATCCGGTGGCCTCCCGGATTAACCGTGTGCAGGTGCGGCTGCTGCCCGCCACGTAGAACGGCTCGGCCCGCATGGCGTCCAGCAATCGAGTGGCTGGCGCGCCCTGTGACGCCGCCCCAAGGCCGGCCCAGGCCCGGGCGAGCCCGTCCAGCGGCACCGACCAGACGGGTATTCCACACCCGTCCACCCCCGGGACTCGACCAGCCAGGTCCACCCCACAGGCCTCGGCTAGAGCCGGAGTTACGTGGTCAACCTGCAGCGGGTGTGTGGGATCCAAGTACCCGTGGAGGGGTAGGTCGAGATGGCGTAGCACGGTCAGAAAGCCGACATGCTTGCCCGAGCAATTGTTATGAGTCTGATCCGGAACGGCCCCAGCCTCCACCATGGCGGTCGCCGACGGCTCATGCATCGGTGGATGGCTCCCACAGGCCAGAGACCTGACGTCCAGATCGAGACGGCCTAGCCAGGCCAATATCGCTTCAACGTGACGAGGCTCACCGTTGTGGCTCGCGCAGGCCAAGGCCAACTCGACGTCACCTAGACCGAAGGCGTCGGCGGCCCCAGTACCCAGCAGCGGCAGCGCCTGGATGGGCTTGGCGGCTGACCGGGGCATCACGTCCCGAGCGGCGTAACCGTGGGCCCGGACCAGTCGCCCCTCGACGTCGACCACGGCCACATCGACCTCGTGCCGGCTTTCAACCCGGTCGCCTCTGGTGATCTCGACGACCAGGGCGCCAGTAGCAGTCATAGCGTCCGCTCGGACATGTCTCCATTATTCCCTCCTGTACCGTCGGTAAGACAGAAGGCGGGGGGGGTTGGAGTCAGGCGGCGAGGTGCTCGCCGGTGGGGTCCGATGCGGTCTCGACGCCCCGAGGACCGTGGATCCGGGCATGGAGTCGGTCCACGACTGCGCTGGCCGTGGTCTGGAAGGCAAATGGGAGGACGGCGTGCACGGCGGCGGCCATGGCCGCGAGCGCCAGCGAACTGGCAAATCCAAGCGCGACGCGTGCGTGCTGAGACCAGGTTTCGCCAACTGAGGCCGGATGCGCCCTGAAGGGTCTGAGTGGGCGAGGCCCGGGCAGGAATTCACTGTGCCTATCCATGGCAGGACCATACGGACGAACCGGCAAGAAGTTCGTGCATTCTCATGCAGATAGAGCACAACTGTGCATGATTTTATTGAATATCAATCTATTAGCGCACTAAACTTGCAAGATGGACGACATCGACCGGGATCTGCTCCGCCTTCTCCAAGAGGACGCCTCGCTCTCCACCGCCGACCTAGGCGCCGCTGTAGGTCTCTCAGCCACCTCCTGCTGGCGACGGGTCCAACGCCTCCAGGACCAAGGCGTCCTCCGTGGGCGGGTGGCCCTCGTCGACCCGGCAACCGTAGGACGGGGCCTAACCGCCTTGGTCGAGATCCAAGCCACCGATCACTCGGCCGACTGGCTGGAGCAGTTCACCAGAGGCATCGAGGAGTTCCCCGAGATCGTGGACGCCTGGCGGACCAGTGGCCAGATCGACTACATGCTCCGGGTGCTAGTGCGCGACATCATCGCCTACGACGACTTCTACAAGCGCATGACCCGGCGGATCAACTTTGCGGGGTTCCGGTCGATCTTCGTCATGGAGGAACTCAAGTCCACTACCGCCGTCCCCTTGGACAACCCGACCTGAGCCGGTTAGCGGGTAACGCCGACCACGGCGCCGGAGGTGGCCTTAACCAGATCCTTGGGCTTCACTGGAAACACGGAATCGGGTGTACCGGCCGCCGCCCAGACCTCATCGAAGTCCATGAGGTGCGGGTCAACCAACGTGCGCAGCGGCACGGTGTGACCCAATGGAGGAGTTCCGCCAATGGCGAACCCGGTTGCCGCCCGAACCTCACTTGCTCCGGCGATGCGGATCTCAGTACCCAGGTAGGACGCCAGGCGTTCCTCGTCGACTCGGCGACCGCCCGAACACAGGACCAGCACCGGNCGNACNTCGGCCATGAAAACCAGTGACTTCACGATCTGGTCAACGTGNCAGCCCACNGCTTCGGCCGCGTCNGCGGCCGTNCGGGTACCNCCNGGATACTGCTGCACNTCGACCTCCAGCCCCGAGGCTTCGGCCTCNACGGTGAAGCGCTCAATGGCNTCGCTCCGACGACTCATGATCTCCGACCCATCGGACGATTCTAGGGTGGAGCGACTGGCACGGTACCGTCCGGCGCATGGCTTCTATGGATCCTCGTCGTCTCCTGCTGGTCCACAACCCCGACTGAGGTAAATCCCGGGGCGCCCTTGAGATCCTCAAGGAGCGCGACGTCGAGTTCGACGTCATNGAGTANCTNGCCGAACCACTGGACCGCTCCATGCTGGCCCACATNNTGGACCTAGTAGACGAGACGCCGANTGACATGGTGCGTCGGGACGCCACGTTCACCGATCTNGCCGTCGACCCGGCCACGTTGGAGGANCCGTCCGAGGTGGTCNANCTNCTGGCCGCCCATCCAAGNCTGATGCAGCGACCNGTCGCCATCCTGGGTGACCGGGCTGTAGTGGCCCGACCGTCCGAACGCATCCTTGAACTTCTCGACGATTGACCAGGCCCAACCGAACCTGATGACCACTTCGGACAAAGGCCCGCTGCTGGCCGGGACGGTAACCGAGGCGGCACGGCGCTATGGCGACCGGGCGGCCTTTCGCCTCGTAACTAGTGACAGGACCCTCACGATCGGCGAACTCTCCTACCGGGAACTGGACCGGGCCACCGACGAGGTGGCCGTCGGTCTANTCGCCCGGGGTGTCGGGCCAGGCAGCGTGCTGCTNCTCTCCCTCCCATCGGGCACCGACTACGCCGTGGCGTACCTGGCGGCGGCCAAGGTCGGAGCTACCACGGCGGGCGCCAACCCGCGCCTCCGNGCTAGGGAACGGAGGTTGCTCGTCGATACCGTCGAGCCCGAATTGGTGCTGGCCACCGGTCCCCTCTCCGAAGGGATTCCCAACGGTCAACGGGTAGAAATTGTCGATCCCTGTGAAGACCCCGGCCGTCCGCTACTCGCCCTTCGGAACAATGGCGATGTAGCCCCAATCGCTTCAGCCGATCCCAACCGCCCTACCTGCATCTGCTTTACCTCGGGTTCCACTGGAGACCCNCGCGGCGTCTGGTTCACCGATCGGCANNTGGCAGCCATCCACGAACTGGACACNGGCGGTGCATGGGGCTCGGGCGGACACATGGTCAGCGGTACGGCGTTCGCCCACGTGGGTGTGATGACCAAGATCGGATGGCAACTGGCCTCCGGAGCCACCATCCACGTCATGGACCGGTGGACGGCCGGCGGCCTCTTGGACCTAATCGAGCGGTATCGACTACCGGCAGTCAACGGCGTGGCTGCCCAGATCGCCCTACTCATGCAGGAGCCAGACTTTGAGCAAAGGGACCTGTCCTGCATCCGCTCGATCGTGGTCGGAGCAGGACCATCCCCACCGGCACTGGTCATCGAGGCACGTACGAGGTTCAACGCCCCCTACGTGATCCGCTACTCATCCACGGAGTCGGGCGGCATCGGGCTTGGGACAGGACTGGACGCCGACGACGAGGAGGCGCTCCACACGGTGGGCCGACCCCGCCCCGGCGTCGCCGCCGAGATCCGGGACCCCGACGGCCGGGCCCTAGCCACCGGAGAGATCGGCGAACTCTGGCTCCAAACGCCCAGCGCCATGTCGGGCTACTGGAACGATCCCAACGGCACCGCCGAGTCACTGGTAGACGGCTGGCTCCGCACTGGCGATCTAGCGCGGGTGGACGACGCTGGCTGCTTCCGCCTATCTGGGCGTATCAAGGAGTTGTACATCCGCGGGGGCTACAACGTGTACCCGATGGAGGTCGAGGCGGTGCTGGGCACCCACCCGGAGGTTGCCCAAGTGGCCGTCATACCCCGCCCCGATCCGACCATGGGNGAGATCGGCGTGGCCGTAGTGGTCCCCACCCATCCCGACCGGCCTCCGACTCTTGATGATCTATTGGCCATCGGCCGCGATACCTTGTCGGGCTACAAGTTGCCCGAGGCCATCCGTATCGTGGACCATCTCCCACTGAACGCTGGCGACAAGCTGGACCGTCGTTCCCTTGCCAGTCGGGAATCCGACTGGCAAGCCGGNCGCTAATCCCTCAGCGGCGACGGCCGCGCGATAACCGGCGCTCTCGGTCCACCTCGCGCTCGCGCTGATCGACTAGCTCGGCACGCAGCGACCGGTAGCGATCCAACCGCCGGTGGTCGACCTGGCCGGCCTCCACCTCGGACCGCACCGCACAGTCGGGCTCGGTGTCNTGCACACAGTCGGCGAACCGACANTCGGCCGACCGCTCCTCGAGGTCNCCAAATACTCGAGCGAGGGCCTCCTCAGCATCCCAGATCCCCACGGCCCGGATCCCGGGGGTGTCGACCAACAAGCCCCCCTCAGGGCGCAGNACCAGTTCCCGACTCACCGTGGTGTGGCGGCCCTTGGCGTCACCGACCCGGACCGTCCCGGTGGCCAAAACCTCAGCTCCTACCAAGGCGTTGACCAGGGTGGACTTCCCAGCGCCCGACTCACCCAACAGGGCGACNGTCCGNCCAGGCGCCATGAGGGCGGCGACCGAGTCCAGCCCCGANCGGTCTCGACCCATGCCGACGGCCAGCACGTCGACGTCGGNGGCNAAGGCNCGCACGGTGGCAGCAACCTCNACGGCCGCTTCGGGTTCACGATCGGCCTTGGTCAGGACTACGACCACCTCAACNCCGCTGTCCCATCCCACTATCAGGAACCGTTCTAGGCGTCCCGGGGGCANGGGTCGGTCTAGGCCGTGCACNATCANCACGAGATCAACNTTGGCCACCAGNACCTGCTCGACCACGGCCTCGGACGGATCTCGACGCGACACGGTGTTGACCCGCTCCAANACCCGGGAGATCAGGGGACCCAGTTCCGGATCGTCGACCACCACNACCCAGTCGCCAGTCGCCGGCGCCACNAGGTCCTGAGATCGAAGAGAGTCCGAGANCACCCGNAGGTGGCCNTCATCGGTCACAAGGTCACACTCGCCNCGGTCAACCCGCACGATNCGCCCCAGNCGACCGTCATCGGGGCGCGCTCCNCCCCGCCAGCCATAGGCGTGNAGAAGATCNCGNTCCATCAGCACCGATGCTAGGGCTCGTTTCCCNACCCANCCGGTTCAATGCCCTNNAGGAGNAGTCCTACCCGAGACGAAGNGTCTCCAGNGGCTCNAGACGGGCCGCCTTCGACGACGGGTACAACCCAGCCACCACGGCCACCCCGACCGACACCAGTGCCCAGCCGAACAACCCGGCCACGCTCAACACCATTGTGTAGCCCCGTTGGGATGCCACCCCCCAGACCACTCCGGCACCCACTAGCGCTCCGAGAATCCCTCCAAACACCCCGACCACGAGGGCCTCGAACAGAAACTGAACGGCAATGGTCCCCCGGCTGTGACCCAGCGCCCGCCGAATACCGATCTCCGAGGATCTTTGGATAACCGAGATGGACATCACGTTGGCAATACCGACGCCGCCCACGATGAGCGCCAGACCGCCCATCATCTTGGTCAGATTGTTGAGACTCTCGTCAACCTGGGACTGGGCGTCGAGCAGGTCCGTGGGCACCGAAGCATTTGCCCCGTCGGGGCCGCCCAGGCTCACTACCGTCGGGATCTCCTTAGCCACTAGCGCTGTATTCTCGGGTGCCCGAACGTACAAGCGACTCGGATCGGGATCGTCGAGATCCCAGTCGGCGACCGCGGCGGTAAACGTCAGGAACACCGCTGAGTCCATCGACGGCTCCAGTAGGACCCAGTCAAGGACCCCGATCACGCCGTACTCCAGGCCATTTAGTTCGATGGTCCGGGCCTCGCCGGCCAGGTAGCCGTACTCGTCGGCCAGGTCCCGGCCGATTACGGCCACTCGGGCACCGGACGCCACGTCGAAGTCGTTCAGGAACCGTCCCGAGACGAGGGGCACCTCCAGGGTGTTGGGCAGGTCGGTTCCGGTGGCGATCACCGGCACCGGGAAAGCCCGGTAGTAGTCCTCGGCGCCGGCGAAGGGCACGGTCACGATGTCGGACAATTGGCGTGTGCCGGTCGCCGCCACCACGTCAGGCAGGCGTCCCACCCGAGCCACCGCTGCAGCCTCGATCACCGGGTCCTGGCCAAATCCCAACCCAGCCGAGGCGTTCACCACGATCAGGTCGGTACCCAACTCCTGGAGTTTGGCCTTGAGGTGACCCTTGGAGCTCTCGTTGATCCCGATGGCGGCCACGATGGCCGACACACCGAGGATCGGGCCGAGCATGATGAGCAATGTACGAACCTTGCGGGCCGTCAAACCAGCGGTGGCCACCCCGACCAATTCCCGGAATCGTCTCACGAGCCCGCCCCCGCACCCAGTAGCTCGTCGACCACGATCCGGCCGTCGAGCATCGAGATCTTGCGACGGGCCGAGTCGGCCACGTGTAGGTCGTGGGTGACGATGCAGACGGCGCGTTCCGGTGACTGCAGGTCATTGAAGATCTGCAACACCTTCTCGGCGTTGCGGCTGTCCAGCGCCCCTGTCGGCTCGTCGGCCAGTACCACACCCGGGTCCGTAGAAATCGCCCGGGCGATAGCCACCCGCTGCTGCTCCCCGCCCGACATCTGCACCGGACGGTGGTCATGGCGAGGTCCCAAGTCCACCTGCTCCAGAGCGTGCATCGCCCGGGATCGTCGATCTCTGGGACTCAATCCCCGATAGAGCAACGCGGTCTCGACATTGCCGAGCGCCGTCAGGTGCGGGATCAGATGGAACTGCTGAAACACGAAACCGATGGCCTCACCCCGTAACCGGGACCGCTCGGCATCGGCCAATCGGGTCACGTCGGTACCCCGCACCCGGATAGCGCCTTCGGTAGGGAGGTCCAGCACCCCGAGTAGCCCAAGCATCGTCGACTTACCCGACCCAGACGGACCAACGATGGATAGGAAGTCCCCAGCCCGGATCTCTAGTGACACGTCGTCGAGCGCCCGCACCAGTACCTCGGTGCCATAGACCCGCGACACCCCCTCGAGGGCCAACACAATGTCGTCCTCCGTCGCCTCCTCCGGAGGCGTGGAATCGATCACGAGCGATCGATCTCCAGGATGACGTACTCGCCGGCCACTACACCGGTGACGATCTCCACGTAGGCACCATCCAGCATTCCCGTCTGAATGGCCCGACGTTCGATCGTCCCTTCAGGGGTCACCACGCGGACCGTCTCCTGACCGCCCTCGGACAGCACGGCGGCAATTGGGACCACCACGGCGTCGATCGACTCCTCGACCACTACGTCAATGGTCACCACGGCACCGTCCACGCCTACAAGGTCCTCGACGGCCTCAACGACACCCTCATAGGTCTCGCTCGTTCCGCTCACCGTGGCGTTGTCATCCAACTCCACGATTCTGCCGGGAGACTCCTGGTCGCCGGCGTCAAGATTCACTGTCACCGACTGGCCCTCGGCCAGCTTCGCCCGATCCGTGGGCGAGGCGAACAGCGTAATGGTGAACTCCGGCTCGGTTAGATCGAACAACGGCGTTCCCCGCTGGACGTAGTCGCCCTCCTCAACGAACACCGTGCCCACCCGGACCGGCCAGTCCCCCACCACCATGTCTCCAGGCTTGAACACCACGTCGTCGTCGATGGTTCGGATCTCCACGCTGACCGAGCGCTCCCCGGCCCGGAGCAGGGCGGTACCGGTTACAACCGCGTAGTCCTGCCCAGCCTGAGCACTCCCCGATACCTGATAGTTGACACTGGTGTCGGTGTCGGGTGCTTGATCGGCCACGATGGTCACGACGGCGGTTTCGCCCTCGGCGACCTCGCCGCCGCCCTCCAGCGTCAACTCGGGCAGATCCGAAGACTCGATGAGCATGGTGGCCTGGTCGCGATCGCTTAGACGGTAGTTCCCTGCAGGATCGGCGCTCAGGCGCACAGTCAATGTCTCGTCACCTTCCACGTCGTCGTCGCTGCGAACCGGAATGGACAGCGTGACCCGTTCCTGGCCCAATTGCATGGTGATGTCGCCATCGGGTGCATTGAAGTCGGCATCGGCCGTGGCTGATCCTTCAACGACGTAGAAGACATCGAGATCCTCGACCAGTTCTACGGTCGTCTCAATCGTGAAAGTTGCCGCACCACCCTCGGCCACTGTCTCGCTGTCAGCTCGCAGTACCAGGATCGGCACGTCGGGCACGTCCGGATCGTCGATGCTGACCGTGACCTCGTCGTCATCACCAAGCACGTACCGGGCGGCCTGGGCTACCCGCAGGGTCTCGCGTGCCGACGCCAGGCGATAGTCAAGGCGCTGCTGCTCGTCCTCCAGTACCTCTAGGTCGTTGCGGGCCGTCTGGAGGGCGCTCGAGCGCTTCAGGGCATCATCCAAAGCATCGTCACGAGCCGCGACCGCGGCCCGCCAGTCCAGCTCGGTGACGTCCACCAGCGCGTCCTGTGCTGCCTCATCACGAGCCGCCACGGCAGCCAACCAGTCCAGCTCGGTAATGTTCATCAGCGCGTCCTGCGCTGCCTCATCACGAGCCTCGATGGCTGCAAACCGATCGAGAACGGTCACGGTTTGGTTGTAGTCGCCGCCCTCTGCAATGGCGTCAACAATGTCGTTGACCTTCTCGTTCAGGGCCTCGATGTTCTCGGCCTCCTCGGCGTCGATGTCGCCGGACTTGGCCTGAGCCATGGTGATGATCCCCAACGAGACCAGCCGAGACTCCACGGTGCTGACCGAACTCAGGCGGTCTGAAACTTCCTGGGTGTCATCCACCGTGACCTGCAGCGCCTCAAGCTGCTCGGCCTCCTCGGCGTCGATGTCACCGGACTCGGCCTGAGCCATGGTGATGACCCCCAACGAGACCAGCCGAGACTCCACGGCGGTGACGGAACTCATGCGGTCCGAAACTTCCTGAGTGTCATCCACCGTGACCTGCAGCGCCTCAAGCTGCTCGCCCTCAGCCGGACTGACATCACCTGACCGAGCCTGATCGTCGGTGAGGATGCCAAGTGAGATCAACCGGGCCTCCACGATGGTGACCACCTCATCGGTGGCCTCCAGGTTCGCCACTTCATCTGCCTGCTCGGCGATATCTGTCACCAACTCACCGACCCGCTCCAAGAGATCATCCACTTCCTTACGGGCGTCGTAGACGGCCAAGGTCTGGGGCGCCACGGCAGCCAGTGAGTCAAAGCCACCACCGATCACCACTTCGAGGTCCTCGTAGGGCTCGCGGTCGTCGTCGAGGATTGTGGCGATCTCCAGGGTGACCGACGTCGATCCCGCCGGGAGAACGACAGTGGCCTCAGGTGACCGATAGTCATCTCCGGCAACCACGTCGCCACCCACGGTTACCGGGATCTCCAAGTCGGCTACCGGTGCCACGTCCGCGGTAATGGTCACTAGCACGGGACGACCCTCCTGAACCACCACGGCAGCGGTGGCGAGACTGACCGTAGGCACCGGAGTGTCGGCCACGGCCACGGCGTCGACCACAGCTGCCACGGTGCTCACCACGGCAGCCGACTGGCTCTCTCGCAGGTCTGTGGCAGCGACCGCCGCTGGGCCGATACGCACCGAAACTGCGTTGACCGGGCCGATCACGTATCCGGCTGGATTGCTCTGCAGGCTGACCGTCACCACCTCGTCGGCCTCCGGTGCTGCTCCCGTGTAGCCCTGATCGGCCTGCCAAGCGGCGAGGCCTGACCGAGTCTCCTCGGTATAGAGGGGGTCCACCTCACCTACGTGGTAGCCAGCGACCGAAAGGACGGTCTCCAACTGATGGACGTCGGCGCCCTGGGACCCCACATCAAGTTGGCGGTAAAAGGAGAAGTCCCCGTGGACGGCGACGGACTGGCGGCCATCCACTAGCAGGAGAGCGTCGCCTTCCTCAACGATGTCGCCGTCAACGATCGCGACATGACCCACTTTGCCATCCAAAGAGGCGGTCACGACCTCCAACTCATCACGGCGCAGTTCACCACGAATGGTGATCTCATCGGTCAATGTCCGGACCGCCACCGACTCAGCGATAGCCCGGTCGATCCCCGGATCCACGACGGCGGCCTCGTCGGCCCATGGCTCCCAGGCCACGACGGCCCCTACCGCCACGGCAACCACCACCAAGGTGATCAGGATCTTCCTCACTGTTCGTCTCCTCCGTCCGAAAGGTTTCGTTCGCTAATGCAGTCACGAATGTCGCCGATGGCGAGGTCACCGTCGGGACCGGAGAAATCCTCGCCCGGGCCGAGAGATCCATCAGCATCCGGAATCGGGTCACTGACGGTCCAACCCTTGCCCCGCAAGCAGTCGGCCAACTCGATGAACTGCTCGTTGTCCTCGCGGATCTGCTCCGGGGTCCGGCCGACTCGTGACGACTGGAACTCCTGCATCGCGTCAACGATGCCCGACTGGGCTGCGCACAAAGTAAGCGCCTGGATGTACTCCGGCTGGTTGACCGGGTCGTCGGGCCCCAGGTCGGTGTTCGGGGGGCCGATGAACTCAACCCCCTCGTCAGCCAGACAGTTGTTGAACTCCTCAAGGGCATCCATCATCTTGAGCCCGGCCGGGACCTCCTCCTCGGCCAGCGGTATCGTCTCTTTGACAACTGCAACAGTCGTGGTCGTGGTCGTGGTCGTGGTCGTGGTCTCCTCGAGGGCCGGTTCGGGCTCGGTCACCGTATTGACGCTGGTCTCCGACGCTGTGGCCCCCTCAGCGCTCGTTGACGGCACATCGGTAGTAGGGGCCATCGTCGTCGTGGGTGCGGCCGTCGTAGTCGACGCCACCGTTGTGGACACCACGATCTGAGCCGGGGCGTCCTCAGACAGCAGGGTTACGGTCCGGGAGGTCTCGCCGCCACCTCCCCCGCATCCTGTGGCCACTAGGGCCAGCGATGTCAGAATCGCCGGCAACACCGTTGCCATGTTCTTTGGGATCATCTACTCACTCCCCGTCCTCGGACCTCAGCGCTATCTCGCTGGCACAGTCTCGGATGTCATCGGTCACGAAATCACCGTCCGGACCCGCAAACTCTTCGCCTGGCTGCAGAAAGCCGTCCGCATCGGGACGCAGGTCGCTGATCTGCCAGCCAAGTCCCCGCAGGCAGTCCACCAACTCAAGAAAGCCCTCATTCTCCTCACGGATGGCTTCCGGTGTGAGGCCCGACCGAGAGGCCTGAAAGTCCTGGAAGGCATCGGAGATGCCGGTTCGGCTATTACAGAGCCCGAGGGCCTGAAGGTAAGCGGGCTGGTTCATCGGGGCCTCGGGACCCTGGTCGGGATCGGGGAGACCAATCCATTCATGGCCTTCCGAGGCGAGGCAGGCATTGAAATTGTCGAGGGCGCCCAGCAGTTTGACGCCGGGATTGACCTCTTCCTCAGCCAGCGGGACCGTCTCCTTGACCGTCTCAACCACCGTGGTGGTCGTGGTGGTCGTGGTGGTCGTCGTGGTATCCACTTCCACCACCCTCTCGCTAGGACTTGCGTCGGAACCGTCGGATTCGACCTCGTCAACCACCGCAACCGTGGTAGAAGGCGTGGTCCCCTCCGAGGAGGGGGCGCCGGATTGAGAGGTATCCGATGGGGAAGTACCGCCGTCGGGAGCAGGGGGCTCCGTGGATGCCGTTATGGCGATGCTCGTAGTGGCCGTCGCAAACCCGGCTGGAACGACAATCTCCGTTGCTTGGTCAGCGGTGAGGACAACCACCCTCTGGACTCCCCCTGAGGTCGAGGTAGTCACGGCCGAACAGGCGGCTCCTAGTAGCACTGGGACCATCACTGCGACTGCAAGTAAAAAGGGCGCAACTCGGCACCGAGTAAAAGGAGGCATCGGGCGGCAACGCTAACCAACGCCCAGTCCACCTACCCCCTTGAGCCGGGGAACGTCCGATGACGGCCCGGCGATGGCTCAGGACCGGTCCCCGGCCAGATGTGCCACCAGTTCGGCAGCCGCCACCTGCGGGTCTCGCGCCGCAGTAACCGCCCGGCCCACCACGAGCAGATCGGCTCCAGCGGCTAAGGCATCGCGGGGAGAAGCCACCCGTGCCTGATCGTGCGCGTCGCCGCCCGGCATCCGGATGCCCGGCACCACCCGTACGAGCCGGTCGGCCCATGGATCGGTGACCGGAAGGTCAGGTGCCGCACAGACGATGCCGGCACAGCCGGTGGTCGCCGCCAGTTCGCAACGCTGCTCGAGGACGGACCGTCCGGCGGTCTCGTCGCTAGTCAGGACGGTGACTCCCAGCACCCCCGGCGCCTCGGCACCCACTCCAGCCGCACCCTCAGCCATGGAATCGACTGCCGCCCGCAACATCGCCTCACCCCCAGAGGTGTGCACCGTCACCCACCGTGCGCCCGACGAACCCAGCACCCGCGCCGCGCTACCGACCGTGTTGGGTATGTCATGCAGTTTCAAGTCACAGAACACGCGGAAGCCAGCCTCCACGAAACCCACCACGGCGTCAGGGCCGGCGGCTGAGAACAACTCGAGGCCGACCTTGACGGTGCCAAACCACGGAGCGAGCGCCGCCGCCGTCCGACGCGCGGCTACCAGATCGTCGACGTCGAGCACCAGGCAAAGTGCATCACGGAGATGTGCAGGTGCCGCGTCCAGGGACGTTGCCCCCTGATCGTGCCAGTCATCCATGAGCTGCTCCGATTAGTTCTTCAAGTCGTACCACGCCGCGCCGGTCACACCACCGACCAAGGTCCCGCAGGATCCGGGCAGGGGCTCGCGGATCGGCGAAGATCGCCGTACCGACTTGGACCGCCGTGGCACCGGCCAAAAGAAACTGGACGGCGTCCTCGGCCGAGGCCACCCCGCCGACACCGATGATGGGAAAGTCACCCAAGGCCTCACGCGTGTCGAACACGGCCCGCACGGCCACCGGGCGGATAGCCGGCCCGGAAAGGCCCCCCCGACCAGCACCTAGGAGTGGGCGACGGGTCTCAGTGTCGATCACCATGCCCAACACCGTGTTGGCCACCGTTACCGCCTCGGCTCCCGCAGCGATCGCTGCGGCGGCTATGTCAGGTAGTTCCGCCGTATTGGGGCTGAGCTTGGCCCATCGGGGTCGTTGAGCCGCTCCAGCGGCATCGACCACTTCAGTGGTGGCCGACGAGGAATGGGCGAACAACGCCCGGCGGTCCTCGAGGTTCGGGCACGAGGCGTTGATCTCGACGGCGACCACCACGTCTGGAGCATCGGCCAGCAGCTCGGCCGCCCGGGCGAACTCTTCGACGGTTCGACCCCAGATGCTGGCCACCACACGAGCGCCAGTGGCCGCCAGACCAGGAAGGTCGTGTTCCAACCAGGCTTCCACGCCAGGCCCCTGCAGGCCCACGCTATTGACCATGCCTGCCGGGGTGGCATGCACCCGGGGAGCGGGATTGCCAACCCAAGGCTCGGCGTGCAACGACTTGACGACCACGGCACCCAGTTCTGCCGGATCGAGGTGGTCGGCCAACTCGTGGCCGTGGCCAGCAGTACCCGATGCGGTCAGCACCGGGTTGGGCAACACGACCGAGCCGAGACGCGTCGTCAAGTCGACGGTCGCGTAACGGCGACTCACGATCCGTTCGCCCCCGAATCGAAGTGGATGCCCTGGTGGTACTCCTGGAGGGTTCGCACGGCTAGCGGGTAGGTCCGCCAGTCGGCGAGGCCTCGGGCAGCCGCCAGCGCTGCGTTCCCAGTAGTAAGCAAGGGCACACCCTGAGCACCTGCCGCAGCACGTATGTGCTCCCCGTCCGCCCGTGGGCCACGCCCTCGGGGGCTGTTGACCACCAGTTGCACAGCGCCTGACCGGACCAGCTCTACTCCGTCGGTCCCCTCCTCACCCAACTTGGCCACCACCGTCGAGACCGGTAGGTCGTTGGATCGCAGGTGCTCGGCCGTCCCACTGGTGGCGACCAGATCAAGGCCCAGTTCGACGAATCCCCTCGCCGCCTCCAGGCCCACCGCCTTGTCCCGATCAGCCAGCGACAGGAAGACCGTGCCACCCTCAGGCAGTGCCCCACCAGCCGCGATCTGCGACTTGGTGAAGGCCAGGCCGGTTGTCAGGTCGATACCCATCACCTCACCAGTGGACCGCATCTCCGGGCCCAAGATCGGGTCGGCTTCCGGGAACCGGTTGAAGGGCAGAACCGCTTCCTTGACCGCCACATGGTCGCCGACCACCCGGTCCCGCATCAGGCCCTCGTCACGGAGCTCGGCCAAGGTGGCCCCCATCATCACCCTGCTAGCCACCTTGGCCAGCGGAACGCCGGTGGCCTTAGCCACGAACGGCACCGTGCGCGATGCTCGAGGATTGGCCTCGATGACGTAGATATCGGTCCCGTCGGGGTCGTATTTGACGGCGAACTGCACGTTCAATAGGCCCCGAACGTCCAAGGCATCGGCGATCTTCCGGGCATGGTCCTCGATACGGGCCACCACATCGTCCGACAGGTGGGGCGGCGGGATCACGCAGGCACTATCACCGCTGTGGACCCCGGCCTCCTCGACGTGCTCCATGACTGCGCCGATCACCACCTCGCCGGTGTGGTCGCGCACGGCATCCACGTCCACCTCGGTGGCGTCCTCAAGGAATCGGTCCACGAGCACGGGCCGTTCGGCCGAAAGGCCGCCCTCGATGCCCAGGCTCCCGAACGAACTTAGAGCGTCCATTGCCCGATCGAGCTCTGCGTCGTCATAGACGATCTCCATGGCCCGTCCGCCCAGCACGTACGACGGACGAACCAGTACCGGGTAGCCCACCTCAGCAGCGATGGCGCGGGCCCCGACTGCATCGACCGCAGTCCCCCCCGGGGGCTGTGGCACGGCCAGGCGCGCACACAGAGCGTTCCACTGCTCACGATCCTCGGCCAGATCGATCGACGCAGGGCTGGTTCCAGCCACTAGATGAGGTGGCAGGGCGGATGCCAACTTCAACGGCGTCTGGCCGCCGAGGGACACGATGATCCCCACCGGCTGTTCGACGGCAACGATGTTGTCGACGTCTTCGACGGTCAGTGGCTCGAAGTAGAGCCGGTCGCTGGTGTCGTAGTCAGTTGACACCGTCTCCGGATTGCAGTTGACCATGATCGTCTCGAAGCCAGCATCGCGTAGAGCGAAGCTGGCGTGCACGCAGCAATAGTCGAACTCGATCCCTTGGCCGATCCGGTTGGGACCCGACCCAAGAATCATCACCTTGGGTCGCTCCGATGGACGGACCTCGTCCTCGTCCTCCCAAGCCGAGTAGTGGTAAGGGGTCTCCGCGGCAAACTCGGCGCCACAGGTGTCAACCGTCTTGTATGTCGGTCGTACCCCAACCGCCTCCCGTGCAGCACGGACTTCGTCCGGCCCACAACTCCAGATGTGGGCTAACTGGGCATCGGCGAAGCCGAGTTGTTTAGCTCGTCTCCAGTCCCGGCGACCCATGCTGGGCACCCCTCCACCGATGGGAGCGAGGCCGGCCAAGTGCAGGCGCTCCTCGGAGATGGCCAAGATCTGGTCGAGGAACCACGGGTCTACCCTGGTGACCTCATGCACCGTCTCCAGTGGCACACCACGACGCAGGAGGACCTCTAGTTGGCTGATACGGGCCGGGGTAGCGATCGCCGCTGCGGCCAGCAGGGCATCGTCATCGAGATCGTCAAGCGCCTCCTCGGCCGGGTCAGCATTAAGGCCGAGGCGGCCGTTCTCCAGAGACCGCATCCCCTTCTGGAGCGACTCAGGGAAGGTCCGGCCAATGGCCATGACCTCCCCCACCGACTGCATTGACGTCCCCAATACCCCCGATGTGCCGGGAAACTTCTCAAAGGCCCAGCGGGGGATTTTCGTGACCACGTAGTCGATGGTCGGTTCGAACGCAGCTGGCGTCTTTTTCGTGATGTCGTTGGGGATCTCGTCGAGCGTGTAGCCGACAGCCAGTTTGGCGGCGATCTTGGCAATCGGGAAGCCGGTGGCCTTGGACGCCAGAGCCGAGGATCGACTCAACCGGGGGTTCATCTCAATCACGACCTGCTGGCCGGTGTCCGGATCCACGGCGAACTGAACGTTGGAGCCACCAGTCTCGACGCCGACCCGCCGCAGGCAGGCGAACGACGCGTCGCGCATCTCCTGATACTCGACGTCGGTCAGAGTCTGGGCCGGCGCCACGGTGATCGAGTCACCGGTGTGGACCCCCATCGGATCCACGTTCTCGATCGAGCAGATGACCACACAGTTGTCGGCGTGGTCCCGCATGACCTCCAGCTCGTACTCTTTCCAGCCAGCGATCGACTTCTCGATCAGGATCTCCGAAATGGGGCTGGCCGCTATCCCCGTGTCGGCAAAGTGCTCGAACTCCTCAGCGTTCGACGCTATGCCCGTACCCCGCCCGCCCAGGATGTACGCCGGCCGAATCACTACCGGTAGGCCGAGCTCAGCCACCACGGCCCGGGCCTCGTCCATGGTGTGGGCTACTCCAGAGGGAGGGACCCCGAGGCCGATCTCCTGCATGGCCATCTTGAAGCGCTCACGGTCCTCGGCTGTGGCAATGGCCTCGGCGTCCGCTCCGATGAGCTCCACGCCGTATTGGTCCAGGACTCCCGCATCGACCAGTTCCATGGAGAGGTTCAGTGCCGTCTGTCCGCCAAGAGTGGGTAGTAGGGCATCCGGTCGCTCTCTAGCGATGATGGCCTCCAGAACGTCCAGCCGCAGAGGCTCAACGTAAGTAGCGTCGGCGAAGTCCGGGTCGGTCATGATGGTGGCCGGATTGGAGTTGGCCAGGATCACCCGGTACCCCTCCTCCCGCAGGACACGACAGGCCTGTGTGCCGGAGTAGTCGAACTCGCAGGCCTGCCCTATCACGATTGGCCCGGAGCCNATCAGCAGGATTGACGATATGTCGGTNCGACGGGGCATCAGNCCGCCCCTCCNGCGATCGAACCGCTGGCCGGACCCTTCACGCTGGCCATGAGCNCCTCAAAGTCGTCGAACAGGTACCGACTGTCGTGGGGTCCGGGCCCCGCCTCCGGGTGGTACTGCACGCTGAACGCCGGCACGTCACGACAGCGGATGCCCTCCACNGTCTGGTCGTTGAGGTTCACGTGGGTCAGCTCCGCATTAGGCAGCGAACCCTCGGCCACGCAGTAGTTGTGGTTCTGACTGGTGATCTCCACCGCCCCGGTAGCCAGGTTCCGAACCGGATGGTTACCTCCGTGATGCCCGAACGGGAGCTTGTAGGTCTCGGCACCGATGGTGCCGGCCAGCAACTGGTGTCCGAGGCAGATCCCGAAGATCGGCACTTCNCCCAGGAGAGCATCGATCTGNGCCCGCACGTCGACCAGTGGCCCTGGATCACCGGGNCCATTGGACAAGAAGACGCCGTCTGGATCCATGGCCAGTATCTCNGCCGACGGGGTTGACGCCGGCACGATCGTCACCTCGCCCAATCTGGTCAGATGTCGGACGATGGTNGCCTTGATCCCGAAGTCCATGGCCACGATNCGACGACGACCNCCGGTCGANGGCACGGTGGTCGGGACGTCGCAGGTCACCGTCGATACGAGGTCCAGACCGTCCGTACCCGGCTNGTTGGCCGCCGCCGNGGNGAGGGTNGCCTGGTCCGCCGTGCCGAAGGCGCCGGGCATGGCTCCCGCATCGCGCAGGTGTCTAGTCAATCGTCGGGTNTCGACTCCGGCGATGCCAGGCACCTCGTGGGATCGGAGCAAGTCGTCNAGGTCCGCTTCAGCCCGCCAGTTGCTGCGACGCCGGGCTAGGTCACGGACGACGACCCCCCGACAGTGCGGACGACGACTCTCGTGGTCCTCGGCGTTCACGCCGTAGTTNCCAAGATGGGCGACGGTGAAGGTCACGATCTGTCCGGCGTAGGAAGGGTCGGTAATGACCTCCTGATAGCCAGAAAGCACGGTGTTGAACACCACCTCGNCTGTGGCCACGCCATCAGGAGGGACGGCACCGATGGCCTCCCCCTCGAANACCTCGCCGTCNGCCAGTACGAGGGCGGCCTCCACCGGCCGGCGCCGGNGGTNCTCCTGGNCCCCGTCCNTGGAATCGTTCACCGTTGGGCCTCCCCGTCGATNACGACTGGCTCGCCAGCGCAAACGGTGTGTCGTACCCGACCCCGCAGGGTGCGNCCCTCNTAGGGCGTGTTGTGGCTGCGACTGGCCATTGCCGCNCCGGACACCGTCCAGGTCTCNTCGGGATCGACGACGCACAGGTTGGCTGGTGCTCCGGGCACCACGACNGCCCCGTGCCGGTCGGCAATGCCNGCGATTGCCGCCGGACGCCACGACAACACNGCCAGAACCTCGGGNAGGTCAAGNCCGGACTCCCCCAACGTGAGGGCGAAGGCTGTCTCTAAGCCCAGCATTCCCGGGGGCGCCTCGTCAAAGGTCTGTTCCTTGGTGTGTGGAGCGTGCGGGGCGTGGTCGGTGGCCACCGCGTCAACCGTGCCGTCGGCCAAACCCGCTCGGACCGCGGCTAAGTCGGAATCGGTCCGCAGCGGCGGGTGGACCTTAAACACGGGGTCGTAGGAGGCACACGCCGCGTCTGTGAGGGTGAAGTGGTGGGTAGTCGCCTCGGCGGTCACTGGTAGGCCAGCCGCCTTGGCTCGACGAACCATGGCCACCGAACTGGCGGTGGATAGGTGCTGGAAGTGCATGCGGGCCCCGGTAAGGCGGACCAGGGCGATNTCGCGCATCACCATGAGTTCCTCGGCCTCNGCCGGCTGGCCGGGAATGCCCAGNCGNGACGACCATTCGCCCTCGTGCATGTAACCCCCNGCCGACAACGCCGAGACCTCACAGTGCTGGGCCAGGACCACCGGACGGCCCAGGCGCCGGGTCAGTCCCGTGCTGTACTCCATGATCCGACGCATCAGCCGCGGATCCTGGAGGCCGNTACCGTCATCGGTGAAGATCCCGACNCCGGCATCNACCAGTTCACCCATTGGTGCCATGTCGTCACCAGCTCGACCCACCGTCATGGCCGCTGATGCAACGATTTCGCATGTCGAGAGCCGCCCGAGAGCCCTGACCTGTTCCACCACCNCCACGCAGTCGATAGTCGGGTCTGTGTTGGGCATAGCCACCAGAGCCGTGTATCCACCGAGCGAGCCGCCACGCGCCCCCGTCTCGATGGTCTCGGCCTCTTCTTGGCCCGGCTCACGCAAGTGGGCGTGTAGGTCGACGAAACCNGGTGANATNACACAACCGGAGGCATCCAGCTCCANGTCACCGCNCAAGCCACTGCCCACTGCGGAGATCAGACCGTCGTCACCCACCTCCACATCAAGGGTCCGCTCCCCNTCGGCGTCAATGATCCGACCNCCTCTCAAAACCACGCTCACCGGTCGCCTCCATCGTCATCGGCTGGGTTCCGACCAGAACCCAGCAAAAGAAACAAGACCGCCATGCGAACCGAAACCCCGTGAACGACCTGATCGAGAATGACCGACCTAGGGTCAGCGGCGGCAGCGGCCGAGATCTCAACGCCGGGATTCGTCGGACCCGGATGCAGGATCAACGCCCCAGCGGGGAGTCGGGCCGCCCGCTCCGCCGACAGCCCAAAGTCGGCGGCGTACTCCCGGATCGACGGAATGAGACCCTCGGAGATGCGTTCGCTCTGCATGCGCAGTAGGTAGACGGCATCCAAGTCACCTAGCAGCGGGTCCAGTTCGTGAGCCACGGTCACCGGCCAACCTTCGACGGCAGTTGGGAGCAAGGTGGCCGGTGCCACGAGCACCACCTCGGCACCCAATGTCGTGAAGGCAAGGACGTTAGAGCGGGCCACCCGGGAATGGCGAACATCGCCCACGATGGCGATTCGCATGCCGTCCAGAGCCCCGCAGTGCTCGCGGAGCGTGTAGCAGTCCAGCAGCGCTTGAGTGGGATGTTCATGGCAACCGTCTCCAGCGTTGACCACCGAGGCCTTCGTCCAGTCAGCCACCCGATGGGCCGTCCCGGCCATCGGATGGCGCACGACCAGGGCGTCGACCCCGTAGGAGGCAACCACCTCGACGGTGTCGCGCAGACTCTCGCCCTTGGAGATCGATGAACCTCCGGCGGTAAAGGCGATGGTGTCGGCCGAGAGGCGCCGAGCCGCCGTATCGAACGACATCCGGGTCCTGGTCGAGTTTTCGAAGAAGACGGTCGCCACCGTCCGACCGCGCAGTGCTGGAACCTTGGGAATCGGTCGACGGCCGACCTCCGCGAACGTGTCAGTCAACTCAAGAAGTTCCTCGAGATCGGCACGGGTCATGCCATCGATGCCCAGGAGGTGGGCCGTCACTTCTGCATCACCCCAAGATCGACGCCTATCTCGTGCACATCGACCACCTCGTCGCGGCGGGTCGGCAGGTTCTTGCCGACGTAGTCAGGGCGGATGGGCAGTTCCCGATGACCACGGTCGACCATGACCGCCAATTGAATGGACCTAGGGCGCCCGAAGTCGCAGACGGCATCGAGCGCCGCACGGATAGTCCGCCCGGTGAACAGGACGTCATCGACCAGAACCACGATCCGGCCATCGAGGTCGGTGGACAGGTCCGTGACCGCCTCAGGGACAACCGGGCGAATCCCAATGTCGTCGCGGTGAAGAGCCACGTCGAGGGTCCCCACCGGTGGGCGGATGCCCTCGATGTCCTCGAGGGTCTCGGCGAGGCGTTCGGCGACCGGCACGCCGCCGGTCTGGAGACCGACCACGACGATCTCGTCAAGACCATGGTTTCGCTCAATCACCTCATGAGCCATCCGACGGACGGCCCGGCCCATGTCATCGGCGGTCATGATCCGCGCGTGGGAGACAAAAACGCCCCCAAACGGGGGCGTCTGGCGGCGTTCTCTTTCGGCCATCGGCCTCGTCTCCTCGTCCGTCCAGGCCTCACGGGACCCGCTTCACGGTCGAGTGGGCAGCCTACACGCGCGTAGCCGACGCGCCTTCGCCGGTTGCTCCACAAACTGGCGGTTGTGACGCGAATACCAACCTGCCGTCGGTCGTCGAACCCTCGGTGAGCCGACCCGGGACCTTGCCCAGCAACTCGTAGCCCGCTCTCCGAACCACGGTGACCGACGCCGGATTGGCTGGGTCGACTTCGGCCACCACCACCCGAAGGGCGAGCGGTCCATCATGGGCCCAGCCAGTCATGGCCCGTACCATCGCCGTGGCTACCCCCCGACCCCGTTCCGAGGCCGCCGTCCACCAGCCGATCCGGGCCGCCCTCCTGGCGGTGTCAAAGGCCGAGAGTCCGACCTCTCCTAAGATCCGACCGTCATCGACCGACACTCCGACAAGGTCGAGGGCTAGACCCTCCTCACGACGGCGCCAGCCACCGGCAATCCATCGAGCGGCGGCATCAGGACTGGCGTCATCGGGCACCGCTGTCCACCGCCGCACCTCGGGATCAGCCCATGCAGCCACAAGGACATCCCGATCATCGACCGCCCATGGCCGGAGAACCAGCCCCTCAGCCGAGGGCCAGTCACCGTTGGTCACGCCAGGTCGCCCCCCTCGGGGTCCTGCCCTGAGTGACCTTCGGTCCGGACATCGGGTCGGACATCGGGTCGGACCTCGGCAGCCACTGCGGAAACTACGCCATTCACAAACCGGGACGACCGTTCCGTGGAGTAGTCCCCCGCTAGGTCGACAACCTCGGACAACACCGCCGCGGTGGGGACATCAAGCCGATGGCAAAGTTCGTAGACCGCCATGCGTAGCAGCGCCCGATCCACTGCGGGCATGCGGTCGGTCCGCCAGCCCTCCGCGTAGCGCCCGATCATCTCGTCCAACTGGTCCATCGTGGCGGCCACACCCTCTACGACCTCCACGACATAACTAGCCGGGGCCACGGGACGATCGGCCAGCACCTCGAGCAGGTCTCGACTCTGTGCCTCAGCCGCATACAGGACACCCAATGCGGTCTCACGCGCTTCGCGGCGCGACCCGATTGCGTCGATGGGATCCACGACGGTCGCTTAGTCAGATGGTTCGCAGCGGAGCTCAGGCCCGGCTGAGATACTCGCCGGATCGGGTGTCGACCTTGACCCGCTCGCCGTTCTCGATGAACAACGGCACCTGGACCGTCAGTCCAGTCTCCAGCGTGGCCGGCTTGCGGGCACCCGACACCCGATCACCCTGCACGCCGGGCTCGGTCTCGGTGATGTCGAGTTCGACCGAGGCCGGGAGTTCCAGGCCGATTACCTCGTCGCCAAACAACAAAATGAGGACCGTGGCCTGCTCGACGATGTAGTTGGAGGCATCCCCGAGGGTGGATGGAGACACCTGCATCTGGTCATAGGTCTCGTCGTCCATGAAGACGTAGTCGGCGCCGTCGCGGTACAGGAACTGCATTGACCGCTTGTCGATCATGGCTCGCTCCACCTTCTCACCGGCCCGAAATGTCCGATCCACGACCGAACCGGTCCGTACGTTGCGCAGCGTGGTGCGGACGAAGGCATGGCCCTTACCCGGCTTAACGTGCTGGAACTCGACAACCTGAACCAGGTCAGTCTCGATCTGCAGGGTCATCCCGTTCTTGAGATCGTTGGTGGTGATGGTGGGCATGGTGACTCCGAATTCGATGGATGTCTCAGAGGGCCTTGGGGAACCCGGTAAGCGAACGGTGGCCGTCGTCAGTGACCAGCACCGTGTCCTCCCAACGCACGCCGCCCAGTCCAGCAACGTAGGCCCCGGGTTCGACGGTGACTACCTGTCCTGATCTGAGGCTACCGGTGGCCGTGGACGCCACCGCCGGGCCCTCGTGGATGTCGAGGCCCACCCCGTGCCCGGTTCCGTGGGAAAAGGCCTCACCTAGTCCCGCTTCAAGGAGGACCGAGCGGCACGCCTTGTCGACCTCGGAAGCCGGCACCCCGTCGACGACCGCGGCCAGCCCCGCGGCCTGGGCCTCCAGCACCACTGCCAGCAGGTCGGCCGCAGGTCCGGAACCGGTTCCCCCGATCCGCATCGAACGGGTCATATCGGACCGATAGCCGTCAATCACCGCCCCAAAGTCTCGAACCACTAGGTCGCCGTCCACCATGGCACGGCTCCCTGGGCGGGCATGAGGACGCGCACCGTTGGGACCGGCGGCCACGATCGTCTCGAAAGCCCGGTCACTGGAACCACCGATACGCATCGCATGGTCCAATGCAGTCGCTAGGTCGGACTCGACGGCACCCTCGACGAACAACGCCTCCACCGAGACCAGCGCAGCGTCGGCTATGGCCGCCGCAGCAGCGATGCGGGCCACCTCCCCGTCATCCTTGACCTCCCGCAGAGATTCCACCAACCCGGTAGTCGAGACCGGGTCGCCACCACCGGCTGTGGTGATCAGCCCGGCCAACCGTTCCACCTCGGCCCAAGACACCGAGTCGGCCTCGAGCCCCACCCGATTAACGCCTCCGGCGAGGACACCCAGCGGTGAGGGCCGGCCGGAACCGATGATCTCCACGTCCACGTCCGTGCCGACTGAAGCCACCTGATCTGGGGCCTGGTCCCTATAACGGCCATCGGTGACCAGTACCGCCCGTTGCTCGTCCACCCAGAGCGATCCGGCCGAGCCGGTGAAGCCACTCAGGTACCGGACATTGGTGATGTTGGTAACCAGTAGGCCACCTAGGCCGAGTTCGACCAAGGACGGTCGCAGACGGTCTAGTCGGCCACCGACATCCATCTCGGGCAGGCTCGAGCCGCCTACCGACGGTGCGGCGTCGCTCACCCGTCGAGCAGGCTGGCTACTGCGTCGATAGCCATGCGATACCCCAGTGAACCGAACCCGGCAACGGTCCCATCGGCCACCGGCGCCACCACCGAAGTGTGGCGCCATGGCTCCCGCGCCGCTGGGTTTGAGAGGTGGAGTTCGACCACCGGTCCATCAAAGAGGGCCAACGCATCGTGGATGGCCCATGCGTAGTGCGTGAACGCTCCCGGGTTCACAACGATTGCTGCACATCGGCCACGCGCTGCGTGGATGGCATCGACCAACTCCCCCTCGTGATTGGACTGGACGTGCTCTAGAGCCAGACCTCGAGCCGATGCCACTGTGGTGGACGCCACGACATGGTCCTCGAGCGTGGTAGTCCCGTAGACCTCCGGCTGTCGCTCGCCCAGCAGGTTCAGGTTGGGTCCCGATAACAACAGGACGATCGGCTGGCTCATGGACAGTAGTCTCCCACCGGAACAGGACTGGCTGGGCACCCATTCGGAGGTCCGACAGGGCACCTCGTCATCGGACCCTATCGAGCACGGACCGAGCTGTGTCGGGATCCACCCCTGGAACCACCTCAACGCTGCACCCATCAGCGCGCGAAACCGAACTGCCATCTAGAACAAAGGTGAGCCCGTCCAGCGCCTTCTTGTCTCTGCTCATCACGGCCAAGAGCTCCTCAGCGTCAGCTCCGTCAGGCAGATGGGTGGGTAGGTCGTAGCCCTCCACGATCCGACGATGTTCGGCCACCCGAGCCTCGTCAATCCGGCCCAATGTCCGACCCAGCTCGGCGGCGTAGACCAATCCGATAGCCACTGCCTCCCCGTGGCGCAGGTCGTAGCGTCCGCTTGTCTCTATGGCGTGGCCAAGGGTGTGCCCATAGTTCAGGATGGCCCGACGACCTGCCTCGCGCTCGTCAGCTGACACCACCTCGGCCTTGATCTCCACGCAGCGGGCCACCCGCTCCTCCAACGGCCTTCCATCCAGATCCCGGCCGCCCAAGAAGTGGTACTTGGCCATCTCACCCAGTCCGCAGCGCAACTCGCGCTCGGGCAACGTCTCGAGCGCAGCCGTGTCGCACAGCACCAGAGTCGGCTGCCAGAACGCCCCGACCAGGTTCTTGCCCTCGGGCAGGTTCACGCCGGTCTTGCCACCAATCGCCGCATCCACCTGGGCCAGCAGTGTGGTGGCAACATGCCCCACGGGCACGCCCCGGTGGAACGACGCGGCGGCGAATCCAGCCACATCAGTGACCACACCGCCACCCACACCGACAACCACATCTCCCCGGGTGAGGCCCCACTCGGCGAACGAACGACAGAGGCTCTCGATGGTCGAGAGCGTCTTTGCCGCCTCACCGTCCGGAATGGTGAAGACTCGATGCTCGAAACCGGGGTCGACCGATGTGGGGATCCCCTCTTGGGTTACCACCGCCGCCCGTCGCGGCTGCAGAGTGGTCTCCGAAAGGTAACCGGCCAACTCACCGGCCACGCCGCGTCCCACCACCACCGGATAGGACCGTCCTTCAGGAAGCATTACCGAGATCTCAATCACGACCGACCACCCGCTCCATCGACTGTCGAACCGGCCAGCGCCTCGGGACGGATCAAGCCGACGTCCATCAATGCCTCGAGCACGGCGTCGACCACTTCGACGACCGTAAGCCCGTCAGTATCGACAACGAGGTCGGCAGCCCGCTCGTAGGCCGGATGGCGATCCTCGGCCAAGTCCCGCAGTACCCCGAGGGCATTACGCCCCTCCAGAAGCGGCCGCCCGACTCCGTCACCCACCCGGTCGGCCAGCGTCTCGAGCCGGGCCCGCAACCACACCACGGTCGAGTCTGCGGCCAGAATGGCGCGGTTCTCACGGCGGCCCAGTACGCCTCCTCCGGTGGACAACACGATGGGGTCGCCCACCGCCAGTTGGAGTACGAGGCTCTGCGCCTCGAGGTCGCGGAAGGTCGACTCCCCGCCCTCGTGAAAGATCACCCCGATAGACCTCCCGGCTAGTTGTGTGACGGCCAAATCCAAGTCGACATGCTGACGCCGCAGCCGATCAGCCAGCACGCGGCCAACCGCCGTCTTGCCGGCACCCATGAGGCCCACGAGGGCCAGATGACTCACCGGCGCAACGGACTCAGGAACAGTCGCCATGGCCACAGGCTACTGATGGGGCCCGAGAGGGCCCGGTGTATTCCGGCAAGGTGGCCTGACCGTTATCAACACCGAAGGCCAACGACTGTTACGGCCACCCACGCCACTGAACGCCGGGGGCATCAGCTAGGGCGGTCCCGTATGGTCCGCCCGCCATGGCCTGTTAGCGGGAGGCTAGAGAGGCTTGGGCTGCGGTATGCATCGCCAACAAAGGTGCCTCGACCCCCGTCCAAAGGGTGAAGGCACGGGCCGCCTGGCACACGAGCATCGAAAGGCCCCCGTAAGCCTCGATACCCCGAATTCGCATGGCAGCCATCAGTGCCGTTTCGGCCGGGTGGTAGATCAGGTCGACGACGACCGATCCGGCACCAATCAGTGCCGGATCTACCGGTAGGTCGATGGTGGACATCTCAGACGAACCACCCATGCCAACCGAGGTGGCGTTCACCACCAACTCGGCATCTCCTAGGGCATCGGCGAGGGCACCCTCCAACCGTCCGCCCGGATGACCAAGCGAGAGCTCCAACGCACGGCCCGCCGATCCGGCCATGGCAGCAGCCTCCTCGGCTCGTGCGAGCGTCCGGTTGGCCACCACCACCTCGGATGCACCCGCCCCGGCCAGGGCCTGAACCACGGCTCGGGCAGCCCCACCGGCACCGAGGACGACCACCCGTCGTCCGGTGACGTCCATCCCCGAATCGTGCGCGAGGCCATCCAGAAAGCCCTCGCCGTCGGTGTTATACCCCACCAATTGGCCTTCCTCGACCACCACGCAGTTCACTGCACCTAGTGCAGTTGCGTCGTCGGTGCACCGATCGACCTCGGCGGCGACGGCCGCTTTGTGGGGCATGGTGACCGACAGGCCAGAGATCCCGAGGGCCCGCATACCGTCCAGCGCCCCACGAGCCGACCCGTCAGCCACCTCGAGAGCCACGTACGTCCAGTCCAGACCAGTCTCAGCGAACGCCGCTCCCAAAAGCGTCGGTGAGAGGGAGTGTCGCACCGGGTCGCCAATTACTGCGGCCAGTCGGGTTGCCCCGCTCATCGGGGGCCGTCGATCGATGGTCGGCTCAGCCACAGCCCAGATCCTTGTCCACACAGATCCGTCGTGCTGCCTGAAATTCGGTCGCCGTGGTGGCGAAGGTGTGGGCACCAGGTATCCCGCCCTCATCGGTCCGGACGTAGTACATCCAGGAGCCCGGTACTGGGGCTAGTGCCGCCTCGAGGGAGGCGCGTCCAGGAGCGGCGATAGGGGTCGGAGGCAAACCCAGCACCACCCGGGTATTCCATAGCGACACCACCGAGAGGTCCTCAGTAGTCATCGGTTCACCTGCCGTCTTACCCACCGCGTACCGGCTAGAAGCGTCGATACCCAGCCGCCAGCCCGAGGCCAAGCGGTTGTGGATGACCCGGCTGATCTTCGGACGGGCCCCATCCAACAGCGCCTCCTCCTCGATCAGGGAGGCTAAGACGACAACCTCGTAGGGACTCAAACCGAACTCGGCCGCTCGGCCGACCAAGTCAAGTTGTTCGACCACGCGTAAGAACTGCTGGTGCATGCGCAAGATCAGGGCTAACTCGTCACCCACAGTGGCCTCGTCCAACTGGTAGGTATCGGGAAACAGCAACCCCTCCACGGCCCGATCGCGGTGCTCGAAGGTGCCGTACTCCCAGCGGAGGCGATCGCTGACCAGCGCAGCCCGCAACTCGTTCTCGTCAAATAGCGGCATCTCGCTTAACAGACGGTCGACCATCTGCTCGAGGGTGAGGCCTTCGGGCACAGTCACCCGGATCACCTCCTCAGGCAGTGGCCCCTCGTCGAGCAGGGCCACTACGGCCTCGAACCCGAGGTGCTCCTGAAGGACATATTCGCCAGCTTGGAACGAGTATTCGACGTCGGCCGGACAATCGATGAGCCAACGGATGGCTGACGGACAACGCAGCCACTGGCGGAACATGGCTGGATTGTCGACTACCCCGGCATCCCCGAGCGAAGCCACTACGTCGTTGGTCGACCAGCCTTCGACGATGGTGAACTCCAATTCGTCTCCAGCCGGAGCATCCGGTGTCATCTGGTCGTCTACCCACCCGAGGAACAACCGGTAGCCGACGACTAGGGCCAACGCCACCAGCCCGAACACCAGTCCCCATCGGGGAAGCGGACCAGAGGTCGGTCGGTGACGTACCCAACGGACGTCCGGTCGGGGCTCCCCGCTCAACCGTTGGCCTCCCGCCGGGCGTCCAGCCACCCTTGGAGCATCACTGCCGCGGCGACCATGTCGACCACCGTTCGGCGTTGCGGAGCCCGAAGGTCCTGCTATCGTAGAGTCCGTTCGGCGGTCACGGTCGTCAGGCGTTCATCGTAGGTCTCAACGGGAACCCCCGACCGGGCACCCAGCACCCGTGCCAGTTCGGCGGCCTCAGCCGCCATGGCTTGGGCCATCGGTCCAGTCGACCCGTCCAGAGAGTAGGGAATCCCGACCACCACGGCCTCGACCTCCCATTCCTCGGCGAGATCTGCAAGGACACGGTGCTCCACTTGTCGGTTACCGCTGCGATGGACGACCTCGATCGGCGTCGCCACCCGTCCGTCGCTGTCGCTGACCGCCACCCCGATCCGCTTGGACCCCAGGTCCAGGCCCAGGGCCCGCATCGGACTCAGTCGGCCTGGGCTGCCGCCCGTGCCTGTTCGAGGGCCTCGGCGAGACGCTCGGGTGCCTTGCCCCCGACTGCGGTCACCTCTGGGTTGGGACGACCCCCACCACCGATGGTCCTTGCCGCATCGGCGACCAACGTGCCAGCGTCCATTCCGCTATCCGGCGAAACGGCGGCCACCAGAGCGGCTCCTCCCCCATCTGGAGCGGCACCCAGCACGGCGGCCCGGACGCCGTCACGATCACGAACGGCCATGGCCAGTTGGCGAAGACCATCCCGGTCGATCCCATCGACCATTAACACCACGATTCCGTCAACGGCGGTCGCCGCGATTTCGTCGGCGCGCCCCAGCGCTGCCTGGCGTCGGAGGACATCTATCTCGCCACGCAGCGAACGGACCTCGGACAGGCGTTTCTCGATGCCATCCAGCACGTCGTCGACCGGGACCCCAACTAGNGCCGCAGCACGGTCCAGCAGNGCNTCNGCCGACCGGAGTCGATCGATGGGAACCGTNCCGGTTACCGCTTCGATCCGACGAATGTTGGATCCGATGGAACCCTCGGTCACGATCTTGATGGGGCCGACGTCGCCAAGGGCGGCCACGTGGGTGCCGCCACACAACTCAGTGGAGTGCGGTCCAGCCTCNAGNACGCGGACGGTGTCNCCGTACTTNTCGCCGAAGAAGGCAACCGCCCCNACCGAATCGGCCTCGTCGCGTGTGGCCTCGTAGTGCCGGCAGGAAGAGTTGGCCAAGACGTCGGCGTTGGCCAGGTCCTCCACGGCAACCACCTGCTCTGCGGTCAACGCCTCGAAGTGGCTGAAGTCAAACCGCAGGCGGTCTGGACCTACGTGGGAGCCCTGCTGCTTGACGTGGTCNCCCAGAACCCGGCGCAGCGCTGAGTGNAGGAGNTGCGTTNCCGTGTGGTTGCGNCGAATTGCGGCCCTNCGATCGGAGTCGATAGCCGCCCGGACCTCCTGACCGACTGTCACTAGGTCACCNACNGACCGATCATCCCNACCACCGTCCGATAGTTCGACCTGCNCCTCGACGTGGTGNTGGTNGAGCCCATCTAGAGCGAGGGTGGTGTCCAGCACCCGGAGGGTGGCGCCCTCGGCGGTCAGGGTGCCTGTGTCACCGATCTGACCACCGGACTCGGCGTAAAAGGGGGTGCGATCCAGTACCACCACGTTTCCGTCGACATACAGAACGGTCGCCGTTGCCTCGTCAACTTCTCGACCCACGAAGTTCGTGGCCCCGTGGGCCTCCAGGATCCTTCGGAGATCTCCTGCCGATGCTTTCTCGCCGGCATCCTTGCGAGCCGCACGAGCCCTGTTCTGCTGGTCGGCCATGGCGGCCTGAAAGCCCTCCAAGTCGACGCCCAACCCTCGCTCAGCCGTGATCTCCTCAGTCAACTCCAGCGGAAACCCGTAGGTGTCGTGGAGCTTGAAGGCCACCTCTCCGTCTAACCGGCCTCCCTTGTTCAACCCGTCCAGAGCCTCGTCCAGGATCACCAATCCAGTGCGCAGCGTCTCACGGAATCGCCGCTCCTCGCGGTCCAGCACATCACGCACGAAAGCGTGGTTGCCGACCAACTCCGGGTAGTCGGGACCCATGATCTCGACCACTGCATCCACCAACTCGGGCATGATCGGATCCTCGACGCCCAGAAGCCAGGCGTGGCGCACGGCCCGCCGGATGATCCGTCGCAGGACATAGCCGCGATCCTCGTTGCTAGGGAACACCCCGTCACTGATCAAAAAGGTCGACGATCGGGCATGGTCGGCGAGAATCCGCTGGGAGACGTCGGTCCGGTCGGCCGACCCGTAGGGAACACCACTGAGATCACCAATGCGGGCCAGTAGACGGCTGAACTCGTCGGTCTCCCAGACCGAGTCCACGCCTCCCAGCACGCTGAGGATCCGCTCCAGGCCAAGACCGGTGTCTATCGAGGGCGCTGGCAACTCGGTCATCGACCCATCGTCGTGCTGCTCGAACTGCATGAAGACGAGGTTCCAAATNTCGATGAACCGCTCGTCGTCGCCGTGAGCCGGCCCACCGGCGTCGCCGAACTCTGGTCCCTTGTCCCAGAAGATCTCCGAGCACGGGCCACACGGTCCGGTGTCGGCCATTCGCCAGTAGTTGTCNTCATCCAGACGCTGGATCCGTTCGGCGGGGACGCCCACCTCATCNCTCCAGATGGCCNCGGCCTCGTCATCNCTCACGTGCACGGTGATCCACAGCCGCTCCGGNTCGAGCCCAAGGTGGGCAGTNACGAACTCCCANGCGAAGGCACACGCCTCAGATTTGAAGTAGTCGCCGAAGCTGAAGTTGCCCATCATCTCGAAGAACGTGAGGTGGCGGCTGGTGCGACCCACCTCATCGAGGTCGTTGTGCTTGCCACCGGCCCGGACGCACTTCTGGACGGTGACAGCCCGAGGCCATGGTGCCGGTTGCTCACCCACGAAGTACGGCTTGAATGGCACCATCCCGGCCACGGTGAAAAGGAGTGTGGGGTCGTGCGGGATCAGACTTCCCGAAACCTCGTGCTGGTGGCCGTTAGCCGCAAAGAAGTCAACGAAGGCGCGTCGAACTCCAGCCGCGGTGAGCAGGTGGTCGGGCGTGACACTCATGATCGGCCCAGCCTATGGAAGTCGCTCCTACGTCGGCGGGTCAATAGCCGCCGACGGACTCAGCGNTCCCCTGGAACCGAACGGACTGGCCGCCNATGCCGACGGTGCTGGCTGCTGGACCCGTGNTNGTAGGGATCACCGGTGCGGAAATCGCCACCACTATCGCGAGCGACCGCTGCTACCTCCCCGGCGATCCGTCGGATGCTGTCGACGACCGTCGAACTGCGGTCCGACATCTCACGACGGAGACTCACCGGCGCGTACCGGCGCACCCCCTGTCGAACCCTCCTACGAAGCCAGGCCGCCGACAAAGTGCCGACGACCCACCCCCCGAGCAGCCAGAGCAAGCGCTTCCGCATCANCNAAAGTCCCNCCGGCTCACCAANGACCTGAANACCAGATCACCTNCGATCATCTGAANCCTCCTCNGAACGNTGCNTGGATCGCATTCGTTCTGCAACCTCNCGTTCGAAGCCGTGTGGGGATGGATCGTAGTAGCGCCGNCCGTCCACTTCGATCGGTCGNTGGCGCTGNTCGACCCACCCCTCNGNGTGGTCGTGGGGANAGTCGTATCCCTNTCCGTGGCCGAGTTGGGCCGCACCCCGGTAGTGGGCGTCACGCAGGTGCATGGGTACCTCGCCGGTACCCGCCGCTTGAGCATCACCCTCGGCGGCCCCTAGGGCGGTGGTCACCCGGTTTGACTTGGGAGCCGTGGCCAGGTGGACCACGGCCTGGGCGAGATTCAGCTTGGCCTCGGGTAGACCGACGAACTCGACGGCACGGGCGGCCGCATCGGCGACCACCAAGCCCATCGGGTCGGCCATACCCACGTCCTCGCTAGCCAAGATGACCAGCCGACGAGCAATGAACCGGGCATCCTCTCCAGCGTCGAGCATCCGGGCCAGCCAGTAGAGCCCCGCGTCGGGGTCCGAACCTCGGATGCTCTTGATGAAGGCACTGATGACGTCGTAATGGGCATCGCGTCCGTACCGGAGGGCCTTGGTGCCCAAAGCGGCCTCGGCATCTGCCAGCGTCACCCGAGCCGCCGAGTCGGCCGCTGCCGGATCCTCAGCCAACCGCCCGGTGGCCAGCGCAGCAGCCACCTCGAGGCTGGTCAGGCCATGTCGTCCGTCACCGGCCGCCCTATCCACCAACAGGTTCAGTGCATCGTCGTCGGCCTCGACAGTCTCGGCAGTCAGCCCTCGCTCCAAGAGGGAGCGCAGCGCCTCGGGACCTAGTGGTTCCAACCGAAACAACGTAGAACGCGACAACAACGGGGCATTCACCTCGAAGAACGGATTCTCGGTGGTGGCACCGATGAGCACCAGCAGACCCGACTCCACCGATGGCAGTAGTGCGTCCTGCTGCGCCTTGTTGAAACGATGGACCTCGTCGAGGAACAGGATGGTGCCCACATCGCGCTCACCGAGCCGGACCTGTGCAGAGGCCACCAACTCCCGGACGTCCTTCACGCTGGCGTTGACCGCCGAGAGCTCTGCGAACTCCTGGGCGGTGATCCGAGCAATCAGCCTGGCCAGTGTGGTCTTGCCCGTCCCCGGTGGACCCCACAACACGACCGACGACAACCGGTCAGCCTCGATTAGCCGCCGTAAGGGTCGGCCCGGGCCCAGCAGGTGCTCCTGGCCGACGACGTCATCCAGCCGGGTGGGCCGCAGGCGGTCGGCAAGCGGCGCCCGACGGGCCAGACGGTCGTTCGCCGCACTGGTGAAGAGGTCTCCGGACACGTCCGGACGGTACCCGGCAACTCATCTTCTTAGAAATGGCTCTGCAAAAACAGACCTATTCCACGGGGGGTAGCACTCGCAGTCCGAGTTCCTCGAGGTGCCGGTCGGCAATGGGCGTTGGAGCGCTGGTCAGCGGATCGGCCCCCGACTGGGTCTTCGGGTAGGCGATAACTTCTCGAATGTTCTCCTCACCGGCCAGAATGGCCGTCAGGCGGTCCATGCCGAAGGCGAAACCGGCGTGTGGCGGCGCCCCGTACCGGAAGGCGTCGAGCAAGAACCCGAACTTGGCGTGCGCCTCCTCCGAACCGATGCCGAGGATGGAAAAGATCCTCTCCTGAACGTCGCCCCGGTGGATCCGCACACTGCCCGAGCCGAGTTCCCAACCGTTCAGCACGAGGTCGTAGGCCTGCGATCTGACTTCCAGCAGGTCGCCACTCTCGAGCGCCTCGAGATCCTCTTCGTGCGGCATGGTGAACGGGTGGTGGGCCGGGATGGGGTTGCCGGCCTCGTCAAGCCCTTCGAACAGTGGAAAGTCGACCACCCAAAGGAAGTGCAACCCACCCTCGGTGACCGGGGGACGACCGAGTTCGAGACGCAGCAGGCCCAAGACGTGACGAACTGCCCGCCGTTCATCGGCCACCAGCAGCAAGAGGTCGCCGGGCTCAGCTTCCAACGTCATGGCCAGCGCGCCCTTCTCGTCATCGGTCAGGAACTTGGCCACCGGCGAATCCAAGCCGTCATCGGTCACCCGCATCCACACCAGGCCCTTAGCACCCCACCGCTTGCACTGCTCGGTCAGGTCATCGAGTCGGCTACGTGAGGCATCGGCACCACCCGGCACCCGGATGCCCTTCACGCATGGCGCCTGAAAGGCCCGGAACTCGGTGCCAGCGAACACGTCGGTCAGCTCGACGAGTTCCAGGCCGAAGCGAACGTCTGGCTTGTCGGACCCGAAGCGCTCCTGGGCCTCTTGCCAGGACATTCTCGGGATCTCGCCCAGCCCTTCGCCCGTCACCGCCTCAGCGGCGGCCGAAACGGCATACGAGATGAAGGACAGGACGTCGTCCTGGGACACGAAGCTGGCCTCGGCATCCAGTTGCATGAACTCGAACTGCCGATCGGCGCGGAGGTCTTCGTCCCGCAGGCACCGAGCGATCTGGTAGTAGCGGTCGACCCCCCCAACCATGCACAACTGCTTGAAGATCTGGGGACTTTGGGGGAGGGCGTAGAACGAGCCAGGCTCTTTGCGCGACGGGACGACGAAGTCCCGCGCTCCCTCCGGCGTACTGGCAATGAGCATCGGCGTCTCAACCTCGACGAAGCCCTGCTCCTCCATGGCGCCCCGCACCGCGCTCGTCACCCGAGCCCGGACCTCCAGGTTGCGCTGCAGGCGAGGACGACGTAGGTCCACGTAGCGGTGTCGCAAACGCAACACTTCGTCTACCTCAGTGCGCTCGTCCAGGGGGAAGGGTGGCGGCTCGGCGACCGACAGCACGGTTACCTGGGCGGCATCGACCTCCACGGCGCCCGTGGCCAACGAGTCGTTAGCTGTGTCGGCGGGTCTCTCACGTACTGTGCCGCTGACCTGTAGCACGTACTCGCTACGTAGGTCATGGGCACCGTCGACCACCAACTGGACCACACCTGAGCGGTCCCGGAGGTCAACAAAGGCCAGGTGCTCACCGTGCTCACGCCGCCGATCGACCCAGCCACATAGGGTTACCGTACGGCCCACGTCGTTGACCCGGAGGTCACCACATCGGTCGGTTCGCATGGACGTGGAGTAGTCAGTCAACGCAGCCTCGTTCGCAGGGTCTGGATCATCTGGTCCCGGGTGACGGTCTCCTGCCCGCTGTCACCCCGGAGGTCCCGCACGATCACCGTGCCGGCTGCCTTCTCATCCTCGCCCACAATGACGGCCAGCGCCGCAGCGCTTCGATCGGCGGCTTTCATCTGGGCCTTCATCGACCGGCCGTCCCAAGCCCGATCGGCGCGCAGGCCGTCGACACGGATCAGGTCGGTCAAAACTACGGCTTCGTCGCCGCCAGTGACGTCCACCACGAACACGTCAACGGCCGCTGCCGGAGCGTCGAACACACCCTCAGCGTCACAGGCCAACAACGTGCGGTCCACCCCAAGAGCGAAACCCACACCCGGCGTCTCCGGTGCCCCCAAATCGGCGGCCAGACCGTCGTACCGGCCACCACCACCTACCGCGTTCTGCGCAGCGTCCAGCGCCTCGGCCGCGAACTCAAAAGTAGTGCGCACGTAATAGTCAAGGCCGCGGACTAGACGGGGCGAGATGGTGTACGGCACTTCAATGGCGTCCAACGCCTCTGTCACACCTGCGAAGTGGGCTTCGGCATCAGCGGAAAGGTGGTCGAGCATCCGGGGAGCAGCAGCTATTAGCGGGGCGTCAGCCTCGCGCTGGGAGTCCAACACTCGAAGCGGGTTGGCCTCCAAAGTGACTCGCGACTCCTCGCTGAGGGCATCCTGGTCGACCGTGAAGTGGGTCCGAAGTGCCTCGACGTAGCGGACCCGGTCTTCAGCGCTGCCCAGCGAGTTAACTAACAACGTCACCCGGCGAAGTCCTAGACGCTCATAGAAGCGCCACCCCAAGGCGATGACCTCAGCATCGAGGTGCGGGTCAGTCGGTCCTAGGACCTCGACACCCACCTGTTCGAACTGCCGGAACCGGCCCTTCTGAGCTCGCTCGTAGCGGAAGTTAGGTCCGGCGTACCAGGCCTTGTACGGCAGGGCGGGGCGGTGCTCGGCAAACGCCCGCACCACCGAGGCGGTCTGTTCCGGCCGCAGCGCGATGGTGCGACCGCCCTTATCCTCGAACGAGTACATCTCCTTGCGGACCACGTCCGTAGCCTCACCTAGTCGCTGGAACACCTCAACGTGTTCGAACATCGGCGGGATGACCTCGAGATACCCGGCGGAACCCACAACCTCGCTGAAAACCTCGACCAGGTTCCGCCATCGAGCCGAGTCCGGCCAGAGGATGTCACGGGTTCCCTTCGGGGCGCGGAAGACATGGTCGGACACGATGTAGGAGGCTACCGGCGGGCCAGACCGCACTCGCCGGACATCAAGCGGTCAGGCGTCGCCGGGATTACCGACTGGATCGACATCTGTATCACTGGCGGTGTCGGGCGCCCCCTGGACCGCTCGGCGCACGTCGTACACCGAGTCGATTCGTCGGAGCATGCGCAGCAGGGTCTCGAGGTGGGTCGGGTCCCCTATCTCGAAGTCGAACCGCATAGTGGCCACCCGGTCGGCACCACTAGTCGACGTGATGGTCGACAGCACGTTTACGTGGTGGTCGGCCAGCACCCCGGTGATGTCCCGTAGCAGTCCCGGCCGATCCAATGCCTTGAGCACCACCGAGACCACAAAGTGTCCGGAGGTCTCACCGTCCCAATCCACGTCGATAAGCCGGTCATCCTGCTCGGCCATGAGCGACACGGCGTTCGCACAGTCCGCCCGATGCACGCTGACGCCGCGCCCCTTGGTCACGAACCCCATGATCTCGTCGGGTGGTACCGGAGTGCAGCAGCGGGAAAGCCGCACCAACATGTCGTCCAGCCCCTCAACGTGGACCCCTACCCGACTGGGGTCCTGACGGGGTCGACGGGTCTTGATTGGGACAACGGCAATTCCGTCTACGCCGTCAGGCTGCAGAAGGCGAGCCACCCGTCCGACCAGCGACCGGGCGGACACGTGATGCTCGCCTACCGCCGCGTACAGCGTGTCGGGTTCGTGGTAGTTCATGGAGGCAGCCACCTCAGCCAACTCAGGACCCTCGAGTACCTCGCGGATGGCCAGTCCGGCTCGACGAAGCTCACGGGTGAGTTCCTCGTGGCCAGCGTCGATGGCCTCGGTTCGTCGCTCCTGGGAATACCAGTGCTTGATCTTGCTGGACGCCCGGTGGGTGACCACGAACTGCAGCCAGTCCCGACTAGGGCCCGCTCCAGCCTGACGGGAAGTCACCACCTCGACGGTGTCGCCGGTGACGAGGCCCGTCTCCAGAGGAACCAGGCGTCCGCCTACCTTTGCGCCCACGCATGCGTGCCCGACGTCGGTGTGGATGGCGTAGGCGAAGTCCACCATCGTGGCCCCTAGCGGCAACGTGACGACCCGCCCCTTGGGTGTGAAGACGTAGACCTCGTCTAATTCCAAATCGGTCTTGAGGTTGGCCATGAAGGTGCCAGGGTCCTCGGTCTCGGCCTGCCACTCCACGATCCGGCCCAGCCAGGCCATCCCGTCGCTCGGCGACTGCGCCTTGTAGTCCCAGTGGGCAGCCACCCCGTGTTCGGCCCGGGCGTGCATCTCGTGGGTACGCACCTGGAACTCCACCTGTTTGCCCTGGGGTCCGACGACCGTTGTGTGCAGTGACTGGTAGAGATTGAACTTAGGCATTGCCACGTAGTCTTTGAACCGGCCCTGCACCGGCTTCCAGGTGGCGTGGATAGTGCCCAGTGCGGCATAGCAGTCGCGCACGTTCTCCACGATTACCCGCGCTCCGACTAGGTCGTGGATCTCCTCGAAGGGCCGCCCTTTCACAATCATCTTCTCGTAGATGCTCCAGAGTTGCTTTGGCCGGCCGTCGACGTCGCCGTTAATCCCTACCTCCTCAAGACGGCCCTCCACTTCACCGATCAGTTGTGCGAGGTAGAGGTCCCGCTCGGGCGACCTGTCCTGGACCATCTGGTCAATCTGGCTGTAGCGCTTCGGGTGGAGGGTGGCCAGCGCCAGGTCTTCAAGTTGGTCCTTGACCTCCTGCATGCCCAGCCGGTTAGCCAGCGGGGCGTAGATGTCCAGCGTCTCCTGGGCTACGCGCTCCTGCTTGTATTCGGGGAGCGCCGCCAAGGTGCGCATGTTGTGGAGCCGATCGGCCAACTTGATAATCAGCACCCGAAGGTCCTTGGCCAAGGCGACCAGCATCTTGCGCACGCTGGCTGCTTGCTGTTCTTCTCGTGTGTCGAAGTGGAGGCGCTCTAGCTTGGTGACACCGTCCACTATCAACCGGACATCGGGACCGAAATCCTGTTCGAGGTCCTCCAGCGAGATCGACGTGTCTTCCACCGCGTCGTGAAGGAGGGCAGCAGCCACCGTCACGTCGTCAAGCCCCTGCCGGGCCACGATGGTGGCCACTGACAGTGGATGGTGGATATACGGCTCACCGGACTTTCGGATCTGGCCAGCATGGGCGGCTAGCGCGACCTGGTAGGCACGCTCGATCATTGCCGTGTCCGACCCATTGTGGTGGGCCCGGTACTCGGTCAGCAGCGCCGAGGGCTCGCCGACCACCTCGCGTGGTCGGCGGCGCCACGGGAGTACCCGGGTCATGGTCGCCATGCCTCCACGGTAGCCGTGGACCCCGCCAGGCCGTAGGTACGGGTCAGCGCTTCTTCTTGCGCGGCCGGGGCGGCACGCCACCGCCCGTGGGGGCGGTCATGGTCGGCCTGCGCTTGGCCGGTCCGCCACCAGGTGCCCGGCGCGGCGCCGCCCGGGTATCAGCCGCCACGGCGTCGCTACGCTCAATGATCCGCGTACGGGTCGCCGAGTCGTCGGCGCCGTCACCCGCCAACCTGCTCCGGACCTTGTCGCTAATTAGGCGCCACCGCTTCTCGCGCTCCTTGAGCGTCGAGACCAGCGACGCGGCTAGGAAGAGCGATGAGTAGGACCCGACCACGATGCCCACCATCAAAGCCACGGCGAACTCGCGCAAGGTGGCTGCCCCCATGACCACCGACCCCACCAGAAGCATCGACAGAACTGGAATGGCCGAGGTGACGCTGGTGTTGATGGATCGCATGGCCACCCGATTCAACGCCAGGTTCATGAGTTCCGCGTAGGTGTAGCGCTCGGTGGCACCTAGGCGACCCACGATCTCGCGCACCTTGTCGTAGACCACGATTGTGTCGTAGAGCGAGTAGCCCATGATGGTCAAGAAGGCGATGACGGTCGCTGGGGTGATCTCGAACCGGAACACCGAGTAGACGCCGACGCTTACCACGATGTCATGGGCCACGGCGACCAACGCTCCGAGGGCCATCTTCCACTCAAGGCGGACCGCGATGTAAAGGGCGACCACGACGAAGAACACAATCAAGGCGGTCACTGCCTTGTCGGTGACCTCCTCGCCCCAGGTGGGCCCGACCTGCTCGAAGGCCACCACCGGACCTAACCCAGCGGTCAGCTCATCACGGATCTCGACGGCTCGCGTCGGATCCTGCACGTCGGATCGGATCAGCACGATGTCGTCATCGACCAACTGGATGCGTGCTTCGGGGTAGCCCAGGTCGGCCACCAACTCGCGNGNGTCGGCCACCGTCGCGTCGGGTGCCCGGACCTCGTACGAAGTNCCTCCCTCGAAGTCCAGGCCCAGGTTCAGACCAAGNATGCCNAAGGACAACAACCCGACGACCACGATCGTGATTGAGCCAATAATGGCTGGGCGCCAAAGAGCCGGAAAGTCGATCGGCGACTCGCCGCGGTAGAGGGCACGCAGGGTCTTCATCCGCTGACCTCCGCACTGACGGGCCGGCGGGCCGGTACGGCCCCCGATGCGGGCAGGCCGAACCGTTCAGGATGTTCGGCGAACCAGCGGGTGCCCGCCAACAGGCGGACCATCGGCCCCATGAAAAAGTAGGTGGCCACGAGGTCCAGGATGGTTGCCAGTCCCAGGTAGAGGGCGAACCCTCGAACCGCCCCCACGGTCAGGGCCCAAAGCAGGCCCGCACCTATGAGCGAGGCTAGGTCAGCCTTGACGATGGTAGAGAAAGCGATCGGAAAGCCCCGATCAACCGACGACCGGGCCGTCCGCCCGTCGCGAACGTCCTCCTTGAGGTGTTCGAAATAGACGACGTTGGAGTCCACCGAGACGCCGATGGCCACGATCAGACCGGTGACGCCGGCCAGAGTTAGGGCCAGACCAGACTGGGTGCCTAGATGGGCCACGATTGCCCACAGGAGGGCGCCGGAAATGGCGAGGCTGGCCAAGGCCACCAATCCGAGGATCCGGTAGTAGCCCACAATGAACACGGCGACCAGCAAGAGGCCCACCAGNCCGGCCACNACNCCGGCCCGCAGTGANTCCTCGCCNATGGTGGCNGACACCACNCGGGTGTTCTCNGGCTCGAGNTCGACCGGCAGGGCCCCGTACCGGAGNGCAAGGGAAACGTCGTCNGCCTCNGCCTTCTCGAACCCACCGGAGATCAGGATGGCATCNTGTTGGAACGCGGGGGCCCGGATGGACGGGGCGGTCACCACCTGNCCNTCCAGCACAATGGCCAGACGGCCGTTGGGGGAACCCTCCACCCGGGGACACGTCGGGTCACCGGCGAAGCACCGGGCGGCGATGTCGTTGAAGCCGTCTACGCCGACCGATCCCTGGTGAAGGTCGAGGCCGACCTGCCACTGGTAATCGATGAACAGCGGGTTGGCGTCGGCAATGGCTTCGCCAGTCAGGACCGAGGGGCCCAAGAGGTACCGCTGGCCGCTGGTGTCGTCCCGCAGCCCCAACACGACGAAGTCCTCGATGTGGTCGTCCTCCGGATCGGTGTAGCCGTTGGTGCCGATAGCCGGCACCACAGCGCCGGATCCGACCTCCGAGCAAGCGGCATGGATCCCCGACCACGAGCCAGAGGCCGGTGCCTCGGGTCGGGCCGTGTTACTGATCCCACACACCGGGCGGAACCGGAGTTCGGCAGTGGTCCCCACAAGGGACAGGGCCCGGTCCTGGTCGTCGACCCCGGGGAGCGAAACCATCACTCCGGTCTCGGTTCTGGAGATCTCCGGTTCAGCAACCCCTAGGCCGTCGACCCGGTCCCGGATGATCGACACCGTCTGGTCGAGCATCTCCTCGGTGGCAGGCTCTGTGGCCGCCAGACGGACGGAGACGCCACCCTGCAGGTCCAAACCCAGCAGGGGTTCGTTACCCCAAACCACGGTCATGACCGAGGCCAGGANGCTCACCGAAAGGATGCCCGTTAGCAGGACGAGTTGGCGGCGGGGCATGGGACGCCTTCGGTCGGTCTCAGGTAGTCGGTCCGTCTGCCGACTCAGGCCTCGTCGGCCTCATCAGCTTCTTCGGTGTCATCAACCGAAACAGGCTCGTTGAAGCGCCGATCCACGGCGGTGCGCAGAACCTTGAGTTCGATGCCGTCGTACACCTCGANCCAGAGGACGTTGGGGTCGTCGCCGTCCACCTCGTTGACCTGGCCGAAGATGCCCGAGTTGAGTACTACCTCGTCACCGGCTGAGATCGAAGAAACGAGGGCCTGCTGTTCCTTCACTTTGCGCTGCTGTGGTCGGATCATGAGGACGTACATGAGACCGAAGATGAGGATCAGGGGGATAAAACCAGCCACGGGAATGCTCCTCGGGGAGAAGGGCGAACGATATGGAGGCAAACTCGCGTTCGCCGTTGGACCTTGAGAGCCTACGCCNGAGCGCACGAACCCCGGCGTGGGTCCCAGCGGGAGTCAGCCCCAGACGGCCAATGTGTCCCTCCGGAACGACTCGAATGTCCCGGTCTCGATAGACNNCCGNAGGCGGTCCACGAAGTTCAACANCCACGCCAGATTNTGGAGCGTGAGGAGTCGTCCTCCAGTCGGCTCATCAGTCATCAGGAGATGCCGCAAGTAGGACCGTGACCACCTTGCGGCCGGGCTAGACGGAAACTCCGGATCCAGTGGCAAGTCATCGGTAGCGAACCGGGCGTTGCGCAGGTTCAGACGCCCGGTCGAGGTCAACACCCCACCGTGTCGGGCATGCCGGGTGGGGAGGACGCAGTCGAACATGTCGATGCCAGCGGCCACCACCTCCACNAGCCCCGCCGGGTCCCCCAGGCCCATGAAGTAGCGGGGNTGGTCGGTGGGCANCANTNCNGTCACGGCGGCCAACGGTTCGAGCATCTGATCACGTGTCTCACCGACGCTGAGNCCGCCCACGGCGTAGCCGTCGAAATCCACCTCGAGGGTCCGCTCAGNACTCTCCACCCTGAGGGCGGTATCGGTTCCTCCCTGCACGATCCCGAACTGACTCTGCCGGGCGGCCGCGTCGGGATGTCCGAGAAATGCACCCCGTCCACGGGTAGCCCATGCAGCGGTCCGCTCCACCGCCGCGCTCAGGACCTTGTCCGGTGCAGGTAATGCCGGACAGACGTCCAGCACCATTTGGATGTCGGCGCCCAGGTCGGCCTGGACCTCGGCGGCCCCCTCGGGGGTGAGGACGTGGGTTGACCCGTCGTAGGTCGAACGGAACGTGGCCCCCTGGTCGTCGACCTTCGGTTGCAAGGAGAAGATCTGGTAGCCGCCCGAATCGGTGAGGGTGAGGCCGTCCCAACCGGTGAAGGCGGCCAAGCCCCCGTGGTTATGGACCACCTCGGTTCCCGGACGCAGCATCAGGTGGTACGTATTGCCAAGCACCACCTCCGCTCCTAGGTCGGCTAGGTCGACCGACGAAAGGTGTCGGACTGCTCCGCGGGTCCCCACGGGCATGAAGCACGGCGTGCGGAAAGTGCCGCCGGCCAGGTGAACGATTCCAGCGCGCGCTCCTCCGTCGAGCGCCGTGGCGGTGAACTCAGCCCTCATCGCTCCCCCTCTTCCCGTCCTCCCGAGCCACCAGCATGGCGTCGCCAAAGGATAGGAAGCGATAACCACACGACAGCGCGTCGGCGTACCACGTCCGCCACCGTTGGCCGGAAAATGCCTCGAGCATGACCAGCAAGGTGGATCGGGGGAGATGAAAGTTCGTCATCAAGACGTCGACCACAGCGAAATCGAACGGTGGTCGGATGAACAGGTCGGTCAATCCGTAGGGGCCGAACCTGGATGCTGATTCGAGCGCCCGGAGGGTGGTAGTCCCCACGGCCAACACCCGGCCACCGTTTCGCTGGGCCTCCCGACAAGCCTCCATCACCGTGGGGTCCACCCGGTACCGCTCACGATGCATCCGGTGGTCGTCCAGGTCGGCCACAGTTACCGGTCTAAAGGTGTCGAGACCCACCACAAGTTCAAGACGCTCGACCCGGGCCCCGGCAGCCCGACAACGAGCGAGGACGTCATCGGTGAGATGCAGACCAGCCGTCGGTGCCGCTGCCGACGCCGGCCGGTCGCTGAACACCGTCTGGTAGCGCTCGGGGTCGACCAGATCGGCCTCGATGTAGGGCGGCAGGGGCATCTCCCCGTGACGCTCCAGCGCGGCCAGTAGATCCCCATCCGAGGTCCACAGCGTCACGTGACGACGCCCCTCCCCAAGGTCCAGTCCCACCTCGACCACGAGATCTCGGACTAATGGGTCGCCACCGATCGACAACTCCGAGCCGGGCGGGAGTCGGCGGCTCGGGCGCACCAAGGCCTCCCAGCGTGCCCCGATCCCCAACGCCGAATCCTCGACCTTTCGATCCACAGGGTGCAGTAGCAGCACCTCGGCGATCCCACCGGTGGACCGACGCAAGCGCAATCGAGCGGGAAAAACTCGGGTGTCGTTGACCACGACGACGTCCCCTGGCCCCAAGAGCGACGGCAGGTCCCGCACCGTCCGATGGACTACCGGACCACCGGTGGTGTCCAGCAATCGGGCCGACGGACGATCGTCTAACGGCTCCTGGGCGATGGCCTCTGCCGGTAGGTCGTAGTCGAAGTCGTCCGGCCCCATGGATCGGTCAGCCTATGAACCTGCCTGAGGCGTCTGGTTCAGCCGACTGGGGGATCTACACCCAAGTGGGCGTAGGCCGCCGCAGTCGCCACCCGTCCTTTCGGGGTCCGGATCAGCAAACCCTGTTGGATCAAGAACGGCTCGTAGACATCCTCCACCGTGTCCTCCGGCTCGCTCACGCTGATGGACAGCGTCTTGAGGCCCACTGGCCCGCCGGAGAAGCGGTGACAGAGTGCCGAGAGGATCTCCCGTGAAGGCTTGTCCAAGCCGAGGCCGTCAACCCCGAAGAAGGCCAGGCCGTCGCGGGCCACCTCGCCGTCGACCCGACCGGATCGTTCGACCTGGGCGAAGTCCCGTACCTGACGCAGGAGTCGGTTGCCGATCCGAGGTGTTCCCCGGGACCGCCGGGCAATCTCGCCGGCTCCCTCGTCATCCATGTCCACGCCAAGGATTCGCGCGGCCCGAGTCACGATGGACTGGAGGTCCCCAGCCTCGTAGTAGTCCAGTCGAGCCGTCAGGCCGAAGCGGTCCCGCANNGGTCCGGTTATGAGGCCGGTGCGNGTCGTCGCCCCGACAAGNGTGAAGTGGGGNAGTTCCAGTCGGATCGANCGTGCCGCCGGACCCTTNCCTAGGACGATNTCCAACTCGAAGTCNTCCATGGCNGGATAGAGGACCTCNTCGACNGCTCGNGCCAGTCGGTGGATCTCATCAATNAATAAAANGTCGCCNGGCTCCAGCTTGGTGAGGATGGCGGCCAGGTCACCGGCNCGTTCGAGAGCCGGACCGGAGGTCACGTGNAACTCNGCCTGCATCTCTGTAGCCACGATGTGGGCCAGCGTCGTCTTACCGAGCCCCGGCGGACCAGCAAATAGGAAGTGGTCGGCGGCTTGGCCCCGACGCCGGGCTGCCTCGAGCATCACCCGAAGATGGCCCTTGAGNTCGGCCTGTCCCACGAACTCGTCAAGGCTTCGAGGCCGGAGGCCACCCTCCACGACCTCCTCCTCGGGATCCGAAGCACGATCGGCAGANAGCAGTTCCTCGCGCACGACCAGCTCCAACCCGAGTCCAGACCTACGCCCTNGCGAGGCGCTGCAGNGCCTCGCGCAATAGAACCGCNGGGTCATCNCCCCCAAGATCAGCNAGCACCGACCGGACCTCGTCTGGGGTGTAGCCCAGTCCNCCAAGGGCCTCNTGAACCTCGACCAGGGCCGAGCGCGGTATGNCGTCGTCNCCGTCGCCCGCCGGCAGGCCATCCAGTGCAAGGTCGAGCGAGCCCTTGAGNTCGACCAAGAGGCGAGTGGCNGTCTTCTTGCCNACGCCGGGAACCANNCACAAGGCCGCCACGTCGTCGTCGGCCAGTAGCCGNGCCAACTCGACCGGGCCGTGCACCCCTAGGACGGCGAGGGCCAGGGACGGTCCAACTCCNTGAGCTGACAGCAGNGCTTCGAAGCACGTCCGCTCGTCCCGCTCCAGAAACCCGTANAGGGTCTGATCGGCTTCCCGAATGTGGTGGTGNACGTGCACGAACACGTCACCGCCAACATCTCCTANCCGGACCGCGGTGGTCGGCGTCACGATGACCCGGTAACCGACACCGCCCACCTCGATNAGAACCTCGCCATCACCGAACAACTCGAGGAGCCGACCCCGCAANGATCCGATCATCGACTCGCCACCGAGGTTGCGCTCTCTATGGCTCCCGTGCCAGCTACCCGTCGGATGGGCGGNACCATGGNCAGGTGGCAAAGGGCCACGGCCACCGCATCGGCNGCGTCCACAGGNCGCAGGCGCGCAGTTATNCCCANCTGGCCGCGNACCATCTGCTCCACCTGGTCTTTGTCGGCGCCGCCCCANCCGNCCACCGCGTTCTTCACCTCGTTCGGTGAGTANAGCGCCACCGGGCAACCAGCGGCCGCTGCGGCGGCCATAACCACCCCAGACGCCTGCCCGGTCTGCATGGCCGACCGGACGTTCACCTGAAACAAAACTCGTTCGACTGCNACCTCATCGGGTTGNTACTCCTCGACCAGTGCTCCCANCTCNCCGTGGAGTTCNGCNAAACGGACGGCCAGGTCAGNNGACGGATCGGTACGTACCACCCCAGCGGCAACAGCCTCCAGATGGCGTCCGGTGCGTGATACCACGCCGTAGCCACAATGAGTTAGGCCGGGGTCCACCCCCAGAACGAACATGTGTACGACTCTAGTGGCGACCGCCTCGGCAGAACGCGCACCCCTAGACAGTTATATGCCGACCGTCTCTCAGTCCTCGAGCGCATCGAGTATCGCTATAGGTATGTCGAAATTGGCATGAACATCCTGGACGTCGTCGTTGTCGTCCAGCAGGTCCATGACCCGCAACACCGCGCGCGCATGTTCTGCAGACTCCAGGGCAACCGAGGTGCTGGCCAGCATTGTCACGTCAGCGTTCAGAAACGGCACCTCGGCCACCTCCAGCGCCTCGCGCACTGATGGCAGGTCGGTAGCTTCACAAGTCAGNCGCCAAGTGCCGTCGTCGTCGACTAGGTCCTCGGCGCCAGCATCCAGCGCNGCGACCATNATCTCGTCCTCGNCGACNGATCCCTCTANCAGGACAACGCCCTTNCGCTCGAACTGCCAAGCCACCGACCCCGGNTCGGCCAGCGANCCGCCGTTCTTGGACAGNAGGGACCGCACCTCCGATCCGGTCCGATTCCGGTTGTCGGTCAGGGTCTCCACGTAGAGAGCCACNCCNTGNGGTGCGTAGCCCTCNTAGGTGATCGTCTCGTAGTCGACCCCCTCCAGTTCACCGGTCCCCCGCTTGACNGCCCGCTCGATGGTGTCGAGGGGCACCGANGCGTCCCGGGCCTTTTGGAACATGGTCCGCAGAGTCGGATTGGAGTCGGGGTCACCGCCACCCTGTCGGGCCGCCACCTCAACCTGTTTGATGAGCTTCGCGAAGAGCTTGCCTCGCTTAGCGTCCGCAGCTCCCTTCTTGTGCTTGATGGTCGCCCACTTGGAATGGCCTGACATGTCTCGCTCCGTCTCATCTCGTCTCGTCTACGGCATCGATCGACGCACCGACCGACATCCCGGTCAGGCGGCAAAAGCCGTATCCAGGAACCATCCGTGGATCCGTCCGTCCCCGGACATCTCCGGATGGAAGGATGCCACTACCACCGCCCCCTGACGGCACAGCACGGGCCGACCGTCGACGGTGCCCAGTACCTCGACTCCGTCGCCCACCCACTCAACCACTGGGGCCCGAATGAACACGCCGTGGAACGGCTCATCCAACCCAGTCACATCCAAATCAGCCTCGAAAGAATCGACCTGTCGACCGTACCCATTGCGCAGGACATCGATCTCGATCGCAGCGAAGGACCGTTGATCGGGGCGGCCGTCGGCCACGTGGCGGGCCAGCAGGATCATCCCGGCACAGGTCCCCAGAACCGGCATCCCGNTGGTGATCCGATCNGCCACCGCATCGTGCAGGCCCGACGAATCCAACAGCATGGACATGGTCGTCGACTCGCCACCCGGGAGCACCAGAGCGTCGACCTCCAACAAATCCGCGGTAGTGCGCACCTCGGTAGTCGCCGCGCCAAGTCCACCCAGCACCTGTATATGACGTGCGAACGCCCCCTGGAGAGCGAGGACTCCGACCTTCATGGTCGTGTGGCGAGTCCGCTACCAGCCGCGTTCGGCCAGCCGGGTCTCCAACTGGCCGATCTCCAGACCTGGCATGGCATTACCGAGGCCCCGGCTGATTTTGGCCAGCATGGTTGGATCCTGGAAGTTGGTCGCCGCCTCGACAATGGCTCGCGCACGAGGCGCCGGATCGTCACTCTTGAAGATCCCTGAACCCACGAAGACGGCCTGAGCCCCCAGTTGCATGACCAGCGACGCGTCAGCCGGCGTGGCGATGCCACCAGCACAGAACATGGGGACCGGCAACTCGCCGGTTTCAGCGATCTCCTGTACCAAAGGCAGCGGCGACTGGAGTCGCTTAGCCCAGTCGAACAACTCAGCCTGGTCGGCCTGGGTAACCCGACGAATGTCACCGAGAATCGACCGGAGGTGCCGGACGGCCTCGACGATGTTGCCAGTACCGGCCTCGCCCTTAGAGCGAATCATGCAGGCGCCCTCAGAGATGCGGCGCAGCGCCTCGCCAAGGTTGGTCGCACCGCACACGAACGGCACGTCAAACGCCCATTTGTCGATGTGGTGAGCTTCGTCGGCCGGCGTGAGGACCTCGCTCTCGTCGACATAGTCCACGCCAAGGGCCTGCAGGATCTGGGCCTCGGCGAAGTGGCCGATGCGGGCCTTGGCCATCACCGGGATGGTCACAACCTCCTTGATGCCCTCGATCATTTCCGGATCGGACATGCGAGCCACACCACCGTCCCGACGTATGTCAGACGGCACCCGCTCCAGCGCCATTACAGCGACCGCTCCTGCGTCCTCGGCAATCTTGGCCTGAGCGGGATCGACCACGTCCATGATCACACCGCCTTTGAGCATCTCGGCCAAGCCGCGCTTCACCAACTGGGTCCCGGTGGATCGGGTCACGTCACTCATGCCGCAAAGTCTACGAAGGGCGAACCGGGGAGCGTGCGCCGGAGGCCGATTCCAGGGCAGATTAGCCGATGAGTTCTGTGATTCGGTCCGGACCCAGAAGGACGCCCTCACCGAGTCGCGCCAAAGCCACCCAGGTGCGGCCCGGCCGCAAAGCCACCAGATCGCCAGTGTCATCATCAGCCAGGACCCACCGGTCAACGGTGAACGGCCGACTCCAGGTCACGCCGGTGATCGTTCCGTCGCGTAACAACCAGCCGTCACCCGAGCCAGTGGATATGGCCTGGGGTGACTCGAAGTCAGCATCCGACGTCCGATAGTCGACGTACAGGACGAGCACGTTGTCGGCCGCCAACTGCACCCCGGTCTCGTCGAGCAACGGTGTGCCCCGGTGGAAGCGCAGCCAGCGGGTGGTGTCGTGGTCCCAGACCCAGTCGATCTCACGACGCGGGGTCCGCCACCCGATACCCCGGGTGGTCACCGCAGAGGACGGCAGTGGGCCGAAGTCAAACACCGCGTCGGGCGCACCACGGCCAGCCGAGGCGACTATCGCCGCAGCATCCAGGAACCCGTTGTAGGGCGACTCGCCCCGCGACTCGTCGCGAAAGAAGAACGCCTGGCCCTGGCCACTGGTGCTTACCGGAACAAACGTGCCCTGACGCTCGGCCTCCGCCACCTCGTCGCCCACCCCCTGATTGCTGCCCCAATAGGCGAAGACCGGCCGATTCAGATTCCCGATGAGNTCAATGTCNCTGGAGCGGGCCGAGCGCACCACACCCACGGTGANCGGGACTTCGCTTTGGTAGACGGCAAGGAAGCGGGTTACCCCGTTCTCGATATGAGTCTCGTAGACCACGTCGGCAGACTGAATGCCCACCTGGGGTAGCGACTTGGAGTCGTTGTTCCCAATCTTCACCGCCAGCGCCGGCCGGTCGACGACACCATCGACGGCCGGTAGGGCAGTGAGCGGGTGGACCGCTCCGGTCCACCCCACGATCGTGGTGGTGGTGGGCATTCCGGATGTCGTGGTCGACACCATGTCGTCACTAGCGTCTCCGGCCTCTGGTCCGTCATCGGCACCGCCAGTTCCCGCATCGATCGTCGTGGTCGTCGTGGTCGTCGTGGTCGATCCGATTGTCCCCAGTGTCGGAGCAGGCACCTCGTCACTGCCGCCGAGCCCGCACCCAGCGACGCCCAGGACTGCGGCCAGTAACCCGACCAGGGCTAGCCAAGGCCGAATACCGAACGTCGTTCGATGAGATGTCATCGCTCGCCCAATGCGGCGATGCGCATATCGACCGACGGATGGTCCGCTGTGGCTTCGTCGGTCCGCCCATCAGGCTGGAGCAGCCACAATCGGGCCGTAGACGCCGGGGCGTCCACCGCCGCGCCTAGATCGGCCAGCGCCCGCAACGCCTCCTGCATTCCTGGCGGGAACCGGGTCAGCTCCGCTCCATCGAAGTCGGCCCTAACCATGCGGTCACGGCCAGCACCGGCAGCCAAGCGTCCCAGCCCTGCCGCCCCGAGGGAGCGGAACCGTCCAAGGGCCACCACCGTCGTCTCCCCACGCAGGCCCTCATCGGTACACCGCACCAGCAGGTACGCCACCAGGGCCTCGAGTTCCACCAGGGTGAGGCGGTCGGCCGCTCCCGTGGTCAGGACAATTGAGGCCGAATTGCGACCAGCCATGGCTAGCGCATTCCCGGCCCGAGTATCCAGGACGTAGACCTCCGGTCGCTGGATCCCGTGGGTCAGGCAGAGCCCGTCGATGGTATTGAACAACCGGGGAAATTCGCCTACGAGGGCCGGCCGCACCCCGAGGGCGCGCCGCAGTACCCCCTCTGCCCGGCGGGTCACCACCGCTGCGAAGGAGCCTCCTAGAACAACGCCGACGACAGCCGAGACGACAACCGGAACGCCGACCAGATAGGTGGCGACCAGACAGAGGAGGCCGACGACGGTCGAGGGCACGGTGACCGGATGGCGGAAGATCGACATGGGAGACCGGTTGGATCCGTGGACTTGGGGACGGGTGGAACGTCTCGCATGATACGCCTGCAGCCCGGTGGCCGGGGGTTCAAACACTGAGGCGGGTCAGATCACCGAGAAACTAGCCATATCGCCGAAAAGTCAGATCACTGAGGAATAGGCCTCCAGATAGCGATTGGCCAGTCGACGCATTGAGAACTCCTCGGCGCGCTCACGCCCGGCGACCACTAGCCGGTCGGCCAGAACCGGGTCGGCCAGAACCTTGGTGATGGCCGCACCGAGCGCCGCGGCGTCTCCGGGCGGCACTAGCAGAGCATCGCCGCCGCCGCGAGCCACTTTGGTATAGCCCGGAATATCACTGGCCACCACCGGGGTATCGCACGCCATCCCCTCTAGCAACACCACACCAAACGACTCGCCACGCAAGGACGGGGCACAAAACACGTCGGCACCCCTGATCCTGGCGGTGCGCTCCTCATCGGAGATCCGACCCAACCACTGCACCCGGACGTCNCCAGCCACCCGTGCCCGTAACTCCTCAGTCTGAGGACCATCACCCGCTACCCAGAGACGGACGTCGGAACCCAGTCCGGCCATGGCGTCCAGCAGTACCGCTAAGCCCTTTCGCGGCTCGTGACGACCAATGAAGAAGATCGTGGGGCCATCGGTGGGCCAAGGTGTCGCTTCACGACTTCGCTGGACCTCCACACCGTTGAACAGCACCTCGTAGTCGCCGCCCAGCGACTCCCGGGCCATCGTGGCAGCGTCGTCGGACACTGCGAACACTCGGTCCATACGTCTGCTCAACCACCGTACGGGCCGATTCAGCAGGTCATAAGCCAGGCTCCCACCCGCTGCGTGGAAGGTGCCCACCATCGGCGACTGCGCCAGAAANAGGGCNGTGGTCGTGGGGCCGGGAGCCANCGGCTCGTGNAGGTGAAGAACGTCGAAGTCCTCATCCCGGAGNGCCCGNATGGTGCGCAGCGCACACGACACATCTGGGGCGATCGGAGCGATCGAACCGTTTGCTGCCGTAGGCAGACTGTCACCTAATGGAGTGACACCTGTATCGGGTGGCGGACCGTCACATGGGCCCAGCACCCGAGTGGGATGACCAATGGACCGGAGTACTCGGGCCAACCCCAGAACCTGCCCTTGGACCCCACCGGGCAGCGTGAGGCTGTACGGGCAGATAATTCCAATTCTCACACCACCGTCTCCCCGGCGGCGTGAGCAGGCTCCAGCTCGTCCCGGTCCGAGGGCCAGTTGGGCTGCAGCAGATGCCACTGCTCGGGTCTGGCAGCAATCAGAATCTCGAGTTCACCGGCCAACGCCCGGGTCACCCGGGCTACGTCGTCCCGCAGTCTCCCCTCGCGTTTGGCGACCACTGGTGGCCGAACCACCCCGTGACACCCGCCCCGATGNTCGTAGATGGCNACNGGCAGGAGGACGGCCCCAGTNCGCAACGCNAGGGTGGCTGGACCNGCGGGGAGCATCGTGACCTCACCGAAGAACTCNACCTCANCCCCGNCNCCNCCNACGTGCCGGTCGCTCGGGAGACANAGCGCCCTGTTTTCCCGGAGCATGGCAATGGTCTCGACCCCGGCGCTTGGGCCCAACCCCACCACCTTCATCCCGAGTGACTCCCGAAAGCCCCGGTACCAGTCGAAGAGTTCGGGTGGCTGGAGGGTCTCCACCACACATCCGACTGGCACGCCATGGTGCAATGTCAACCAATGGGCCGCCCACTCCCAACTCCCGAGGTGGGGCATGGCCAGGATGACACCGTTNCCCNCTGNNCGCNCNTCGGCGATCCGCTCGTAACCCTCTTCACTGAACCCGGCCACGATCTGNTCCGTGGTCATTGAGGGCAACCGGAAACTCTGTAGGTAGTAGTCGGCGTAAGAGGCAAAGACCCGACTCACCGACCGCTGCAACTGACGCCCGTTCAATTCCGGTCCGACGACTCGTTGCAGATTNCGGGCCACCAGACGGCGCCTANCCCCGTCCAAGCGACCGGCTAACCGGCCANCNCCNCGNGCNACGGGCATGGAGACCGCCAGCGGGACGAGACGTGCGGCGGTCGAGGCAAACCGGAAGGCGCGAACGATTCCCGGAGTCATGACTAGCCCGATAGAGAGTGGTCAGTGACGAGGAGACCGGGTACGGGCAGCGTGTCGCTGGCGCTCAATGCGCTGTGCNCGGCGCTCGGTNCGCAGTTGACGNCGCTCCGAACGCCCCCCGGTGGACACCTTTCGNTCAGAAGTGGCCTGACGCCANACCTTCACGAACCGTTGCGCNGCGGTGACCAAGCTCAGTCCGAGCATTACCCANAGCACGGGAATGAGGATCTCGAAAAACAAAAGTCCGAAGGCCAGAACGATGAACCGCTCGGCCCGCTCCATCAGACCACCCTTGGCGTCGTANCCCAACGACTCGGCCTTNGCNCGTTGATATGANATGAACATGGCTGTGGCCATGATGGCCACCGGCAGCATCATCATCCGGTCCTNGCGTGTGCCAGCCAGATGCCANGCCAAACCACCGAACAGGAGGGCGTCGGTCAGGCGGTCAGCCACCGAGTCGAAGTAGGCGCCACGGGANGAGGCTGTCCCGCCGGCCTTGGCCACGGCACCATCCAGCGCATCGGGCACGCCGGTGAGCACCAGCAGGAGGAAGCCGAGCCGCAGGTTGCCCATACCGATGGCCACCGAGGCGCCACCCGCCATGAAGATCCCCACAACGGTGACCACGTCGGCCGAGATACCGGTCCGTTGAAGGCTCTGGCCGATGGGGACGAGTCCTCGATCGACCACCTCGCGCCAATTGCCGTCCAGCATGGTGGTTNCTCCCGTCGGACCCGGCGGGTCCCACACCNNGTCAGGNTACCCGNGCAACTNGCGGACCTCGCCAGCNCCCNTNNAGCCCGATCCGGGTCGGGCGCCGGNTCAGGTCAGGACCAATCCTCGGGATTGTCCTCGGTGTGGGTGGCCACCACTTCACCGTCGACCCCGTCGACGAACACGAGNCCACGACGCTCGGGCGGCGACTCGTTGGAATACACCAGCACCCTCCAGGTCGGNCGACTGCGTAGACCACGCCAAGCCATCTGNGCTGAGGCGTGGCCCACNGGGAATCCAACGGCCCGCACGGCNGCGACCAAGGCATCNGCCTCGTCGATATCGAGGCTCCANCCGCCCTGCAGATGGTAAAGACCTACCAACGCTAGACCCACGGATCCGGCCACCAGTCCCCCGTCAACCAACGGCGATCCGTTGGACATCACCACAAAAACCACCGTGGCCGCGGCCAATAGGAGGTAAAGGACCCCGGGGATCCGGCGGCGGTCGTTATCGGGAAACACGTAGGGCCCGACTAGACCAGCACCTCGGGCATCCAAGTCATCGGGCAGCACGTCACGAACTTCGCCGTCGTCGGGCGACCCGTCCCCCTCGTTGAAATCGGCGTCCTCGGCGGGATCGATGCGCTCGTTCACGGGGAGGGAATCTACCGGGGGCCAGACTCCCGGAGGCCAAGGGGACGAGTCCCCACATGGAGACGATCCACGGCATCCGCTACGACGTCCAGGTTGGCGTCCANGTCACCGGTCCCGTCCAGACGGAGGTCTGCGTGTTCGGCGCTCGGATCCACGAAAGCCTCGTGCATGGGCGCCACCGTGGCCTCGAACTGGGCACGGACACTGGCCGTCGTGCGGCCCCGNTCNCGGACGTCCCGGTANATGCGACGNGCTAAGCGCACCTCGNCNGGTGCATCCACGAAAACAGCCANGTCCAACCGACNCCGGAGGTCNGGTANNGCCAGCACCAGAATNCCATCGACCACTACCACCGGCCGGGGTTCCACCCGTCGGGTACGACCGGTCCGGGTGTGAGTGGCGAAGTCGTAGACCGGCACNTCAACCGGCCGNCCAGCAAGCAAGCCGTCAAGGTGTTCGATCAGGAGCACCTCGTCCAACGAGTCCGGGTGGTCGAAATTGACAGTCGCCCGCTGATCAGGCGACAGGTGCACGAGGTCGTGGTAGTACTCGTCGAACCAGAGCACCGATACCTCACCCCGTAGCCGCGACGTCAAGCCGTCGACCAAGGTCGTCTTGCCCGCCCCACTTCCTCCGGCTAGGCCCAGTACCGCGCTCCGCACGGAAACCGAGCCTAGGGGGGNCNNGATTCCNAGCCTCANTANTGAAATCAGTACTTGTANTGCCCCGGCTTGTANGGACCGTCNACCGATANGCCGAGGTAGTCGGCTTGGTCNCTCGACAACTCNGTCAAACGCACGCCTAGCGNGTCCAGATGNAGGCGNGCCACCTTCTCATCGAGTTCCTTGGGGAGAGTCACCACGTCGGTGCCGTAGGCCTCGGCCCGGTTATGCAACTCNATCTGGGCCAAAACCTGGTTCGAAAANCTGGCCGACATCACGAAACTGGGGTGACCTGTGGCGTTGCCCAAGTTCAGCAAACGTCCCTCCGACAGCATGATCACCGAGTGCCCGTCGGGGAACACGAACTCGTCGACCTGGGGCTTGATGCTGATTCGCTGCACGTCGGACATGCGNGCCAAGCCGGCCATGTCGATCTCGTTGTCNAAGTNCCCGATGTTGCCGACGATGGCCTGATGCTTCATCCGACCCATGTGCTCNGCAGTGATGANGTCCTTGCANCCAGTTGCCGTGATGAAAATGTCAGCCTCGTCGAGGACCCGCTCGATGGTGTTNACCTCGTAGCCCTGCATAACNGCCTGCANCGCGCAGATCGGNTCGACCTCGGTCACNATGACTCGGGCNCCCTGACCGCGCAGCGACTCGGCGCAGCCCTTTCCAACATCACCGAAGCCGCACACCACGGCNGTCTTGCCNCCGATCATCACGTCGGTNCCACGGTTGATCCCNTCAATCAGCGAGTGTCGACAGCCNTAGAGGTTGTCGAACTTGGACTTGGTGACCGCGTCGTTNACGTTGATAGCCGGGAACCGCAGTTCGCCNGCCTCNNGCATCTGGTACAGCCGATGCACGCCGGTGGTCGTCTCCTCTGACACGCCCCGTATGCCAGCGGCGATACGNGTCCACCGCTGCGGATCGTCAGTTAGAGAGGNGNTGAGCGTGGCGATGACCACCTGCCACTCCTCGGGATCGTCCTCAGTGGCCGNCGGGACCGNNCCGGCCGCCTCATACTCAGCACCCTTGTGNACGAGCATGGTGGCGTCACCNCCATCGTCGAGGATCAGGTTGGGNCCCTCTTCCCCGGGCCACTGGAGGATCTGCTGGGTGGCCCACCAGTACTCTTCAAGTGTCTCGCCCTTCCAAGCGAACACCGGCACGCCACGGAGGTCATCGGGCGATCCGTCGGGACCGCAGACCACGGCGGCGGCCGCGTGATCCTGGGTTGAAAAAATATTGCAACTCGCCCAGCGGACCTCCGCNCCCAGAGCAACCAGAGTCTCGATGAGAACCGCTGTCTGGATGGTCATGTGCAACGAGCCGGTGATCCGAGCACCGGCTAACGGCTGGGAATCAGCGAACTCGGCCCGCAAGGCCATCAGGCCGGGCATCTCGTGCTCGGCAAGGCGGATCTCGTTGCGACCGAATTCGTTGAGCGAGAGGTCAGCGACGCGGTGGTCGTCGGCGAGAGGACAGGCTGGCGCGGTCATGTCGGCTCCATGGCACCGGGGTGCCTCGTGGTCGGATCTACCCGAACTCCGGAGGTCCGGAATAACAAGTAGGTCGGGGGGGGTTTTTGAAGCCGGGCTGGGGTCGTCTGACTCCGGGTCATGCAGCCGCGGTCCCAATAGTTTACTGGGCGTGACACCCCAAATCTCGGCATGCCACCCAGTGGACGGTACCGTCCACCCGTAGATCCGTCAGCCCGTCCCCGGGGCCGATCCACACTGCCTCCCCCCGCAGCGCAACCAGGTCGGACCTACCGTCTCCGGACCGCACCGACGCCGAGCCATCGGTGCACAACAGCAGTTCGGGTCCACCGCTTCCGCCCACCTCGACGTCTAGGCCGTTACCGGACAACCGCCTGAGGACGATGTCGTCCACCTCCAGGTCGTAGCGGTGGACCGACCCTGTCGCCATCTCGACGTCGACCAGCCGCTCAGGCCGCAACAGACCCACGAGAACCATGGAATCGACGAACTTGCTGGTCAGCCCTGCCCGAACCACGTCATCGGAGTCGGCCATCACCTCGACGGCCAGACCCGAGAGGTGGGCGTGTAGGACTCCAGGGGCCACGTACAGGAGGTCGCCGTCGTCCAGCACGTGGTGCCGTAGCAGCGGGACGAGGAGCAGGGCGGGGTCCCCATGGTGGAGGGCTGCGAGCCGACCAACCAACCCAGCAGCCGGCCCATCGCCCGCCTCGGCTGCCGAAGTCACTGCCGCCACCTCCTCGGGTGGCGCAGCGAGTGCCGAAGCCACGGCAGTCGACCAATCACCGGACCGGAGCGGACCCAGAACCCGTTCCGGGAGGTTCGACCTTGCGGCCATCTCCAGCGCCTCGGGGATGGGCCGGAACCCGCAGAGCGTCTCGAACTGCCCCACTGCACACACAGCCTCCGGCTTAGCCCGTCCATCGGGGAAACACCGTCGCGGATCGTCGACAAGCACGCCGGCAACATCCTCGCGTCGACACCCAACGCTGGCTGTCGCCTCGTCAGGGTGGACCTGCAACGAGAGCGGCCGATCCACAGCGAGCACCTTGACCAGAAACGGCATCTCTAAAGATGTCGCGGAACGGCCATCAGCGCGGAAGGATGACGGTCCCGACCGGTGGGCGCCAAACCAGAACTCGGCCTCCGGCTGGCCGGAGGGCTCCACTCCACGGAAGTCGGACAACGCCGTGGTTGAACCCCAGTCGTAGGACCGGATCACCCCGTCCAACAGGTCCATTGGTCGCGTCTGCTCGGATATGCCGGAAGATCCGCCTGAGGACGGGTCAGTCCCCAAAGGTGGGTCGGATGCCTTCAGCGTTGGCCCGGCCAGTGAGCCGCTCGTGTTCAGCGTCGTCGACCAGAGTGGCCTCATCGACCAGCATCACCGGGATGCCGTTGCGGACCGCATAGCAACGCCTTAGGCGCGGGTTGTAGAGGGCATCCTCGTCCGGGAACCAAAGCAACGGCCCCTTGTCCTCCGGGCAGGCGAGGATCTCAAGGAGTTTCGGATCGAGAGTCATGGACACAGGCTATTGGTCCGAACGCCCCAGCTAATCCTCAGAACAGGTTCCGGACCTGGTCGACCCGTAATGCACAGGTCTCGCGATCAACCGCTTCGACGTTGAGACGTAGCAGTGGCTCAGTATTAGACGGGCGCAAGTTGAACCACCAGTCGCCGAAATCAACTGTCAAGCCATCGAGGCGATCCTGGACGGCCTCGGGGGCCACCCTGCCGAAGTGACCAGCTACCCGCTCAATGACCTTCGACGAATCGTCGACCTCGGCATTTAACTCCCCGGAGGCCGCGTAACGCTCCAACGGCGCGATCAAGTCGCTCATCCGGCCATCGTGAACCGACAGGGCCTCAAGGACCATCAAGGCGGCGATCAGTCCACTATCGGCCCGGAAGTTGTCACGGAAGTAGTAATGGCCCGAATGCTCACCGGCGAAAGCTGCCCCCTCGGAGGCCATGGCCTGTTTGATGAGGGTATGGCCGACCCTGGTGCGTATTGCTCGACCCCCCTCCTCGACCACGACCTCGGGTACGGCCTTCGAACAGATCAGGTTGTACAGGACGGTCGCCCCGGGTTCCCGTCGGAGGATCCCCCTGGCCACTAGCGCTGTGGTCGTCGATCCCGAGACGGGTCGGGCCTGCTCATCAACCAGAAAGACCCGATCGGCATCACCGTCAAATGCCAGCCCTAGGTCGGCGCCAGTGGCCAACACCCGGGTCTGCAGGTCCCTCAGGTTCTCCGGTTGGATGGGGTCCGCTGGATGATTGGGAAAGGTGCCGTCCAAATCCGGATACAGATGATCGACGGTGAACGGAAGGCTGTCGAACACCGCCGGGACGACGAGGCCACCCATTCCGTTTGCCGTGTCCACCACAAGGCGCAGAGGGCGGAGGCGGTCGACATCGACGAACGACCGCACGTGGTCGGCGAAGGCATCCAGGAGGTCGAGGGAGCGGATGGTTCCCGACGCTCGGACCGGCATCTCGTTATCCCGGGTCGCTACCCCTAGCTCAGCCTGGACCTCGACCTCCACCTCGTTCAGGCCGTTGTCGTATCCCAGCGGTGCAGCACCCGACAAGCAGCACTTCATGCCGTTGTAACCGGCGGGATTGTGGCTGGCAGTAAGGACCACAGCGGGTGCCGAGAGGTGGCCCGAGGCGAAGTAGACGAGGTCCGTTGAGGCCAACCCAAGATCGACCACGTTGAGACCCTCCGCTGTGATCCCCCGGGCGAGAGCCTCACCCAGTGAAACACCACTGGGTCGCATGTCCCTGCCCACTACAACGGCCGTGGTGTCAGGTTCGCGACGACGCACAAGATTGGCGAACCCACGCCCGATGGCCTCAGACACATCCTCGTCCCACTCCTCGGGCACCTGTCCACGGATGTCATACTTCTTAAAAATGGGAGCCTCAAAGACCGTTGCCTCGGGGGCAGGCGCCTCGGGATAGTCGCCGTTGCGGGCCCGCTGGCGCACACGGACGAGGTCGACCACCAGTCGGATCCCGTCGCGCAACAGCTGGACGGTGGACCGCTCCGAATTCTCCACCTCTACAGGCACCTCGGCAAGACTGAGACGCCACCGTTCGACCAGATGGAACAACTCCACGTCGAAGGCGAAGCCATCGAGCGTCGACGCCTCGAAGAGTGGGCGTGCCACATCAGAGCGGAATGCCTTGAGTCCGCACTGAGTGTCTCGGTACTGACCAAGCAGCAGGGCGTGGGTGGTGAGGTTGACCAGACGGCCACCGACCTCGCGCAGACGGCCCGCACGGACCAGCGTGGTGGTATCAGTGTGGCGCCGACTTCCCACTACGACGTCGTACCCCTCCTCCACCTTGTGCACCAGCGCTGCGGCCTGGGTGGGGCCGTAAGCCAGATCTGCATCGGTGAACACCACAGTGCGACCGTTCGCCGCAGCCACCCCAGCTCGCACGGCGGCCCCCTTACCCCGGTTCCGATCGAGACGTACCACACAATCGGCACCAGCAGCCTCGGCGGCCGCGGCGGTGTCGTCCGGCGACCCGTCATCAACCACCACCACTTCGATGTCGGCACCCAATGCAGCACCTAGCTCGGACCGGACACGAACCACCGTTTCACCGATCCGATCGGCCTCCCGGAAGGCCGGAATGACCATGGTGACCCGTATCTCGGCGTCGGGCATTGGGCGGCGCGAGGGAAGGTCCTGCTCCCGTCGGATCACCCGGAATAGGAACGCCCGGTAGGCAACGGCCCGAACCGCTCCAGCCACCACCACGGCTGCCAACTTGGCGCCCAAATCGACTGTCCAGGATCCGGTGTCACCGTCCAAGAGCCCATCGAGCAACGACCGAACGACCGTGAGGACGCCAAAGTCGACCAGGCCAGCAATGACGACCACGGTCACGAAGACCCGTCGGAGCCTGATCCAGCGGGCGTACGGGTCGTCGCGCAGCGTCAGCGACCGGTGGAGCAGGCGGGCCACCGTCGCCGCCAAGCCGAGAGCTATCGCGTCAGCAGCCCAAGGATCCCAGCCGTTACCCAGCAAAATGACGGCCAACCCAATGTCAATCGTGGTGGCGACCAGGCCAACCACCGCGAACCTCCGCAACCGCTCCCTCATGAAGGGACCCCCGCCTCCGGATCAGACGACTGGAGCAGCGATCCCCCGTCCGGTCCCCCAACCGATTCCTCAAGGATGGCGTCGGCCACCCGGCGGTCCACCCGGCCGTCCACCCACCGGTCCAGACGCCGGTCACCGTCCGGACCAGCGGCCGCCACATCGAATAGAGCCGGTCCCGACATCGGCCTCGGTCGGCGAGTCATGCCCACCAACGCCACCAGACCAACGACGCTCAGCAGGATCGCTACTACGTCGACTGTCGTCCGCCCGTAGTAGAGGCGTACGTCCTCAGCAGTCGGGACCACCACCATTAGGTTCGGCGTGGCCCGCCAAGGCCCATCGGCGCCATCGGCCTTCCAGTTGGGGAAGTAGGACGTCCTCACGAGAACCGGCACGCCAACCCGATCCACGCGGAACGACACCGAGTCCACGCCGCTAACTATGTCGGTAACTGCTACAGCCGGAAGCGACCGACGCTCGGGNTCGTTCCCCACCGCCACTCGCTGCCATGACGCCGGGCCGCCCACCGTGCGAGGCACAGCAGTGGACCCCTGCTGGAACANCTCGACCGATGGGTNCAACCAGCCCTCGTGGTCGACGTCAATGAAGACCGCCGGCTCAACGTCGAGGGCCACAACGGCGTCAGCCCCTCCAACCTCGAAAATCGTCCACGGCCCGCTGTCCGCCACCNCAACCAGGCCCGGATGGGCACGCGCCTCAAGCACCGCCCTTTCGGAGAACGCCGAGTACCAGCGGACGCCCAACTGTCGAAGATGGTCAATGCCGGCATCCAAGTCGAAGGCCCGATACGGCAGGCCACGCTGGGCGCGCGACGGCTCAACCGAAAGCTCNGACTGNACGAGGAAATGGTATGGCGTTGTCGTGGANGCCTCGAAGTAGAGNCCCTCCATGGAACCGATGCAGCCGTCAGTCCAGTGAGGCAGCAGCATCAGGGCCATGGGGGTCCCGTAGCGCACCAAGTTNCNGTTGTATTCCCACATGAGACGNCCGCACCCGGTCTCGGCAGCTAGGTCCTCCATGGTGGAGGCCAGAGCCCGCTGCTCCTCCCAGCCGCCTCCCGACGAGTCCCCAACCCGCGCCTCNTAGCCTTCGAAGTTCCAGCGAACCCACGACCGTCCGAGGTTTAGCTCAGTCGACTCGATGCCCATCCACCGGTAGGTGTTGCCCTCGGTTGACCCACCGGGAAGCACCCGCAAGGGAACGCCGAGCATNACCACCATCACCAGAAACGCAGCCACNGCCCCACCACCGGCCACCAGCCGTCCCGGTTGGCCCGTAGACGACCGAACGATGCCGTCCACCAGTCGTCCAACGAAACGCAGCACATCGGCCACCGCCATGGCAGCTAGCAGGTAGATGCTCAGGTAGTAGGCGGGGAGGATCCGGCCGTTGTAGAGGCGACCCTCCGGTAGATGNACGAAGGCCAGCCCGAGNATCAGCGCAGAGCCGGCCAGCACGAACCCCAAGCGNCGACGGAAAGCAANCGATAACANCAGACCCACCNCAGCCACCACGATGAACGGCTGGAGTGGNGGNTCGTTGGTCAGGAAGTCGGCAGCCAAGTCGCCTCGGTCCCAAAGATACGAACGGAAGCGGGTGAGTTTGTGCCACGCCATGTCGTTCAGATGGTCCCGACGCCACCAGAACGGCAGCACCCAGAAGGCCGAGCACAGCCCGGCCACCAGCCCGGTGGTGACTAGCCANTGCAGGGCCTGACGGCCCGGGCGGATTACGAGGGCCACCACCGAAGCCACCANGGCGAAGAAGGCNACGAGTAGGTGACACAGGCCGGTAAGGGCGAGCAGGGCGGCGGCCGGGGCACGTCCCCGGCCGGTCTCCAGGCCTCGGACCAGCAGTCCGAGATACACCAGGCAGGTAGCCATGGCCAGGGCGTACGCAAACTCGCCGGCCATGGTCGACATCAGGTTTCCGCCCATGATGTTGAACGACCTGTCGAAAAGGAATGGCAGAGTGGCCACGGAGGTCAGCGCGGGACCTGGGAAGGGCAGGCCGGCCAGGCGACCGGTGGCCCAACCGGCCAAAGGCATGACCACCAAGCCGAGCACCGTGACCCACTTGATGGCCATGCCGTAGTGGACGGGCACCACCAGCACCGCCAAGGCGGCCAACAGGCCCAGGCGGACCACCCAGCCCGACGAGCGGCGCCGNTTAACGACCACCGCGGCGGCCACCAGNGCAGGCAACACCACGACCAGCAATGGAGTGGCCAACCCGACGTCAACNGCCACCACCAGCANNATCGGCACCACCATGTAGAAGTGGTAGGCGGGAAACCCGGCGTACCAGTCCGGTGTCCATCCGGTCAGCCGGAACTGGGGCAGCAACTCGTCCCTGAGAAACGCCGGCCCCCACACGTGCGCCCCGAGGTCGCCGCCAGTCGGCATCGAGCGGATAAACAGCACCCCATCGGGATTCACCACCCAGAGCACGAACCACACGCCCCCGAAGACGATCAGCAGATCCACCCACCGGGTCAGCGGCACGCGTCGCAGCGCGACGGCCACCGGGCTGACAGTGTCGTCAGCGAAGTTGTCAGCCGCGTCGTCGGTTGCGTCGTCAACGACGTTGTCGNTCACGGGATCGGAAGGCAACTTCATAATGCGANGAGGACAACGGTCGTCGTGGCGTTGAAGCCCACGTGGGCCCACAGGGCGCGACTCAGTCGCCCGTCGCGCTGGGCCAGCCATCCGCACACCANCCCGATCATGACCAGCGCNGGCAACTGCAGTAGTTGGAAGTGTGTAACGCCGAAGAAGGCGGCAGATGCGATCAGCGCNGCCCGGGGNGCCATCCGCGCCTCCAACGCCCGGAGGGCCAACCCCCTGAAGAACATCTCCTCAGCCACCGGTGCCAGCACCACGACCATCAGGATCAGTAGGGCGATACCGAGACCGTCGGCCCGGTCGACTAGTTCACGGGCCGGACCCGAAACGTCCAGGTCGTCGGTGAGTAGCAGGATCGGTGCGTAGATGGCCGGCACCACCGCCAACTGGGCCACCACCCCGATGAGGAGACCCTGGCCCGCTTCTCGCAGATAGGCCTTGCGCCGANGTCCGATCGATCTGGGGCCTTCCCAGCCAAGCTCGGCCCACTGGACGCCTCGGGTCACCACCAGCCAAACGGGCATCCCGACCAGGCCCACGTAAAGGGATCCCTGAAGGAGTGCCCCGACCGTCAAGCTCGGATCNTCAACAGCCTCACTTCCCACCGCTGCCACGGCAACCGCCATGGCAATGACGGTGGCCACCATGCCGATTAGCCAACCGATCCCGATGTGGCCCAACCCCCACGGAACAGACGGGCGCGACGCCGTGGCCACCTCACCGTCCGTCGGACCCTCCATCAGCCGAACCCTACCGACGGGTACCTGTCGCCGACCGACGCCAGCAATAACCTGTGTCTCTTTTGCAGACGGTCTGACGGTCACAGGGTCGCCGTACGCTGGAAGCCATGGTGGATCGACCAGATGGGCCCACGGGCCCGAGTCCACAAGGCAAGAAGGATCAGGGCTGGCCCCGGTGGGGAATCTGGCTGGTCATGGGACTAGTGGCCGCCGCCTTGATCCTCCCCGGCCTCCTCCCCTCGAGCAGTACCGACCAAGTCGCGTACGACCACTTTCTGAACCGTGTGGCGGCGGCCGAGGTCACCGACGTACTGGTCGACAATCAGACTGGGGGCATCACATTCGTCGACGACGCAGGTACGACGTTCGAGACCACCGGACCCCTCGAGCTGTCCATCGACGATCGACGCCTCCTGGCCGATAGCGGCGCCGCGGTGCGCTTCGAGACGCCGCAACCCGGGTTCCTCCAGAACTGGCTCCCCCTCCTGCTTCCTGTCAGCCTGATCATCCTCTTCTTCTGGTGGATAAACCGCCGGGCCCAGGGCCAGATGAGCGGGATGATGTCGATCGGCCGTTCCCGGGCCAAGACCTACACCACCGAGAGACCGGGCACCACGTTCGACGACGTGGCCGGCTACGCGGGCGTCAAGCAGGAGATCCGAGAGGTCGTGGACTTCCTGAAGGAGGTCGAGAAGTTCGCCGAGATCGGTGCCCGGGTTCCCAAGGGAGTACTCCTGGTTGGTCCACCGGGGACCGGCAAGACCCTCATCGCCCGGGCGGTGGCCGGAGAGGCCGGCGTTCCGTTCCTCTCGGTGACCGGTTCGGACTTCATGGAGATGTTCGTCGGGGTGGGAGCCAGTCGGGTGCGCGACCTGTTCGAGTCTGCCCGCAAGATGGGGCGGGCCATCATCTTCATCGACGAGGTGGACTCAGTTGGGCGCAAGCGGGGGGCCGGACTGGGCGGTGGCCACGATGAACGCGAGCAGACCCTCAACCAGATGCTGTCGGAGATGGACGGCTTCGAAGGCAGCGAGGGCATTGTCATGATGGCCGCCACCAACCGACCAGACATCCTCGACCCGGCACTATTGCGACCCGGACGGTTCGACCGGCAGGTGGTCGTGCCCCTCCCGGAACTGGACGACCGGCGACAGATCCTCGACGTGCACGTCAAGGGCAAGCGCATCCACGAGGACGTCGACTTGGACGTGGTTGCCCGCGGCACGCCGGGCATGAGCGGTGCCGACCTGTCCAACCTGGTCAACGAGGCGGCACTCATCGCCGTCCGCAATGGGGACGACGCCATAGGGGCCGACCACTTTGAGGACGCCAGGGACCGCGCCCTCATGGGCCAAAAGCGCGAGTCGATGGCCATGTCGGACGAGGAGAAGGAGATGACCGCCTACCACGAAGCCGGCCACGCCCTTTGTGCCGCCCTGCTGCCAACCGCCGACCCACTTCACAAGGTGACGATCATTCCCAGCGGCATGGCCCTCGGCGTGACTATGCAACTCCCTGCTGAGGACCGACACACTTACCGACGTGACTACCTTGAGGACCGCCTGACCATCCTGCTTGGCGGGCGCATGGCAGAGGACCTGGTGTTCGGCGTGACGTCGACCGGGGCAGGCAACGATCTCGTGCAGGCCACGGAAACCACCCGGAAGATGGTTCGCGAGTGGGGAATGAGCGAGCGCGTCGGACCTATGGCGTGGGGTTCTCAGAGTCAGGTGTTCCTGGGCGACGACCTGATGCACAGCCGGGACTACAGCGATGAGACAGCGCACCTCATCGACCAGGAGGTCCAGCGGATCCTGACCAAACAGGAGGCTCGCTGCCGGGAGGTCCTGACCGACCATCGGCACGCCTTGGACCTGGTCGCCCGCTCGTTGCTCGAGCACGAAACGATCAGCGGCGAGGAGGTCAACCGACTGGTGGCCGCTGCGACCGACACCACCGGGGCCACCGGATCGGCGACCACTCCGAACGGCGCTCCGGAACCCATGGAACCGACCGTCAGCGATCCATCGGTCGCCGACCAGAACTGACCCAACCGACGACCGGATCAACCGGTGGACCGCCTGATCCTTCTCATAGCGGTAGCGGCAGTCGCCTCCGGGCTCGCCCTACTGCTGCAACGGCGTCGTCCCGACGCCCCGGTCAGAACCGGCTGGATAGTGCCCGAACAGTTGGACCGCGACGACTTCGAACACCCGGACGCGCCGTGGCTAGTCACCGTGTTCACCTCGGACTCGTGCGACTCGTGCGACTCGGTGATGGCGACCGCCTCACCTCTGGCCAGCCCTGAAGTGGCCGTTCAGGAAGTCGAGGTCGGTAGGGACCGGGCCATCCACGACCGGTACGCCATCGAGGCCGTACCTATGGTGCTGATCTCCGATGCCCTCGGCGTGGTGCGCAACCATCACGTGGGGCCGGTGAGCGCCACCCACCTGTGGGGATCACTGGCCGAACTCCGGGAGCCGGGCTCTACGCCGGACGGCTGCAGCGCAGGAAGCTGACCTAGCCCTACTGGCGGACCTGTTCACCGGCTGGGGACCGGTCGGGCTTCGGTCCCAGCGACGGCGACAGCTATCGATCCCGTCGCCGAGGATTCTGCCCTGGCATGGACAGACGCGATGACCGGTGCCGTCGACTCAACGGCCAGCACCACCGGCGGTCCCGCTCCCAGGTCGAAGGACACCTGTGTCCCAGGGGAAAGTTCCACAGACCGGACCACGTTGGCGGGAGCTGTACCTGCGAGAACCTTCACCTCGATGGTGGCGATGCCCTCAATCGCCGGGTTCATCACGGCCAACACGTCGGTCATCGCTCCGTAGCGCTCACCCAGGTCCACCACCCAACCACGGGCCGCCACCGCGACCGCCGGTCGGACCGACAGACCCCCCACCTCTCCGAACCGCTGCAGCACCGACGCAGCGAGGGGTCGACCGTCCAACGTGCGCACCTCCACCCCGAACGGTCCAATCCCCTCAAGGCGACCGTCGTCTAAGTCCACGACATGCCGTTGCCCAGAGCGAAGCACCAGTCGCCACGGCTCCACCCCGTGATCCTGGTCGGCAGTCCGGACCACCACCTCGGCCTCCACCGGCTCCACTCCGGCATTCACGACCACCACAGATCCCCCATCGGCTTCCTCGCCGGTCCTGGCAAGGCCAGGCACAAAGACCCGGGTCGCCGCCTCCGGTACTCCGGGAACAAGGTCCAGACCACGAGTAGCCATGGGTCCCGAACCATCCGACACTTGTAGTCGGGCAACCACCACTCGTCCCACCCGCACGTCCACTGTGGCCGACACGACCGCTGAATCGGCGATCCGTTCAGTCACGTCATAGGCAACCACCGAACGACCGGGCACCACAACCCCCTGAGAATCCAAGGTCTCTCGGCGACCGATGTCCCCGACGAATCGGAGATCAGCCACCGCAGCGGCCCGAAAGGGGTTGTGGAGCAAAACCCAGGCTCGGTTGCCGGGCCGGGCCGTAGTCGACCACGGGACAACCCAGGCGTCGGCAGCCCGTGTGGTGCAAGGCCGCCGGTCCATGCCATCCGGGCCCAACACCGTCTGGCCCACCACGGCAGCACCACCCCGGACCTCGACAGTGACCCCAGCGAACGCTGCTCCCGACACAAACTGGCCCGGCGACACTTCCAAACGGCCACCAGGATCGATCCGAAAGGCCCGCTCGACAGCCCGACCGGTTTCATCGACCACCGTCACCCGACCCTCAGTGGGTGACGCGGAAATACCGACCACCTCAACAATCCGGGCATCAACCTCGGCCAGACCAGCAGTCGGACCCGTACAGAACCAGAGGGCCGTCGACCTCCTATCCAAGATCACTGCAGATCGCGCCTCCGGACGGTCACCGGCATCTACCTGTACCTCCAGACCCGATGATGTCGCTGCAGTCGCGATCCCCAACGCTGCAAGCAAAACGATGGCCGGCCCCCGTTTGGCAATCACCGGTTCACCCGTTCCTGTTCACCGGCTAGGGAGACATCGCGGGAGGTCCGTGCCCAGCTAGCCAGCAGGGCGAGCAGACCAGCCATCACCAATTGGAGCCGACGACGACCCGTAGACCAGCCATCGTCAAGTTTCAGGGAGACCACGCTTCCTGTCGCCACCCGGACCGATGGGCGATGGGCAACTCCGTACGCCTCCCCAGCCGCCAACACAGTCGCCGGGCGACCATCCACCCGGATCCGCCATCGATCATCCGGGCCAACCATCCACCGGAGCGCGCCATCGGCGGGTGCCTCGATGACCAGGTCTCCCATGGAACGGCGCCCGATGAGGGCTGGAACGACCCTCCGATTCCGGTCCCGCACCACCGAGAACGGCGCCTCCACCGTGGTGTTCCGATAGACGACCAACGCCCCGTTCACCGCCTCCACGCGCTCTAGGTCGAGTTGGCGGGCCAGAACCTCAAGCAAGCGGTCGGGCACCGGTCGTTCGATTCCCGGCTCGGGCACCGGTGCCGACCGACTGACCACCACCACGTTGGCCACTCCCCATCGCCCCAGATCAGCGCCCAGTCGGTGGGTGGCCCCATCTAATGCTGAACGCAGGGCTGAACGTAACTCGGCCAGGCCTGCCGTTTCCCCCGGCGTCCACTGGTCGGACAGATCCGGGAGGCCATCAGTGACCGCCATGGCCAGCGGGTCCCATGGACCAGAACGGTCACCAGGCGATGCCAGCGGAACACCCGCAGCGGGTAGCACCATGGGGTCGCCCAGCCAGAGCACGCGCGCGATGCCACCGCGCACCAACTGCCCATCGACGAGTCGACCACCGGTCCCAGGTAGCGCCGATGCCAGGTCAGTTCGCGCCGTTCCCCAATCACCGGCCAAGGAACCGGCCAGCACCGGCACCACGCCCACTGACAAACCAGCGACCACGACGCCTAAGAGACCATTTCGTACCATCCGGAGCGACCGGCCCGTGTGAACCTGCCGGGCGAGGTGGGCCAGATCAGAGCCGAGCCCGGCCACACCAGCAGCCGATGCCCAAGCCAGGCCGACCGCCACCACCACCAGAAGGACCCCGGGGTCCACCGCCCGCAGGGCCGATCCACTGTCACCCAGCCACTCCCGGTCCAGCATGACCAGCAACGACGCTGCCCCCACAACCACGAACCAGGCCCGGATCACCACTGAGAGGTGTCGGCCCCGAGCTGCAACGAGGGCCAGCGCCGGGAGGATGAACAACGCCATCGCCGCGGACGGACCGTCCGCCTCGGCATCCAGCGAGAAGATCCCCTCGAGACCGATCGAATCGGTGGCACCCCACCCGCCTGCGATTGGCCCTCCCAGCCAACCAGCCCAGCCGCGGCCGTCTGACCCCGAGACCGAGAGCACTGTCGGCAAGTGGACCACGGCTGCTAGCGCTGCGCCCCCAACTGCAACCATCATCAACCGGGATAACCCGTCCGTGGTACCCGTCAGAACGGTCCCCACCACGAGACCCACGAAGACGACTGTCGCCGGCACCAGTAAGACTGGGTCCACTCCCACCAATGCCACCAGTGCCAGACCGGTGACCAACACGTCGGACCAGAGACTCCTTAGACGGGCCCCGGGACCCGGTTCACCGCCCCGTAGGCCGTAGGGGGCCATAGCCTGGGCCCCGGCCAGTCGACGAACCAACCACGGCATTACGGCATAGGCGGCCAACGGAGCGAGACGCCCAGTACGAAGCGCTTCGTAGGGGATCGGGACAGCCAGGTAGACCAGGACAGCGACTGCACGGGACCTGCCACCTCCGACTGGCCGGGCCAGTCGCCAAATGCCGAACGCCCCCACCGCAAACGACCCGAGCACCAGCACGGTCCATAGGGAGTCAGACGAATACGGCCAGATCCCGGCCAGTAGCCCGACCAGACCCAGACCGTCGGGTCCAGAACCCGACGTCCCCATGCCGGTGGACCGCCACCCAGCCCACCACCCGGCAACCAGATCGCCCGATTCACCTGGCAGACGCTGTAGGCGTCCGACCGGAGAGAGGCCGTCGACAATCAGCGACCGGGACCCGAAGCCGAGTACCGCGACGGCGATCATGATGGCTAAGCCACCCGGTCCGAACACTGCGGAAAAGGCACTGTTCAGATGCCGAAGTCCGTCGGATCGGTCGTCATCTCCCGCCAGCACCCGCCCAGTGGTTACCCGGCGGAGTGCAAGCCACCAGGACGCACGGTGGTCGCCTGCCCCGATCGACGAAGGCGAAAACGTGCCGACTCCAGCCCATCGACGTGCCGACCCGAGCCGCCGAAGGTTCCACGGCCATGCCCCCAGAAGTCCTCGGGCATGCCGAAAGCGGCCGGTGCCGATGCCATAGAGAACGCCGGCCAGTGCTGCCACTGTCAGGACTGGAAGCCGTATCAGCAGGACGGGAACCGGCGACGCCATCAAACGACGTAGTCGGAACCTTGGCCACACCAGCGTCGGAGGGTGGCGCACCGAATCGGGTACCCCCACCCGACGGGCCACTGCCGACGGGACCACAGCAACCGCTGCGCCCGCAGCCCGGGCCCGCTGGCAGAACTCCAGATGCCCGGTCCCATCCACCCCGTCGGGGTCGAAGCCTTCCAGTTCCGCGAACAGGTCGGCACGAACCATCCACGCAGCACCGGCCACCGCGTCAGGCTGGAGGTCGACGTCATGCTGCCCCTGGTCGGGCTCGGGATCGGGGACAACTGGTACCGGCGATCCAAGCGGATCGAATCTCCAGCCGGTCTCCTCCAACGCCCCATCGGGTCCGACCACCTTGGGCCCAACCACCCCAGCGTTGACCTCCACCGCCCGCTCGACTAGGCGACGAACCGCTGTATCGCCCAACACCACCTGACCCGGGACGAAGAGCAGGAACTGCGGATCGGGCGACCCGGCCCGCTCAGCCGAGCGAGCTCGCAATCCGGTCGCCACGGCCTGACCGTGACCCGCCACACTCGGCGCATGGACGACTAACGACGATGGGGCGATCAGCCCGACCCTCTCCGTTAGAGACGGTGGGCCGTGCGACTCGTTGCCCACCCGGTCACCCATCGGGCGAACGTCCACGACCAGCACCTCAATCCGAGCATGTTCCTGGGCCAACAGGCCCGCCAGAACTGCCTCGAGAGCCGGTGCCTCGTCATCTACCACCACCATGGCCAGCACTGGGGCTGACGACGCTCGGGGCGCCGGCGAACCGCCTAGACCGGCGGTATCCGGCTGGCCGCCGACAGGAGGGGGTGCGGCATCCACGGTGTTGCCGACACTACTTCCGCACCATGTCCCCACCCGGGCGGGATCCGTACCACGCCGCCTCCTACGATGCTTCAGTGCACACTTCCCGTCAGGCCCAACCGGCGGCGGTCGTCCGATGNGGGCNTTGGTCACCGGNGCCGCCGGATTCGTGGGTCGACACCTGGTTGACCACCTCCTCTCGGAGGGCGACGAGGTGGTGTCTACCGATCGGTCATCGGGTGGGCCCGACGTGCTCGATCAAGATGGGCTCGCCGAGTTGTTCGGACACCATCTCCCCGATGTGGTCTTCCACCTCGCCGGCCAGGCCGACGTTGCCCGATCCTGGACTGAACCGGCTACCACTATCCGGGTTAATGCCGAGGGAACCCACCATCTCCTTGCCGCAGCCCGGAGGACGGAGGTTGGTCGAGTGGTGACGGTAACTAGCGCCGATGTCTACGGGGTCGTAACTGCAGATGAGCTGCCAGTCAATGAGGCCGCACCCTTCCGACCGGCATCGCCCTATGCGGCGAGTAAGGCCATGGCCGACCTGATCGCCCAGCAGGCCCACGTCGGATATGGACAGGACGTCGTTCGCGCCAGATCCTTCAACCACTTTGGACCNGGCCAGGGAGAAGCAGGCGTCTGCTCGGCGCTTGCACTGCGGATCGCCCGGTGTGAGGTTCGTGGCGAGGACTCCATTCAGGTGGGAAATCTCGATGCCCGGCGGGATTTCACAGATGTCCGTGACGTGGTGAGGGCCTACCGCCTTTTGGCCACGAGCGGCCGGCCAGATACGGCCTACAACGTCTGCTCCGGTCGAGCCATCTCGATCCGGTCGATACTCGAATTGCTTCTCTCGCTGGCCGACTGTCCGGTCACACCGGTGGACGCTCCAGACCTCTACCGCCCGGTGGACCTACCAGAACTACGTGGCGATGCCTCCCTAATCCGGCGAGACACTGGCTGGGAGCCCCTACTTGACATTCAATCCACACTGACCGAAGTGCTGGAAGATGCCCGACGGCGCCTTTATGAATCGTCCCCGGCAGACTGAGCCCGTGACCGAAACCACCACGGCGCGACGCGCCCTCATCACCGGCATCACCGGNCAGGACGGCTCCTATCTGGCCGAGTTCCTGCTTGATCGNGGGTACGAGGTTGTCGGCATGGTCCGACGAAGCTCCACGGTCAATTACGAACGCATCGCCCACCTCATGGACCGGATCGAGTTTCACTCCGGAGACCTACTAGATCAGTTGTCCATAGTCGAGGNCATCCGCGAACACGCNCCAGACGAGGTCTACAACCTGGCCGCCCAGTCNTTTGTCCAGACATCCTTNGGCCAACCGGTCCTGACCGGTGAGACGACGGCCNTGGGTGTAACCCGCATGCTCGACGCCATCCGCCTCGTCGACTCGAATATCCGTTTCTACCAAGCAAGTTCCAGCGAAATGTTCGGCAAGGTCCACGAGGTCCCCCAGACCGAATCCACACCCTTCCATCCCCGAAGCCCATATGGAGTGGCCAAGGTCTACGGCCACTGGATCACCGTCAACTATCGCGAGAGCTACGGCCTGTACGCCTGCTCGGGGATGCTTTTCAACCACGAGAGCCCCCGGCGCGGNCTTGAGTTCGTCACCCGCAAGATCAGCCACGGTGCGGCCCAGATCGCCCTTGGGCAGACCACCGAGTTGCGACTCGGAAACCTGGACGCCAAGCGGGATTGGGGCTACGCGGGCGACTACGTAGACGCAATGTGGCGGATGCTGCAGCAGGACGAACCCGAGGACTTCGTGATCTGCACCGGCGAGACCCACACCGTCAGGGAGTTCTGTCAAGTCGCCTTCGCCCGGGTGGGNCTCGACTGGGAGGNTCACGTGGTCGTTGATGAACGGTACTACCGGCCTGCCGAGGTGGATCTGCTGGTCGGGGACGGGTCTCTNGCCGCCGANCGCCTCGACTGGCGNCCCACCATCGGCTTNGTTGATCTGGTCGANATGATGGTCGACGCCGACATGGCCTTGCTCGAGGGTCGCCTNCGGAACCTCTCCTAAGCCGATGATTACCGTGCTGGCCGGAGGNGTGGGAGCGGCCCGCCTACTACGGGGCATGNTCCAGACCGTTCCGGCCTACGAAGTCACAGCGATCGTCAACACCGCCGACGATCTGATCCTACACGGCCTCTCAGTTTCACCGGATCTCGACACTGTGACCTACACGTTGGCTGAGGCGGTGAACCCCGACACTGGCTGGGGTCTAGCCGGCGAGACCTGGCAAGCCATGGACGCCCTCGAACGCCTAGGCGGGCCGGCCTGGTTCCGTCTGGGTGACCGTGACCTCGGAACCCATCTCCACCGGACCAGCCGTCTAGCAGAGGGGGCCGCTCTGGTCGAAATCACCTCCGAGATCGCCCGGGCATTCGGCGTCAACGCTCGACTCCTGCCCATGACCGAGGACCGGGTAGCCACCATGGTGACCCTCGTCTCCGGGCCCGAGGTTGGCTTCCAGGACTACTTCGTCGGGCTCCGTCACGACGTGCCCATCTCCGCAGTACGGTTCGACGGGGCGGACCAGGCCCGCCCGGCACCCGGGGTACTGGACGCCATCACCTCAGCCGACACCGTAGTCATCGCCCCTTCTAACCCAATCGTGTCAATCGGACCGGTAGTCGCCGTTCCAGGCATCAGTGAAGCCCTGTCCGCCCGCCGAGCCGACGCAGTCGCCGTGTCGCCCATCGTTGCCGGCTCGGCCCTGAAAGGTCCTGCCGAGCGGATGCTGCGCGAGCTCGGCCACGAAGCGACGGTGGTCGGCGTCGCCCGGCTCTACCGGGACATCGCTGCCACCCTCGTGGTGGACGACGTGGATGCCGGCCTGGCCGATGCCGTCGAGGCCGAGGGCATGGCGTGTGTGGTCACCCCGACGGTGATGACCGACATTGAGGTCACCATCGACCTCTGCCGGACCATCCTCTCCTCGACTCTGTCAGTAAACCCACAAACGGAGCAGCGACGATGAGCGGCTCATTGATCATTATCCCGGTGACCGGCATTGGAGAGATCGGACCTGGCGACGACCTGGCGGCCATGATCGCCGAGGCGACACGGCGGACCGAGGAAAGCCTTCTTGACGGCGACGTGCTGGTGGTGACCCAGAAGGTGGTCTCTAAGGCCGAGGATCGTCTAGTCGACGTGGACCCCAAGGTCGGACACAAGCCGCTGGTAGAACGTGAGTCGGTCCGGATACTCCGGCGTCGAGGTGACCTGATCATCAGCGAGACCGAGCACGGGTTCGTGTGCGCCAACGCCGGTATCGACTTATCCAATGTGGAAGCCGGTCGGGCTGCTCTCCTCCCAGTTGACTCGGACCGCTCGGCTCGCAGGATCCGCGATGCTCTGATCCACCGTTTCGGCGTCGACGTAGCCGTGGTGATCAGCGACACATTCGGCCGGCCTTGGCGACGTGGAGTCACCGACGTGGCCATCGGCTGTGCCGGCCTCCGACCGGTGGTAGACCTCCGGGGCACCAACGATGCCCTGGGGCGAGAACTCCAGGTCACCGAGGTCGCCGTCGTCGATGAAATCGCCTCGGCCGCCGAACTGGTAATGGGTAAGGCCGACGGCGTGCCTGTGGCCATCGTGCGGGGGGTCGACTCGTCGTGGTTCGGCAACGGTGGGGTGGTTGCCGACGTGGTCAGGGACCCCGCTGACGACCTCTTCCGGTAGGCGCAAATCTTTCGCCAGATGCCGCTGTGGCGCCAAGTGTGGTCGCCGGAGGCAGATCAGTTGCCGTAACCGTCGGGGTGGGCCTCCTGCCAGCGCCAATGGTCGACCAACATCTCGGTCAGGCCGCGACTGGCGGTCCATCCCAGTAGCCGCTTGGCGAGGTTGGTTCCAGCCCAGATGCAGGCCACGTCACCAGGACGGCGATCCACCACCTCGTGGGCGACCGAACGTCCGAGAGCTTGTTCGGCGGCGGCGACCACCTCGAGCACGGAGTATCCCCGCCCGGTCCCCAGGTTGATCGCTCTGCACCCCGGGTAGGCGGGCAATGTATCGAGTGCTACTACGTGCCCTTCTGCTAGATCAACGACGTGGAGGTAGTCGCGCACTGGTGACCCGTCCGGGGTGTCGTAGTCGNCACCGAATACCGGAAGGCGGTCTANGCGCCCGGCTGCCACCTGCATCAGGTGGGNCACGAGGTTGGCTGGCGCCCCGTGCGGATCGTCACCCATAGATCCCGACGGGTGGGCACCCACCGGGTTGAAGTAGCGCAGGATCATCACGTCGAGCCCCCCGACCNCCTNCCACCTGCTCAAGGAACTGTTCGCCATGCAGTTTGGTCCAGCCATAGGGGTTGGTTGCTNCAGTGGGTGACTCCTCTGTAACCGGCACCTCGTCGGGCTCCCCGTAGACGGTGCACGACGACGAGAAGACCATCCGGCGCACTCCAGTGGCCTCCATTGCCTGTACTACGCCAACCAGCGACCCCATGTTGTTGGCGAAGTAGGCCAGGGGCCGTTGTACCGACTCCGATACCGACTTGAACGCCGCGAAGTGGACCACCTCATCAATGTCGTGTTCGACGATGGTGCGGGACACCAGGTCAACGTCGGCAGCGTCGCCCTGCACAAAGGGCAAATTGCTTCCCGTCAGGGCCCGCATGGCTTCCACGGCCCTTTCCGANGAGTTTGACAGGTTGTCGAGTACGACTATCCGTCGACCAGCATCGTGCAGGGCCACCACGGTGTGGCTACCGATGTATCCGGCGCCACCGGTTACCAGCACCGCCACCGGTCAACCCTTCCTCGAGAATCGCTCGTCAGATGGNCCATCGGGGAGGCGGATCCCATCCAGTTTCGCATCAGCAGGAGCCACTGCTGCTCGCCCGACAATGCTTAGACCGGTGACCACCGCCCGCTTGCCCACCCGAGCACCTGGACCCAAGACCGAGTCACGGACTGTCGCCCCGGCCTCCACNNCGGCTCCCTCCATGAGGACAGCGTCACACACCCGTGCACCGGAAGCGACCGAGGCCCCTGGAAGGAGCACGGATCGCTCCACCTCGGCGTCGGCGGCCACCATCGCCGTGCGGGAAACTGGGTCCATCCGTGCGCGGGTTCCGTCGATGAGGTCCAACTGGGCCTTGAGGTAGGTCTCCGGGGTACCGGTNTCCAACCAGTAGGAGGCCGAGCAAAGTGCCCGCAGGCTTCCCTCGGCGGCCAGAGACGGGAAGACTTCACGTTCGATGGACACCCGTCGACCGCCTTCGATTCGATCCAAAATCGAGGGCTCCAGCACGTACGTCCCCGCGTTCACCCATCGGGAGGGGGCCTCGCCGGGCAATGGCTTTTCCACGAAGCCCCGCACTAGACCGGAGACCCCAGCCACCGGCTCGCCGGGAACCTCCCCGTCGGGTTCGCGNTCAGGTACAAGGTCAACCACGCCGTAGTGCGACGGATCGTCCACCTCGGTTAGGGCGATAGTCCCCGTCGCTCCCGCCGTCCGGTGACGGTCGACCATGGCCGANACGTCGAGGTCGGTCAGGACGTCACCGTTCAGAACCAGGAAGGTCTCCACGATGCCGGCNTCGACCGCCGCNAACCGAACCGCACCCGCCGTATCCAGCGGTTCNGGTTCGACCGCGTAACGAATCGGGATACCAGCGCACACNCCATCCGGGTAAGCATCGATGAANGATTCGGGTCGGAANCCCANTGACAANACCACCNGAGTCACCCCGTGGTCGCCNANATGAGCCACGACGTGCTCAATCATGGGCCGATCTACCACCGGCAACATCTGCTTTGGAATGTCCGCNGTCAACGGACGAAGGCGNGTTCCCAGTCCCCCGACGAGGACAACGGCCTGCACGGCCCGACCGGCTAGTCCGCTGTGGTCGTCGTAGTCGCCAATGTCGGCGAGTCCGACTGCAGTAGATTCGGATCCACGGTGTCCAAGAACGACAGCCGTTCGGCACGGGGTGCCGGAGGATCGACGGACTCGGGCACCATTGCGATGGTGAACGCCTCCCGGTTCTTGAGCAGGCGCAGATTGGCCAGATCCTCGGTCAGAATCTCGGGCTCACGACTGAGGTCGTCGGCGTCGAAGCGGGCCACCTTCAACACCGCCGGCTCGCCACCGCAGTCAAACCCCTCTACCACTGTCTCGCCCGTGTCAAGCATGAACGACTGGTCATCGATGAAGCCACCGAAGGCGGCGAAGAACTCACCGAGGACGGCGTCACGACCCGATGCCAGTTTGTTGAATGGGTGGATGTGAATTAAGCCGTCGCCGTGGCTGTGAATGCCGTTGGGATCGGTCTCCAGCACGATCTTCGAGCGGAAGGTGTCACAGACGTACACGTCGTACGCCGAGTGCCAGTGGTCGCCTACNCGCGGCGCTGAGGTGGCCTCCCGGTCGGTCCGTGCCCAGAAGACCAGCAGTGCGCCGAGGACGACGACAAGGGCCACCATCACCGGAAAGCCCATTTTCCGTCGCTCCCCAATACCGCCTGAGGCTCCTGCCCGGGCGGCACGCGCAACCTTGCTCGCTGAATCTCCACGTGCCATGGGCGCTGAGGCTATCGGAGGCCCGCTTGGATCATCTGTCCGACCTGNTNGAGCGGTTCAGCGGGCTAGTTCAGNGATCAGGTCGGCATAAGTCGATGCGACCTGGCGNGGTGAGTTCCACGNCTCGGCCCACCTACGGCCAGAATTACCCATCCTGGCCCGCTCTCTCGGATCAGCGACGAGATCCTCGACGGCCCTCACAAGGGCGTCGAGATCATCAGGTGGGACAGCCACACCGGCNCCAGCCTCTCCAACCACGCGGGCCACTTCGGACCCCTCGTCGATCGAGGCGACCACCGGTCGTCCAGCCGCCAGAATTGAGTAGATCTTGGACGGGACGCTAGACGCCCCCAAGCCGGCCCGAAGCGGCACGAGGTGAAGGTCGGCGCTGGCCAGCACCTCGGACACCCGCTCCCGGGGCTGGTACTCGACGACAACCAGGTTGGATCGAGACTCAGCTGCGCGACGCATCGCATGAGCCCGTACCCCTCCCCCGTTCAGCACGTAGACGAGGTCCGGTCGGTCCCGGTGGCGGTCGGCGGCCCCNATCACAAGATCTAGTGACTGGGAGTGTCCAAGGTTGCCGGCGTACATCACCACCGTCCGGTCGCCCAGCCCATGTTCTCTGCGGTACTCCGTCATACGGACGGCCGGCCGGATCGCATCCACGTCGACGAAGTTGGGAATCACCTTCACCACNGGCCTCACTATCTGATTCCCCACTGATTGCGCACCGCACCGCGTTTCTGAACCGGTCAGTTTGGCTACCACGTTGGTCGCTAGGTCTTCGGATAGGACGGTGACGGCGTCGGCCCGACGATAGGTAATCCTCTCCATCCACCGGAAGAACCGGATTGCTCGCGGAGACCGGATTGCCCCCACCTCAACGGCAACGTCAGGGAACACGTCTTGGACGTTAAACACCAACGGGCAACGGTGCCGTCGGGCTAACAGCCAGCCGGCTGCCCCGAAAGTCAGTGGTGGCGACACGGCCACGACACCGGCGAACGGCCCCCTGATGGTCAGCCCGACCAACGTGGCCAAGCCGGTCAAGCCNATGAACCCCATGGCTCGGGCCCACAGGTTTCGCTTGTTGGCAGGGAACGGGTAGACGCGAGTCACCGTCACCGCACCGCAGTATCCCCGGCGCACTAGCCGGCCACGCCAATCGCGCTCGATCCGGTGGTCCCGGTACCAGGGCAGTGAGGTGAGGACGTGAACGTCGTGGCCCTCGGCGGTCAGGCCCTCAACGATTGACGAAACCATCTCACCGGTGGGCGCCGAATCAGGCCGGAAATGCGGGGTCAGGATCAGGAGGCGCACCGTCAGATCCTCGTACCAGACCGCGAGGAGGACGACCCGGTGGCCAAGAGGAGTCGCCACGCCTGCTCCAGGGCCGCTGCCGAAACCTCCCAAGTGTGGGCCATTGCCCCGACGAGGCCCTCTTCTACCCGCTCCAGTCGATGACCGTCGTCGACAAGCAAGCGCTCCAGCCCTTCGGCCCACCGGCTCGGGCCTGCGGCAGCCGAGAGCACCGAAGCCGGCCCCACCAGTTCGGCAGCCGGCGTTCCCTCCGCCACCAGGATCGGTACTCCAGCGGCCATGGCCTCCACGACGGGAATACCGAATCCCTCATAGGTCGACGGAAATGCCATGATCGACGAGGCGGCTAGACGCTCGACCATCGCCTCAGCCGGGATCCTTCCGGTCCGCTCGATCCGATCGGCGTGTGCCCCCGCCTCGATGGCCTGGTGGACCTCGGCCTCGGCACGACCTATACCCCCGGTGAGCACGAGCCGAACGGTCGGATGGCGGTCGGCCAGCAGGTGGAAGGCCTCAACGAGCAACACGTGGCGCTTGTGTGGATGGGTCACAGCTGGGTAGAGGATGGTAGGAAACCTTGGTGGCTGGGCCAACCCGGAAACAACCGCAGGTGGCCTGACTCCCGATGAAACCACCACCACCCGATCGCCCGGCACCCCAAACCGATCCACAACCTGACGAGCCACAGTGTCCGACACGGTGACCACCACGTCAGCCCGACGTATGGAACGGGGAAGCGCCCGACCCAGATAGGCACGCTTGGCTACCGAGAAGTTCTCTGGGTGGTCGAGGGGCTGGAGGTCGTGGACGGTGACGGCCACGGGCGCGCTCGTCCGGATTGGAATCCTCCCACCCACGTGGTGGACAGCGTCCAGGTGACGGGTCCGTGAAGCCAGCCAGGTCGACTCGGCCAGCAGTCGGCGTCCCCGATTCCGGTTGCGCACCGGGCAGACATCGAGGTCCAGCGCGGCCCCCAGTTCTGGGTGGGCCTCAGCAGTCGCAGTACTGAGGTGGACGACCGGTCGCATGCCAGCCGGGCCGTGGGCCGCGTAGGCGAGCAGGGTACGCACTGCGTACTCCTCACTGCCGCCAACGTCACCGGGTACTAACCACAGGAGGTCGACCCCGATCAGAGATGGGCTAGCCTTTGCCGGACCGGTGCCACCACACATCAGTCGGCCACCTCGCGGTAGACCGCGATCAGGCCATCGGCGGTGTCCGACCAACGACGGGAGGCGGCCCGGATCCGACCCGCATCGGCCAGTCGAGCGGCAAGTTTCCCGTCGTCCAAAACGGCATGTAGGGCCCCAGCGATCGCCCACTTATCAGTCGGATCGACCGTCAGACCGGCGTCCCCGGCCACCTCCTCTGTAGCCGTGCCAGCCGAAGTGACTACCGGGACACCGTGGGCCATGGCCTCCAAGACGGTGAGGCCGAAACCCTCGTGCAGGCTTGGAAGACAGAAGACGTCCGCCGCCTCGTACCACGCTCGTTTCTCGACTTCCGACACCGACCCGACGACCACGGCCCGCTCTCCTAGGGGAGCCACAGTCCGGGCCACATCGATCCGCCATCCATCCGGGCCGACCAACACCAATGGCACTTCGCTCAGTGGCGCCGTCGACATGGCGGCCACTAGACGGTCAAGGTTCTTGCGTGGCTCAAGCGTGCCGACCCATAGGACGAACGGACCCTCCAATCCGTGGCGAGCCCGGAGTTGAGACGGTAGGCCTGGTTCGACGTCCGTCGGTCCGACACCAAGCGGCACGATCCGGATGCGGTCACCGTCGAAGCCAGCCTCCAAAAGATCACTGCGTGTGGCCTCGGACGGACAGACAATCCGGTCAGCCCGTCGGGCATCGCTCAGCCAACCTTCGAAAAGGCGACGACCTCGTCGCGTGGACGCCCCTGGGTGGTGACGCCAAGCCACATCATGAACCGTCGCTACCAACGGGGAGCGGGTGGCCGGCACGGCGCCACCGGAAGCATGGACCACATCGGGCGCCCAACCGGACCGCCTGACCAGCCGGTCTACGCGCGGTCGACCTAACAAGTGCCATGCCTCGTACAACAAAGAACGAGGCAACACTGAGGACACCAAAGACAGATGATCCGGACTACCGGGGCCGAACAACAGCGGCGGCAGATCGGTAGAACGGTGTCGAGCCGTGATGCCCAAGAGGTCTACGTCGTTGTGTTCATCCAACGCACGGGCCGACTCGACTGCAGCCACGGCGGTTCCACCGGGCACCCGGTGCCACGGCTGTTCCAGCAGGAACGCGACCCGCAGGCAGGTCACGGCTGACCACCGACCGTCGAGGCCCTGTTCAGGAACACGCCGACCCATCGGGCCGACGACCATCGACCGAGGTCCGTAGCTCTGCCGGCAGCCAGTTCCCGGCTCGCGCCGGTAAGACATCGATCGCCAACTCCGCTAGGCCCGTCCGGGGTTCGGATGCCGATTGTTCGGTTTCCGGACCGTCGCGCTCAGGTAAGGCGGCACGGGCCAGCGCATCCACCTCGTGGAGTGCTCGGGGCACCAGCAGAAACGAGGCAAAGTCCTCACCGAGGATCAGCTCCACCTGTCCCCCGAGAGTCGGGGCGTCCACAAACTCGAACCGGGGGGTCGGCGTGATCATCTGCGCCACCAGGACTGCGGCCGCGAACCGGTCCCGGCTGGCCCGGACCGTTGTTAGGGAAACAGGCTCCCCCGATCCAACTTCGACCGGAAAGCCCTTGAGTACCAACTGGGCGTAGGCAGGCACTGACTCGTCGATCGGGCCCCGACCGTCGACGACCAGCACCGACACATCCTCGGGTCGCAGTGTGATCCCCCGAAATACGTCGAAGACCCGTCGGGCCTCCGGTTGGAGCCTGAGTACTGATGCCGTACCCACCTTGTCGTCGTAGACCGGGAGGACGTGTCGTCCTAGGTCAGAAGGGTCGAATCCGGCGAACGCGCTGCCGAGGCCCAGCAGGGTCCGAAGGGTCAGGCGATCGTCCAGCACCACCGACTGGGCCGCTGCCTCGATGAGGTCGTCGCGGACGATGATCGACCGGGCACCAGTATTGACCACCTGCTCGAGAGCCAGCGTCAAGAAGTCCTGCTGGCGCTGGTTCCTTTCCAGGTCGTTCCATACACCGACGCGCTGCCAACGGCCGTCAACGAAGAGTTCCATCTTGCGGCTGCGGACGAATGCCAACGACGCCCGACCGTTCAACGTCGTGCACCCCGCCTCGGACACGTAGAGGCCAGACGCCACATCACGGGCAGGATGGGAGAACCACACGGGCACCCCGCCGATCTCGTCCACCACGGCCTCAAACCCAAAGAAATCGATGACCACGAAGTTGTGGATCGGCACGCCGAAGTTTCTCGTAACCGTCTCGACGAGCGTCGGCGCCCCCAACTCCATGCCCCCCACCAACAGCGCTGAGGCCAGTTTCTCCTCCCGTACTGGCACACCCTGACGGTGGATCATCACATAGAGGTCTCGCGGCAACGAGACCAGCGATGCGGTACCCAAATGGGGATCGAGACGCAAAAGCATGATGGTGTCGGCGAGCGCAACCCCCGGCGTACGGTCCCGATGACCGGCTGGATCATCCTCGTCAAGCCCCACGGCACTATCGGTACCAATCAGCAGGATGTTGCGTGGAGGCGAAGGCTGGTCATCAGCAGACCCGTTGGGTCGCGCGTCGGGGACGGATTGACCGTCGGCCTCGGTGCCGTCCGCTCCAATCGGTATGTCAAGGTCGGCTAGCACACCGGCGGGGACATCGATCCGGATGATGCTGCCCACCGCCTCCTCGAAGGAGGCCAGGCGTGACGCTCCGGCAAACAGGCCGAAGGCCAGCAAGATGTTCGCTCCAATCAGAAGTCGCTGGGGCCACGTGCGCCGAAATGCAGGACCGCCCCCGAAAAGGTCCCTTGACTGGGACTGGGACGGCGCCTCGAGGGAATCAGGCCTATCTGCGGGCCTATCGACAGGTCCGTCGACAGGGGCATCCGACACAACCTGCAGGTTACCAGTGGCCTTCCAGCCGTCCCGGGCGCCCACTATCCGTCATGGTGGCGATCTAGCCTGCGGCCGATGGCCGAAACGACCCCCGCCCCCACTCACTCACCCTCCGGCATCGCAGTGGGTGTGAGTTGGGTCAATGGGCGCCTGTTGGCTCCTGGTGAAGCGGCAGTGCGGGCCGATGACCACGCCGTGGTGGTTGGCGACGGCGTGTTCGAGACCACCAAGGTCATTAATGGTGTCCCCTTCGCCCTTGGTCGGCACCTCCGGCGCCTTGGTCGCTCCGCTAGGGGGCTAGGCCTGAACGAGGCGAGCGAGGGGCAGATCCGATCGGCAGTTGACGAGGTCCTGACCGCAGACCCGGAAGCTGGCCTGCTGAGGATCACCTGGTCGAGCGGTGCTGGGCCCCTCGGGTCAGGTCGGGGCGACGGCCCGGGCACGCTGATTGTTGCCACCTCGGGGGGCAATACCTGGCCCGATGCCGAACGGGTCCACCTAGTTCCCTGGGCTCGGAACGAACACGGTGCTCTATCGGGTCTGAAAACGACCTCATATGCCGAGAACGCCATGGCGCTAGCTGCCGCCAGACGGGTCGGCTGCACCGAAGCACTGTTCTGCAACACCGCCGGGATGCTGTGTGAGGGGACGGGGACCAACGTGTTCCTAGTCATCGGCGGACGGATGGTGACCCCCCCGTTGTCCTCAGGCTGCCTTTCCGGAATCACCCGTGAGCTGATCATTGAGTTGGCCGAGCGGAAGGACTCTGGAGGGCCCGACGGTGATGTGGAAGTCCGGGACATCGACCCCAGAGAACTTCTGACCGCCGACGAAGCTTTCCTCACCTCGGCCACCCGCAACGTGAGCGCCATCTCGGAGATCACTGGCGAGTTCAAGACGACTTTCGAGACACCACCAGGCCCGGTGACCTCCCGGATAGCCGCTGCGTTCGACGAGCTTGAGGCAAGTACCCCCGACCCTTGACCGGCTGGCAAGCGCCAACCAACCGGACCCACCCATTCAGTCGACCTGCAGGTGCACCACGTCAGCAGCCAGAACCTCCACGGTCGAACCGTCGGCCATCTCTACCACCAATGCCCCGTCGAGCCCAACGTCCACCGCCGTGCCCACCACGTCCTCGCCAAGGCCCTCAGCTCGTACCGTTCGGCCCACGGTGGCCGAGCTCGCCAGATGCGCCTCACGGAGCCTCGCCAGCCCATCCGGGCCGTCCATGTCTGAAATGCGCCCTTCAAAGGTCTCCAGAACATGGACTAGCAAATCCGCCGGGTCGATCGTCAAGCCGAAACCTGCTAGAGACACGGCACCCGGTGGGGCCTCGTCACAAGGTCCGGGCCAACCCACGTTGACTCCCATACCCACCACCACAGCCGGGCCACTCCCTGAGCGCCCGCCCACCAGTTCGGCGAGGATGCCCGCCAACTTGCCAGCTGGGCGACCAGTCTTACGATCGACCAGGACCACGTCATTGGGCCACTTGATTGCCGGTACCTGACTGGACCCGACGAGGGGGTCCAGCACCTCAACCAACGAAACGGCCAAGCACGAGGTGGTCAGCGACAGGCGCTCGGCGGGCCAACCTAAGTGGAGTAGCACCGAGAAAAGCAGGTTCACACCCGGTGGGGCATCCCAGCGGCGGTCCAACCTCCCCCGCCCAGCGGTCTGGTGACCGGCCTGCAATACCAGACCGTCCAGCACTTCGAGGTCGCCACCCGCTATCCGATCTGCCAAGTCAGCATTGGTCGAACCGGTCTCGACGACTGTCTCGATCCGGAACCTGGAATGGTTCCCGGAACCTCCAAAGTTGCCGTGTGACCGATGATCTCCCTCGTGGGGGTGCGCGGAGCCTCCCATCCGGGCGATGATAGAGAAGTGTTCGCCAAGGTACTGATCGCAAACCGCGGGGAGATCGCCGTTCGGGTCATCCGGGCGTGCCGGGAAATGGGCGTGGCCACGGTGGCCGTTTACTCCGATCTCGACCGTGACGCCCTCCACACCCGCCTGGCCGATGAGGCCTACGCCCTCGGGGGCAAGGCGGCCACCGAGAGCTACCTCAATGCCGAGGCCATCCTCTCAGTCATCGACCGGAGCGGCGCCGACGCCGTCCACCCGGGGTACGGCTTCTTCTCGGAAAACGCCAACTTCGCGCGGGCGGTGACCGATCGGGGGGTGGCCTTCATCGGTCCGCCCCCGGAGGCCATCGAAGTCATGGGCGACAAGATCAGTGCCCGGCTAGCCGCCGAACAGGTGGGCGTACACGGCGTGCCTGGTACCACCGAGTTCATTACCGACCCCGATCAGGTCCGGGCCTTCGGTGCAGAACACGGGTATCCAGTCGCCATCAAAGCCGCCTACGGCGGCGGCGGGCGCGGCATGAAGGTGGTGACCGACGAGACCACCATTGAGGACGCCATTGAGTCAGCCAAGCGCGAGGCCATGTCCTATTTCGCACGCGACGAGATCTACATGGAGAGATACCTCACCGCCCCCCGCCACGTCGAAATCCAGGTGCTCGCCGATGCCTACGGCAATGCCGTGTACCTGGGCGAGCGTGACTGCTCGGCCCAGCGTCGCCACCAGAAACTCATAGAGGAGGCACCGGCCCCTGACCTCCCCGATGAGGTCCGCACCTCCATGGGCGAGGCAGCTGTGGCTGTGGCTCTGGGCTGTGGTTATACCAACGCTGGCACCGTTGAGTTCCTCTATGAGGACGGCGTGTTCCACTACCTCGAGATGAACACCCGCCTGCAGGTTGAACACCCGGTGACCGAGTTGGTGACCGGCCTCGACCTTGTCGAGCAGCAACTCCTGATCGCCTCGGGGGAGCCGCTGGACTTCACCCAAGATGATGTGACGATCTCCGGCCACGCCATCGAAGTGCGGATCAACGCCGAGGACCCCTCCGGCGGGGCTTTCCTACCAAGCCCGGGACGAATCGACTCTCTGCGAGTACCTGACGGGTTCGGTATCAGATTCGATGGCGGCTACGAGGCAGGCGACGAGATCAGCCAGTACTACGACAACCTGGTCGGCAAGCTGGTGATCTGGGGCCGGGACCGTGAGGTGGCTATCCGTCGCACCCTGCGGGCTTTGGCTGACTTCGAGATCCGTGGAGTAGCTACCACCATCCCGGCTGACATCGCGATCTTGGAACACCCCGACTTCGCTGCAGTCACCCACTCCACCAAGTGGGTTGAGGAGACCCTGGATCTTTCCACCGTGTCCTCCGCTGTCCAACCATCGACTACCGGAGACGATGAAACACCAACGACTCGGCGCGACATCTCTGTGGAGGTCGACGGCCGCCGGTTCGCCGTCAGCATGTGGATTCCGGAGGCCGCCCCGCCGGCCGGTCCATCTCCCCGGACTCGGGCCAAGCGGTCCGGTATGGGCACTAGCGGTTCGGGAACCGGTCGGGTGGTGGTCCCGATGCAAGGCACCATCGTGAAGGTACTGGTGGCCGTGGGCGACAACGTGGACGCCGGTGACACGGTCTGCGTTTTAGAAGCCATGAAAATGGAGAACAACGTGGCCGCCGACAGGGCTGGCACGGTGTCCGAGGTACTCGTCGAACCCGGCGACTCAGTAGGCGCCGGCGACATGGTGGTGGTGGTCGAGTAGGACCCGATCTGGAAGCGGGGTGGCGGGTCGTCAGCCCGGCTACTCGGCAGCGTCAACTAGTGCCTTGGCAAGCGTCGAGTGCACGATCAGGCTAACCATGCCCGCTTTGGTCGGCTCATAGGCTAAG